>CABQSP010000018.1:0-32683 GCA_902466855.1 uncultured Collinsella sp. | reverse complement strand
GGGCCGCCCGAACAAAACTATGCCGGTTTACTACGATGAATCCGAGATTCCTGACCACACCCGCATTTTTGCAAATATCGCAAGTGTTCTACCTGCGGTTTTGTAAGTGCGCAATTTGCCGTGGTCGGAGATATGCGGTTCATCGTAGTAAACCGGCATAGTTTTGGAATGGCATCAAATTGGCGGCAGCCAGCGGCTAGCCTCGCAGGTAGGCGATGGCGATCTGCGTGCGGTTGCGTAGGCCCATTTTGGCAAGGATCGAGCTGATGTGGTTGCGTACGGTGCCTTCGCCCATATAGGCGGTGGCGGCAATCTCCTTGTTATCGAGGCCGCGGGCGATGAGCTCGGCGACTTCGAACTCGCGGTCGGTCAGGCCGGCAAAGGCGGCGGGCCGGCGGGTCGCGCCGGCCTCGACGTCCGCCCCATCAAAGTTGATATCTTCGATCGCCTTGCCCTCGAGCACGCGTTTGCCATCCATGACCTGCGTCAACGCGGGAGGGATGGCAGCGACGTCGGTTTTAATCAAGTAGCCGCGCGCGCCCAGTTTGAGCGCCGACACAATGTATTCGTCATCCGAGAATGTCGTCAGAAACACCACGCGCGCCGAAGGGTCGCGCTCGAGGATCTCGCGTGCCGCCGAAAGTCCGTCACGCCCCGGCATCTGGATGTCGAGCAGTGCGATATCAGGCGCGTGTTCGGCATAGAGCGAAACCGCGTCGTTGCCGTTGGCGCCGGTGCCCACTACCTCGATCTGCGGCTGGGCGCCCAGGATAATCTTGAGCGAATCGACCACCAAGCGGTCGTCGTCGACAACGATGAGCCTCATCGGCCCTCATCTCCTTGCTGTTTGGGAACGGTGGCAAACACACGCCAGCCGCCGGTGCCGGCGCGCGGGCCGGCGGTGAAGGTGCCGCCAAGCGCCTCGACGCGCTCGCGCATGGAGGCGAGCCCCATGCCCTCCGCAGCGCCGCGGCCGCTTGCTTGGACCCCGCCCGCGCCATCGTCGGTAACGACAAGCTGGTAAAACGACGGATGTTCCATGCATCGTACGGTGACGGTTTGGGCGCAAGCGTGGCGCATGGCGTTGGAAAGCGCCTCGCGCAGCACCGCCGCAAAGCAGTTGGCGACGTTGGCGGGCGCATGCTCGGCCAAAACTTCGAGCTCAATCTGCGGGCCGCCGTCCGAGCGTGCGCCTTCAACAATGCGTTCGAGCTGCACGGAAAGGTCGACAGCGTTGTCGTTGAGCGCATGGACGCTAGTGCGCACAAGCTGGAGCGCCTCGTCAACCGTGCGTTTGACGTCGGCGAAATCGGCGGCGACGCCGGGCTCGTCGGCGTGCACGACGCGCAGGGCCTCGGTCTGCAGCGAGGCACGCGTGAGCTGGTGCCCGACGTTATCGTGGATCTCGCGCGCGATGCG
Organism: uncultured Collinsella sp.; assembly: GCA_902466855.1. GTDB lineage: Bacteria > Actinomycetota > Coriobacteriia > Coriobacteriales > Coriobacteriaceae > Collinsella. Next base: position 31,264 of record CABQSP010000018.1, on the reverse strand, counting down.
GGCGCGTTCGGCGAGCGTCGCGAGCTCGACTTCGTAGTCCTGGCGGTCAGCTAGATCGCGGTTGCGCGCCTCGAGTGCGAGGGCTCGTTCCTGCAGCTCGTCGCGGATGCGGCGCATGCGCTGCTGTTCGCGCTCCAGCTGGGCGGTACGTAGCGATAGCAAGATGGCGGCAACTGAAAGGACGGCGGTCAGCAGAAGCGCTCGGGCGGTGAGCGCGTCGGTGCAAAGGTCCGCGACGAGCGCAAAGGTAAAAGCGGAGACAATGCCCAGCGCGACCCAGACGTGCTCACGGCGCACCCGCCGCGCAATGTCATAGAGAGCGAGAGGCGCAAACGGCACAAACGGCGGCACAAAGACAGCCGCGATGATGTAAGCGCAGCTCGCGGCCTCGCTTGTGCGGCGCGTGCGTTCCCCCTGTGCGACTTCGGCCAGCGAGGTGGCAATAACGCCAAGGCAAAACGCCGCGACCAGGCGAGCGTCCACAGCAAGACCCATGGCGGCCGCAATACAGCACGCCAAAACGATCGATTTGTCGAAAAGCCTGTTCATACGGGTATTGTACGCGAAGCCGCGCGTGGTGGAGGGGCCGCCTGCGCAACCGTGACATTCCTCCCGCGCGGCAAAGTGGGAGCGTCGGCAGGCCACGCGGCCAAGCCCCACACTCGTGACAAAGCTCACTGGCGCGCGCCGGCGGCTCCTGCGATGATGCAATCGTACCGGGCCGCAATCAACGGAAGGGCCGTCTCATGACAGATATCGTCCACGTCGAAAACCTCGTCAAGCGCTACGACGATCTTATTGCGCTCGACCACTTTAACCTGAGCATCGCCCCCGGCGAGATCTTTGGCCTGCTGGGCCCCAACGGCTCGGGCAAGACCACGTCCATCAACTGCATCCTGCAGCTGCTCGCCTACGACAAGGGCACCATCGAACTGTTCGGCGAGCCCATGACGCCCGCCCGCTACGACCTCAAGCGCCGCATCGGCGTGGTGCCGCAGCAGGTGGCGGTGTTCGACGAGCTTACGGTGCGCGAGAACATCGACTATTTCTGCAGCCTCTACGTCAACGACCGCAAGCGCCGCCGCGCGCTGGTCGACGAGGCCATCGACTTTGTCGGCCTGGGCGACTTTGCCAAGTTCCGCCCCGGCAAGCTCTCGGGCGGCCTGGCGCGACGCCTCAACATCGCCTGCGGCATCGCGCACAAGCCCGAGCTCATCTTTTTTGACGAGCCCACGGTGGCGGTCGACCCGCAGAGCCGCAACGCCATCCTGGGGGGCATCTGCCGCCTGCGCGACGAGGGCGCCACGGTGGTGTATACCAGCCATTACATGGAGGAAGTCGAGCAGATCTGCAGCCGCATCATGATCATGGACGGCGGCCGCGTGCTGGCGCAGGGCACCAACGACGAGCTCAAACGCATGATTCAGATGGGCGAGCGCGTGACCGTCGAGGTGGGCGCCGTCGAGCCAGCCACGGTCGAGCGGCTGCGCGCCCTCGAGCACGTGCTCAGCGTCGAGCTGTCCGGCGGCGAGCTCGTCTGCACCTGCGAGACGAGTCCGCACAATCTGGTCGACATCCTCGACACGCTGCGCGCTGCCGACGTTGCGCTCGGCCGCGTGTGGAGCGAGCCACCGACCCTCAACGACGTGTTCCTCGAGATCACCGGCCGCGAGCTGCGCGACTAGGGGGCGGCCATGTTCAACACCATTATCATTACGGTCAAGACGCTGCTGCGCCGGCCGAGCACGTGGGTTTGGGGCGCTCTCTTTCCCATCGCGCTTTCCACGATGTTTATGTTTATGTTTGCGAACCTCAGCTCCGACGGCAAGATCGACCCGGTGCCAGTGGCTGTCGTAGCGGATGAGGCCTGGGACGCCTCGACCTTTAAGGATGCGGCGGCTTCGCTTGCCAAGGAGAGCGACAATCAGCTGCTCGAGATCCACGAGTGCGACGACGCAGCCGATGCGAACCGTGCGCTTAAGGCCGGCGAGGTCGCGGGCATCTATACGGTCGACGACGCAGGCGCACCCAAGCTCACACTGCTATCGAGCTACGACAGCTCGCGCGCATCATCGGTGCTCACCGATCGCAGCATCCTGGAGACGGTGGCAAGCTCGTATACACAAAATGCCGAGCTCATGTCCCAGATTGCCCAGGACAACCCGGCGGCGCTCGCCGACCCGGAGGCGGTTGCGCGCGCCCTGTCGCTCGAGGGCGGCACCCGCCGCGTAAGCCTGACGCGCACCACGCCCGACGGCACGGTCATCTACTATTACGCGCTCTTTGGCCTGGTAGCGATGATGTCTGCCGAGTTTGCCGCCTTGAGCGTCGTCGATCTGCAGCCCAATCTGTCGGGCCTTGGCGCGCGTCGCTGTGTGGGCGGTCTTTCCAAGACGGCGTCGCTGGCCGGTATCTTTGTGGGCTCGTGGCTGGTCTCCTTTGCCTCGATGACGATCGCAATCGGCTACGTGCGCCTGGTCGTGGGCGTCGACTTTGGCGGGCGCGAGGGGCTGTGTTTGGTGGGCGGCGCCGCTTCCGCGCTTGCCGCCACGGGCCTGGGGCTCTTTGTGGGCACGCTTCCCGTTAAGGGCGGCAAGGCGTCCAAGTCCGGCATCCTCACGGGCTTTGCCACTACGTGCGCCCTGTTCGCCGGCCTCTACGGCGAGCCAGCGATGGCGCTTGCCGACGACGTTGCCCGCGCCTGCCCGGCTGAGTGCTGGCTCAACCCCGTCAAGCTTATCTGCGACATGTTCAACCGCCTGTATTTCTTTGAAGACTTGGGACCTTTTGCCGTTCGCGCCGGCGCGCTGGTCCTCATGACGCTGGTGTTTGTCGCCGCCGCTACGCTGATCTTTGGAAGGAGCCGCTATGAGCACCTTTAAGACCGCGCTTCGCATGGCGCTGGCGCACCCATTCTACCTGCTCATCTATACGGTGTTCATTTCGCTCATGGGCGTATTCATCGCGGCCTCGGTGAGCTGGAACTCGTCGCAGCTCACCGAGTACAAGCCCTACGATGCCAACGTGATCGTGGTCGACCGCGACGGCAGTGATCTTTCACGTGCGCTCACCAAGCACCTAGGTTCGCGTTTTGACCTGGTCATGGGCGTCGGCGACGACACCTACGACCTTGCGGACGCGCTCTCCAAGAGCAACAGCGCCAAGGGCAGCGCCGACTGCGTGTTCTTTATCCCGGAGGGGTTTGAGGACGACCTCGTTGCAGCCGCCCGCGTGGGGGAGTCCCTGCCCAAGCTCGATGTGACCTACGGTGCCGGCACCATGGCGGCGGCGCTTTCGTCTGCCGAGGCCTCGCGCTGGATCTCGCTCGCGGGCGCTGCGGCGGCGCTTGAGCCCGCTGCCTCCAACGGCGACGTTGCCAAGGCTGCCGAGCATGCTGCCGCGAAGCGCGCGGAGGTCGAGATTGAGCAGGTCAAGGTTGACTCGACAGCCGCCGCCACGCTCGAGTCGTACTTCAACTTTGGCGCGTACGCGATTATCTCGTCGGTCATCGTATCGGTGGGGTTGGTGTTCTCGGGCATGAACGAGCCCGAGCGCGTGCGCCGCATGGAGGCCGGCCCGGTCTCCGAGCGCCAGCGCTCGCTTGCCGTGTTCGCGGCTGCCGCAGTGCTCACCGTCTGCATCTGGTTTGTGTCGAGCATGATGGGCGTCGTGGGCTTTGCCGGCGCGGTTGCCGAGGTCGGCGTGGGTCGTGTGTGCCTGGCGCTGGCGGCGACGTTTGCCCTGGCGTGCACGCCTCTGGCCGTTGGCTTTGCCCTTTCGAGCCTGGGTGCGCGTGAGGAGCTGCTCAACGGTGTGGGCAACCTGCTCGGCATGCTCATGACGTTTTTGGGCGGCGCTTGGATGCCGCTGTCGCTCATGGGCTCGGCCGTGCAGACGGTGGCGCACTTTGTGCCGACGTATTGGGTGAACGACGCGATCGGCAAGGCGCTTGCTTCGGACCTGACGTCTGCCGTGTTGGGCGACATCGCCTGCGACCTGGGCGTCACCGTGCTCTTCGCCGCCGCCATTGCCGCCGTAGGCCTGGCCCTCTCACGCGCCAAATCCCGCGCCTAGTCTGAAATAAATCCTAGGCCTCGCCCCAAAATAGTTCACCAAGGTTTACTATTACGTTCATAAAGTAGTACGAGGCTAACAATGGGGGATACCATGGCAACGCAGGAAGCCTACGTCCAGGTTAAGGATCTCAAAAAGCACTACGGCGACGGTGATGCGCGCCTGACGGTACTCGATGGCATCGACGCGTCCATCAACCGCGGCGAGATCTGCGTCATGCTGGGGCCCTCGGGCTCGGGCAAGTCGACCTTTCTCAACCTGATCGGCGGCCTGGAGGATGCCGACGGCGGTTCCATCATGGTGGACGGCTGCGACCTCACGGTGCTCAAGCCTACCGACCTTGGCGAGTATCGACGCCGTGAGCTGGGTTTTGTCTTCCAGTTCTACAACCTGGTGCCCGACCTCACCATCAAGGAAAACATTGAGGTCACGGAGCACCTGTCCAAAAACCCGCTCAATGTCGACGACCTGCTGCGTTCGCTGGGCCTCTACGAGCACCGCAACAAGTTCCCGCGTCAGGTTTCGGGCGGCCAACAGCAGCGCTGCGCCATCGGCCGTGCGCTCGTCAAGAACCCGGGTCTGTTGCTGTGCGACGAGCCCACGGGCGCGCTCGACTACAAGACGTCCAAGGAAATCCTGCAGCTCATGGAGGATGTCAATCACGAGTACGGCTGCACCATCATCATCGTCACGCACGACGCCGCCATCGCCCGCATGGCCAACCGCGTGCTGCGCCTGCGCGACGGACGCATCGTCGAGGATGAGCTCAACGAGTCGCCCGTCGCGGCCGCCGAGCTCGATTGGTAGGCGGCGCCATGACACCTCTCGCAAAACGTCTCCCGCGCGAGCTGCGCCGCAATATCGGCAAGTACCTGGGCATCTTTCTTCTTATGTGCGGAAGCATCGCCCTCACCTCGGGCTTTTTGCTCGCAGCGCATTCCATCGGCTGCCTTATCGACGACATGCGCGATGCGTACACGATTGAGGACGGCCGCGTGACCACCTCCTTCGAGGCTACCGACGATCAACTCAAGGCCGCCGAGGATGCAGCCGGCGACGTCGGCGGCGTCACGCTCTACAAGAATTGCTCCATTGACGCCATTATCAAAAAGGTGTCCGGCGACGACGGCACCAAGCGCACGCTGCGCACCTATGCGCACCGCACCAAGGTCGATATCGCGTCCTACTGTGAGGGCAAGGAACCCAAGGCGGACGACGAGGTGGCCATCGACCGTGTCTTTGCCACCAATAACAACCTGTCCGTGGGCGATAAGGTCGAGCTCGAGGGTCGCACCTACACCATCTGCGGCATCATGACCCAGCCCGATAGCCAGGCGCTGTTCCTCAACAATTCGGACTTTACGGTGAACACCATCACCTATGGCGTGGCCGAGATCAGCGACGCCGGCTTTGCCGCGCTCGAGGACGCTGGCGGCGCACCCGCCTACACCTATTCCTTTACCTTTACCGATCGCGATCTCTCCACTGCAGATCGCATCGATGCGGAGCAGGATATGGTCGAGGCGCTGACCGACGCCGATGCGCGCGTGGACGATCTGGTCGATGCCGATTCCAACCAGGGCATTGGCTATGCGCGCGACGACGTAGACGGCGACTCCATGATGTGGATGACGCTGCTCGACATCATCATCGTGATCATGGCGTTCGTCTTTGTGGTCCTTACCGACGCCACCATCGAGGAAGAGAGCGCCATCATCGGCACGCTGCTCGCCAGCGGCTATCGTCGACGCGAGATCGTCCTGCACTACCTTGCGCTTCCCGCCATCGTGGGCGTGATCGCGGCGCTTTTGGGCACCGCGCTCGGCGTTGTGTTCTTTACCGAGCCCATGCGCAGCCTCTATTACGGTTCGTACAGCCTGCCTCCCTTCCAGGTGTACTGGAGCTGGGGGATCTTTGTGAAGTGCGCTGTGGTTCCCGCCGCTGCGCTCATCCTCATCACGCTGGCGGGTCTGCTTCGCAAGATGGGCAAGACGCCGTTGCAGTTTCTTCGTCACGAGGCGAGCGGCAAATCGGGCACCAAGCGCGGTATGCAACTGCCGGAGCGCATGGGTTTTGTTTCCCGCTTCCGCCTGCGTATCTTTCTGCGCAACCTGGGCAACTTTGCCACGCTCTTTGTGGGCATTGCGTTTGCCTCGCTGCTGCTGCTCTTTGGCCTGGCGATTCTGCCCACGATGACGCACTACGCGGACAACCTCGAGACAAGCCTGGTCGCCGAGCACCAGTACACGCTCAAGGCGCCGCTGGAGCTCGAGGGCACTGCCGAGGAGCGCGAGCAGTGGTCAGCACTCGAGCGCTTGCAGTCGGTGGACGGCGCGCTGCTTTCCGCCGCCCGTGATGCCGATGACGAGCTTGACGACGCGGCCGATGCGGCGCAGACGGCAGCCGATGCCGCGACCGCATCTCCGTCTGCCGAGAGCCTGACTGCGGCGCAGGATGCGCTTACCAAGGTCCAGGACAAGAAGGATGCGCTTTATGCGCGCCTCGATGACCTTGCCGATGCCCTCGGCTGCGACCGCGACGAGGCTATCGACCTGATCGACAAGGCCTCTAAGATCGACACTGACAACGACGACATTCACCCGGTCAACACGATTGACAACGGCGCGGGCGCAATCGCGCAGGCCGAGAAATATGCCGTTTACCAGCTGCAATACGACCGCGGCGATGGTAATGGCGAGGAGACGATTTCCGTCTACGGCATCTCGCCCGATTCGCGCTATTGGAAAGACCTCAACGTTGGCGATGGGCGCGTCGTCTTTGGCGGCGGCCTGCTCGACAAGTTTGGCTGGAGCGAGGGCCAGAAGGTCACGCTCATCGACAAGTACGAGGGCGAGCATTATTCCCTTGAGTACGCGGGCAAGGACTGTGCCTGGGGTTCCAAGTCGGACATGAATATCTATATGAGTATCGACGACTTTAACGAGCTGTTCGGCAACGACGCCGCCTACTTTAACGGCTATGTGAGCGACGAGAAGCTCGACCTCGATGCTCGTTACTTTGCCGGCGACACCACGCCCGACGACATGCGGGCCGTGGGCGACCAGTTCATCGGCATGATGAGCAAAATGATCGGAATGATGATCGGGCTCGCGGTGTTTATCTTCCTGCTGTTTATGTACCTGCTGACCAAGGCGGTGATCGACCACAGCGCCCGTTCGATCAGCTACATGAAAGTCTTTGGCTATCGCGATAGCGAGATCTCGCATCTGTACATCCGCTCGATCACGCTGTGCGTGGCGGCGTCGCTCGTGCTGAGCCTGCCGGTCATTATTGGCTCGCTCACGGCCATCTTCCGCTCGATGCTGCTCGCCTACAACGGCAATATCGAGATCTACGTGCCCGCTTGGTCTATGGCTGCATGCGTCGGCATTGGCTTTGCGACCTACCTGGTCGTGGCGCTGCTACACACGCGCTCCATCAAGCGCGTCAGTCTGGCCGAAGCCCTCAAAGTCCAAGAGTAGTCATTTAAGAACGTTCCCAACGACTAGGTGTCGTACTTGACTTTAACTCTGCTTTAACTGGTACCATCCTCTATGTCTGTAACGCCATATAGACCGAGGGGATATATCTATGACCGCAACTGCACCCGCAGCACCCGCTAAGGTGTACTTCACCAACCTGCGCACGCATGCTCGCGAGAGCCAGCTCGACAAACTCAAGCGCCTCATCCGTCACGCCGGTATTGAGCAGATCGACTTTGAGAACAAGTTCGTCGCCATTAAGATTCACTTTGGCGAGCTGGGCAACCTGAGCTTTTTGCGCCCCAACTACGCTCGCGCCGTCGCCGACGTGGTGAAGGAGCTGGGCGGCAAGCCCTTCCTCACCGACTGCAACACGCTCTATGTCGGTAGCCGCAAAAACGCGCTCGAGCACATCGACACCGCCTACCAGAACGGCTTTACCCCGTATGCCACGGGTTGCCAGATCATCATCGCCGACGGCCTCAAGGGCACCGACGAGGCGCTCGTCCCGGTTGAGGGCGGCGAGTATGTGCACGAGGCCAAGATCGGTCAGGCGCTCATGGACGCCGATATCGTGATTAGCCTCACCCACTTTAAGGGTCATGAGCAGGCCGGTTTTGGCGGCGCCATGAAGAACCTGGGCATGGGAGGCGGCAGCCGCGCCGGCAAGATGGAGCAGCATGCCGCCGGCAAGCCGAACGTCGCGACCGAGCACTGCATTGGCTGCCGTGCCTGCGAAAAGATCTGTGCACACAGCGCTATCTCGTTTGACGACACCCGCGAGCGCGAGCTTGCCAGCGGCGCTACTCACACGGTGCACGTGGCCACCATCGACCACGATCGCTGCGTGGGCTGCGGCCGCTGCATTGCGGCATGCAACCAGGACTGCATCAAGCCCGGCTATGACGCCGCGGCCGACGTGCTCAACTGCAAGATCGCCGAGTATACAAAGGCCGTTGTCGACGGCCGCCCGAGCTTCCACATCTCGCTTGCCATGGACATCAGCCCCAACTGCGATTGCCATCCCGAAAACGACACGCCTATCGTCAACGATATCGGCATGTTCGCGAGCTTCGACCCGGTCGCCATCGACCAGGCCTGCGCCGATGCCGTCATGGCATCCGAGCCGCTGCCCAACACCGAGCTCACCGATAGCGCGGCCAAGATGGAGCACAATCACGAGCATCTGGAGGGCGAGCAGGCGCGCGACCCCTTCTGCATCACGCATCCCGACACCGACTGGCGCGCGTGCATCGCGCACGCCGAAAAAATCGGCCTGGGCACGAGCGAGTACGAGCTCATCGAGGTCAAGTAGCGCCTAGCTATTGGACAAAACAAGCGCATTTGTAGCGCAACGTTAGCAAAAGCCGCCCGTGAGCACAGCGCTCACGGGCGGCTTTTTGGAAGTGCGGCGAAAAATCGAATCCCGCCGACCACAAACCGTTTTTTGGCAACAAAACCCCAGACGTTGCTTTTTGCCTAAAAATACTCGTCGAGGAAGTTGCCGACCGTGTTCCAGTAGAGTTCGGGGTCGACCTGCGCGCTCTTGGCGTGGGTGGCGCCATGGATGGTGAGCTTTTGCTTGACCTTGCTGGCGCACGCGTCGTAGTTTTGGTCGAGCATATCGTACGGCACAAAAGTGTCCTGGTCGCCGTGGATAAACAGCATGGGAACCGTCGCGTGTTTGAGTTGCTCCACGCTGCTCGCCTTATGAAAGTCGTAGCCCGCGCGCACGTTGCATACCAAGTTTGCTACATCGAGCAAGGGAAAGCTGGGCAAGCCGAACACGTTCTTGAGCTGCAGAGAAAACTCGTCCCAAACACTCGTATAACCGCAGTCCTCGATAATGCATTTCACGTTTGCGGGCAGAGATTCCCCCGCGACGTTCATGGCGGTTGCCGCACCCATCGACTCGCCAAAGACCAGGATGCGTGCCTCGGGGTCAGCCTGAACGATTTGCTCGATCCATGCGACGACATCGAGCCGCTCGGGCCAGCCCATGCCGATATAGTCGCCGCCGGAGCGCTCGTGGGCGCGCGCGGCGGGCGCGAGTACGTTCATGCCGCGGTCGTGGAATCGCTTGACGTATCGGGCCATACCGATGGGCTCGTTGGTATATCCATGCAGGCAGACGGCGTAGTCGTGCGTGCTCTCCGACGCAGCAAAATACCAGGCGGCAAGCTCGGTCCCGTCGTCCGCGGTGAGGCTCCTGCTCTCGCGGTTCTCTTTAAACCATGCCCGCGCCTCGGTATCCTCGGCATCCGGCTGCTCGTCCTTTTCGGCGTTCTTGCTATCCTGCATCATCTTCATGGTGTACGGCGCTTGGGGATTCAGCGCGAAGTCAAACAGAAAGTTGCCGGCAAATCCGAGCAGCGCAACGACAGCCACCAGCGCAACGACGCCGGCTATCTTGAGCTTTCGATGGGAACGTGCGTTTTGAGACATGAGAAGCTTTCCTATAAGATGTTAATACATCAACATTTAATGCAAGCGCATTATGGACGTTCGCCGTTGATGCGTCAACAGGCAAAGAATGGGTAAACGAAAGGTCACGTATGGTGCAAATTTCGCACGTACCTAGACGCTTTGATATAGTGTTGAGAACTCTTTACGTTGGAGGATGTAACCGGCATGTCCGATTCGAGCGACAGTTCTAAGCCGCGACCCAAGACCGCGGCCGTTCCACACTACACGGTGGGTGAGGAGATCATGAACTCCGTCACCCATGGTGTTGGCTGCCTGCTGGGTATCGCGGGCCTGGTGCTCCTGATCGTATTCGCTGCCCTGCGCGGCGGCGGTCCGGCACATATGGCCGCGGCGATTGTCTACGGCGTCAGCATTATCCTTGAATACTTGGCCTCCACGCTTTACCACGCGATTCAGCCCGCGGGTGCCAAGCGCGTATTCCGCATCATCGACCATAGCTGCATCTACCTGCTCATTGCGGGCAGCTATACGCCGTTTTGCCTCATTACACTGGCAAACGACGGCGGGGCCATACTGTTCTTTGCCGTGTGGGCCATCGCCATCATCGGCATCGCCCTCGAGTGCTTTTTGCGCGAGCGTCAGCCGCACTGGGTAAGCGGCCTGGTCTACCTGCTGATGGGCTGGCTTGTCGTCTTTAAGCTGCCTGAGCTTGTGGCGCTGTTGAACCCCGTCGCGCTTGCCCTGCTTGCCGTCGGTGGCGTGTGCTACACCGTGGGCGTGCCGTTCTATATCGCCAAAAACGTGCGCTACCTGCACAGCGTGTTCCACCTGTGGGTGCTCGCCGGCAGCATCTTCCAGTTCATGGCGGTGATCCTCTTCGTAATCTAGCGATCGCGCCTGCGCCCGCGGACCCGTCCGGGCGCCCGCCGGGTGCAACTGCCCCATCCGCCACCAACGTTTCAATCCGACGTCCCGAATCTTGGAGGTTCGAGAAACTCCCGATGGACATAACCATCTCCCTTATCACCACCCTCGTTTTGACCCTCATCAACGGCTACTTCTCTATGTCCGAGATGGCGCTCACCACGGCCAAGCGCGCCGTGTTGGAGCACGAGGCCGAGGAAGGCGACAAGCGCGCCGAGCGTGCCATTAAGCTGGCTGCCGACTCCGACCAGCTGCTCGCCACCATCCAGGTTGCCATTACGCTCGTGGGCTTCGCCTCGTCCGCCGTCGCCTCGACGAGTCTGTCCGACCCGCTCGCCACGTGGCTCATGAGCTTTGGCATCGCGCCGCTCTCCGCCATCGCGCGCGGCCTGGCGCCGGTCATCATCACCGTCGCGGTCGCCTTCGTGTCCATCGTGATCGGCGAGCTCGTCCCCAAGCGCATCGGCCTGGCCAATGCCGAGGGCGTGTCCAAGCAGGTCGTGGGACCGTTGTCGTTTTTCCAAAAGATCGCTCGTCCGCTCGTGTGGCTGACCGGCGCTTGCTCCGATGGCCTGGCCCGCATCCTGCGCATCAAGAGTGCCGACGACCGTCAGAACGTCTCGGAAGAAGAGATCAAGTACATGGTCTCGGAGCAGGACGACCTGCTCGACGAGGAAAAGCGCATGATCCACGAGATCTTCGACCTGGGCGACACCGTTGCCCGCGAGGTCATGGTGCCGCGCGTGGACACCACCATGTGCGAGGACGACGAGACGGTCGCCGACGTGCTGTCCACCATGCGCCAGACCGGCTTTAGCCGCATCCCCGTCTATCACGAGGATCCCGACAACGTCGCCGGCATTGCGCACATCAAGGACCTGATTCAGCCCGCGCTCGACGGCAAGGGCGACCAGCCCATCGCCGGCTTTTTGCGCGACGCCACCTTTGTGCCCGACACCAAGGACATCCTGCCGCTGCTGTCCGAGATGCAGACCTCGCACGACCAGATCGTGGTGGTCGTGGACGAGTACGGCGGCACGGCCGGCATTATCACTATCGAGGACATCGTCGAGGAGATCGTCGGCGAGATCGAGGACGAGTTCGACCCCGACAACAAGTATCTCACGCGCCTTTCGCGCCGCGAGTGGCTCGTTGATGGGCGTTTTTCGTGCGATGACGCGATTGAGCTTGGTTGGCCGCTTGAGGAAAGCGATGATTATGAGACCATCGCCGGCTGGATTTTGGAGCTTTGCGACTCGGTGCCCGACATCGGAGAGGTGTTTGAGGTTGCGGGGTACAAGTTTAAAGTGCAGTCGATGCGTGGCCAGCGCATCTCGCTCATTCGCGTGATCGCTCCGGCCGAAACCGATAAGAAGGATTCCGAGTCTTCGGTAGACGAGCCGACGACGTCGGGTGCGGGTTCCGCGAATCCGCACGACGGCGACGAGTAGGACAAGGAAGAGTAGGGGAGAGTTATGGCAGGCCTGTTCAACATCCTTAAGGTCACCGTCAGCGAGGACAAGATCTGCGCGCACGTGCTGGTGAACCCCGGCATGCCGCTCATGACCTCGGAGGATATCGAGGCTACGGCGCGCGTGTATTACCTGGTGCCGGCGATTGCCAAGCACCTGTGCCTGGGTGATTCCGGCCGCGAGTTCCAGGACTGCATGGGCCAGACCGAGCTTTGCCATCTGCTTGAGCATGTGACGGTCGAGCTCATGAACGAGACCGGTCTTGCCGGTAGCATCTCGTGCGGCCGCACGCGCGTAAGCGAGCACGACGAGCGCGTTTTTGAGGTTGAGCTTTCGTGTCCCGACGACGCGCTGGCCATCGGTGCGCTGTCTTCGGCCACCTTTATGATGGACTGGGCGTACCTGCACGCCGACCAGCCTGCCCCCGACGTGGAGGGCACGGTCGCGGGCCTGCGCAACCTGGTGCTGGGCATGCGCGCCGAGGCCGAGGGCAAGGATCCTCACGAGGCCGTCGCCGCTGCGAACGGCGAAGATGCTGCCGAGGACGAGGGCGCTGACGAGGGCGATGTGCCGGTCGACGCCGAGCCCGTTGCCGATGCGACCGCCGAGCCCGTTCCCACCGAGCCCCAGGGCGTCCCCAACTTTGACGACGAGCCCCAGGTGGCGATTGATACCGAGGGTGCGGTTGCCGAGAACCACGAGGCCTCCGCTGCCGTCTTTGGCGGTGCGGCGACGGTTCCGGCAGGACCTGCGCATGAGGGCGGCCTGCCGCTCGTGGACGGCGCCGGCGAGGACCCGGGTGCCACGGTGGCCATGCCGGCTATGCCCCAGGAGTAGGCCTACGCGTTTATCGCCATCACGTACCTGCGCCTTTGCCGTACGCAGATGAGCGGAGCGGCAAGTGATGCGCTGCGGGTATAATGGACAGCATTCAAACGGTGGGCACCGACGTGCCCGCAGGAGAGGAATGATCATGGGTAAGACTTTCAGCTTTGTCTCCGGCGCACTTTTTGGTGCCGCTGCCGGCGCTATTGTCGGCGTTGCTCTGGCCCCGCGCTCGGGCGCCGAGACCCGCGCCATGGCTGCCGATATCGCCAACGACGCCTGGGACAATATGCGCGACACCTACGAGCACAGCGCCGAGGAGGCCCGTGCTGCGGTGAATGACTTTGGCCCGATGGTCGACGCCAAGACCGACGACCTACGCGCCAAGGTCGACCTGGCTCGCGAGCGCATGGACCAGCTGCGCGAGCAGCTCAACGACGCCATTTCGGGCGGCAACGTGACGCCTGCCGCCGACGTCGTGGTCGAGAACGCCGTCGAGGCTGATACCGAGGCTGCGGAGCCCTCGACCGAGGCATAATGCGCGCCGGGGATTTTGTCGGCGCCAAGATCTATCGCAAGCCTACCGAGGACAAGCGCACCAAAAAGGACGGCACGCCGCGCAGCCCTAAAAAGCTCGGAAAGATTCACTTTCCGGTCTTTACCCCGGGCGGTACGCGCGTGGTCGGCTTTATGGTCCGCCAGTCCGATATCGCGGGCATGATCGAGCGTCCCGACCGATTCGTAGCGCTCGACGCCATTGGCGTCTACGAGGGCGCCATTGCGGTCGATGACGTCAAGGACACGTACGATGCCGCCGCCGCCAAGCGCCTCGACATCAACCTGGACGATTGCATCATCTGGGTCGGTATGGACGTGCGCACGGAATCGGGCGACGTCGTGGGCTATTGCTCGGATGTTGAGTTCAAGCCACGCTCGGGCATCGTGCAGGCATTCTATGTGACCGCCGGTGCTGCTTCGAGTGTTTTGGTTGGTGACACGCAGGTGCCGCCGACGATGCTGCGCGGCTACGAGAACGGCGCGATGGTCGTCTCGGACGAGGTCAAGTCGCTCGGGTATTCGGGCGGTGCGGCTGCCAAGGCCGCCGAGGCCAGCGTCGTGGTGGGCGACAAGGTCAAAAAGGGCGCCAAGGTGCTCGACGACAAGGGATCGGTTGCCGTGGACAAGGGCAGTCGCGCACTGGGCAAGCAGCTCGGCAAGACGCGCGGCATGTTCAAGGCCTTTAAGGACGAATACCAAAAGGCGAGCGGAGGCTCGTCAAAAGCTACAAAATAGCGACGTACCAAATGATGGGAGGCAAGCCGGAGACCTGTTGCTCCGGCTTGCTGTGTTTATGGGGGAGGGCATATGCGCCAAAACGGATCCAACTTAAACGGGCGTTCGGGTGCGCGTCCGACGGCGCGCCGCGACCTGGGGCAGCTGCCCAGCGGTCAGCGCAAGCGTCACCGTAAGCCCGGCGCGATGTATCTCAACCATAGCCGCGGCTTTAGCGACCGCAGCGCTCGCATCGGCAACAGCCGCACACCCCGTCGTTCGTCTCGCCTGCCCTATGCGCTCATCGCCGTGGGTTGCGCACTCGTGCTGTTTATCGCTGCCGTCGTGGGCTACGTCAACCGCAGCGTGGACGTGGAGCTCAACGGCCAGAAGACCGCAGTGCGCGTGGGCTCTACGCTGCAGAATCTCATCGACGAACAGGATTTGACTGGCACCTACGACGCAGGCGACCTGCTTGCCGTCGATGACAGCGTGCTCAAGCGCCATGGGGGCGAAAAGCTGTCGGTGAAGGTCGACGGCAAGCGCGTGAAGCAGGGCAAATGGGATAGCCGCGAACTCGAGGGCGGCGAGAAGGTGACGGTCAAGGATGGCCGTAACACCTACGAGAAGCACGAGGTTCAGGCTACGGTTATCGAGCCCAAGCTCAAGGTCGAGGGCACGGGCGCTATCGAGTATGTGCAGACGTGGGGTGTCCAGGGCCGCTCCGAGGTGTGGGTTGGTGAGCAGTCGGGCAAGACGCAAGACCGCGGCGAGGTTGTGCCCGCCACCGATTGCGTTGTTGCGTGCGCCAGCGTGGCGCCCAAGGGCAACAAAAAGTACGTGGCGCTGACGTTTGACGAGGGTCCGAGCGGCGCCACCAAACAGATCTTGCAGGTGCTCAAGGAAAAGGGCGTCACCGCGACGTTCTTCCTTTCGGGCGATGCGGTCGAGGCCTCGTCTGCCACGGCCAAGGCGATTGCCGATGCCGGGTGCGAGATCGGATCCAACAGCTACAGCGACGATTCGCTCAAGGGTCAGGACCGTGAGGCGATACGCGAACAGATCACGAAAGGCACCGATGCGATTAAGTCGGCGACCGGCGTGAAGACGATGCTGCTGCGTGCTCCCTACGCTGCCTTTGACGAGCAAAACTGGATTGATTCGATGGACCTGGTCTCCGCCGTGGTCTCGTGGAATATTGACTCGGGCGACTGGCTGCTCAACGGTGCCGACGAGCAGGTCTCGACGGTGCTCGATTCGGTGACGCCGGGCAATATCGTGCTGCTCACCGACAGAGATGAATGCGCCGAGCAGACGCTCGAGGCGCTGCCGCAGATTATCGACGGCCTCATTGCCGACGGCTACAAGATCGTGACGCTCAGCGACCTGGTCAAGACGGACACGTCGCTGAGCAAAAAGCTCACCTCGCTGACGAAGGTCACCATGCCCAAGGATGCCGTGTTCCCCCAACTTGCCGAGGACGACGACACCACAGAGTAGTCATTGGGTGGTCGTTTAAGAACGTCCCCAATGGCTATGTCACGGATGCGTCAGCGTTTGGTATGCCTGCAATGTGCAGCGCATAAATTCGATGCCGCAGGGCGATGCTGATGCTATAGTTACTGCGGTTAATGAGGGTCAAGAGAAAGGTTACAGGTGAAATCCAAACCTCGACCATACAGTCGATGACCCCATGCAGGTGCTTTTTGCGCATGCACGGGGTGTAAGCGTCGAGCGGCGTGCCGCCCGCGCATGCGTATACATATCCAGAAGCCCCCGGACGCCGCACGCGCGGCCGCGTTCGGAGGAATAATGATGGGGAGCACCATTGAATTATCTGAGTGAGATGCTCAAATTGCCGGTCTTGGACGTCGACGGCGAAAAGCTCGGCGTGGTCAACGATTTTGGTATTGCTACCGGCGAAGTTTTTCCGCACGTGACGTCGCTCGCGTTCCGCGGACCCGGCAAGACGCCGTTTATGATCAGCTGGCGCAAATGGGTCGACCGTATCGACGAGACGGGCGTACACCTTAAGACGTCGGCTACCGAAATTCGCTTTTCGTACCTGCAACCGACCGAACTCTTGCTTGCCCGTGACGTGCTCAACAAGCAGATTGTCGACACGCAGGGCATGAAGGTCGTGCGCGTCAACGACATCAAGTTTTCCATGTCGGGCGAAAACCAGCTGCGCCTGCTGGGCGCCGAGGTCGGTGCTCG
The DNA here is from genome assembly GCA_902466855.1 of uncultured Collinsella sp. Lineage (GTDB taxonomy): Bacteria > Actinomycetota > Coriobacteriia > Coriobacteriales > Coriobacteriaceae > Collinsella. The sequence goes on along the minus strand of CABQSP010000018.1, from coordinate 14,571 downwards.
CGGTCTGCTACGCGCCATCAGCCCCGCGCTCGAGCATATCGTCGAAGGCTTTATGAAGCACCTGGGCAAGCCGCTCAGTGAGGACATCATCGCTTGGTCCTACATGGACCTGCTCGACCGCTCGACCAAGAACATTCAACTCTCGGTGTCGCACAAGACGCTCGGTGAGCTGCACCCTGCCGACATCGCCGACATTATCGAGCAGCTCGACCCGCGCCTACGTGCGCAGGTGTTTGCGCAGCTCGATACTGCCCAGGCCGCCGAGGCCATCTCGGAGTTCGATGACGACGAGCTTATGACCGAGATGCTCGAGGGCCTGTCCGACACGGACGCATCGTCGATGCTGGCCATGATGGACCCGGACGATGCAGCTGACCTGATCGACGAGCTCGATTACGAGAAGGCCGAGAAGCTCCTGCGCCTGATGGGCGTCAAGGAGGAGAAGGCGATTCGTAACCTGCTGGGGTATGAGGACAACACCGCCGGCCGCATCATGACCTCGGAGTTTGTCTCCCTGCCCGCCACGGCAACGGTCGGCGATGCCATCGAGGCGATTCGCGAGCTCGACGAGGACTTCGAGAGCGTTTACTACGTCTATACCGAGGATCCGAGCGGCATGCTGACCGGCGTGCTTTCGCTGCGCACGCTGATCGTAGCCGACCGCGACGCCACGCTGGGTCAGCTGGCCTATCGCGACCTGGTCTATGTGTCGCCCGACGAGGACCAGGAAGACGTGACGGACGAGATGACCAAGTACGACCTGGTTGCCATCCCTGTCTGCGACGAGAACCGTCATATCCTGGGTATCGTGACCTTCGACGACGCCATGGACGTTATCGCCGAGGAGCATCAGGAGGACCTGCAGATCGCCGGTGTCGGCTCGGGCGATAGCGCGTCGGACGACTCGACGAACGTGCTCAGCTGGTTCGTGCATCGCCAGTACTGGGTTGTTGTATGGGGCATCGCGTCGTGCATCATGGCGACCGTGCTGGGAACGGCGCTCGGCTCCGCGCATCTGGTGGTGTTCCCCATGTGCGCCATGCCGCTCGTGCTGCTGGCGGCCTCGCGCATGGTGTCGTTCGTCAAGAACTACTTCCTCGAGTACGACGGCCACGACGACGAGCCCAAACCGTACCTGGGATTCTTCTTCCAGAGCACGGGTATGGGCCTGATCCTTTCGCTCGTGACCTACCTGTGCGCGCAGCTGGTGCGCACCGCCGCGTTCCCCGATGCGCCCATGTTTGAGGAGCAGCTCTTTACCGGCTGCTTTAATATCGCTGCCATCATTTGCCTGGTTGGCAACATGAGCGCCGTGATTTACCTGATGGTGCTGTTCTGGCGTGACGAGCATGACCTTAACACGTCGGGCACCGCCATGAACGTTATTGCCGTCATGATCTCGTGCGTAGCGTACTGCGCCGCTGCGGTGCTGCTCACCATGTCGGTCATGGGTTAGGTGGTCGCGTGCAAAATACCAAGCAAAAGTCGGGCACCAAGCAAAAGTTGACCATCGCGGCCATCTTTGGCGCTATGGGTCCCGGTCTGCTGGCGGCGCTTTCGGGCAATGACGCCGGCGGCATTGCAACGTATTCCAGCGCGGGCGCCAGCTATGGCTACAAGATGCTCTGGATGCTTCCCGTCATGACTGTGCTGCTCATCGTGACGCAGGAGACCGCGGCACGATGCGGCTGCGTCACGGGCAAGGGCCTGGCATCGCTCATTCGCGAGCGCTTTGGCGTGCGCAAGAGTGTACTTGCTATGGCGGCGCTGTTGATCGCCAACACAGCCGTGACCATTTCGGAGTTTGCGGGTATTGCGAGCGGCCTTGCCCTCTTTGGCGTGCCGGCGAGCATCTCGGTGCCGTTGGTGGCGCTGCTGGTGTGGATGCTTACCATGTCGGGTAGTTTCCAGCGCATCGAGAAGATTCTGCTGCTGGTGAGCTGCGTGTTCGTGACCTATATTGTCGCCGCGTTCATGGCTGGCCCCAACTGGGGTGAGGTCGCGGTCGACCTGGTCGTACCTAACATTCAAAATGACCCCAGCTACGTGTCGCTCGTGGTCGCAACGATCGGTACCACCATCGCGCCGTGGATGATTTTCTTGGCGCAGAACAACGTGGTCGATAAGAACGCGGGCGAGGACGATATCGTGCTGCAGCGCATCGATACTGTGAGCGGCTCGCTTGCCGCCGATATCATTGCCGGCTTTATTATCATCACGACCGGTACGGTGTTGTTCCCGGCGGGCATTCAGATTAGCGATGCTGCCGATGCCGCCCGCGCACTGGAGCCTATTGCGGGTCAGTGGTCCACGGTGTTGTTTGCCTCGGGCCTGGTCGCGGCGAGCTTCTTGGCTGCCTGCGTGCTGCCGGGCGTTACGTCGAGCGCTATCTGCGAGGCATTTGGCTGGGAGCGCGGTGCCGACCGCAGCTGGGACGAGGCCCCGGTTTACCGCGGCATCATTACGGCCATCATCGGTATCTCTGCCGTGCTGGTGCTTATGCCCGGCGTCGATCTGTTCCAGATTATGATGACCTCGCAGGTCATCAATGGCGTGCTGCTGCCCGTGGTTCTGGTGTTCCAGGTGGTTATCGCCGCCGACCGTCACATCATGGGTGCCAACCGCAACGGCCGTGTGTGGAACGTGCTCACTTGGGCGACTATCGCCGTGATTACGGTGCTGACAGTCGTCATGTTTGTGCTGCAAGCGATGGGCTACAGCGCTTAGCGCCTCTTTTGGACTCCAAACAGGCCGCCGCCATGGGCTGCGGCCTGTATTTTGCCTGTTATAGGGGGTTAGTAATATTCGTGTGGACAAAAAATGCCAAATATGAGTACTGTTGCTAAGTGAATAGCATTTACATCCTAAAAGATAATGAACATAGCCTTTAGTATGTTCATTAAAATTGGCTCCAATACGCCTTAAACCAGTCAGGTTGGCTGCTTTAGGGGGTTGTAGGGGTCGCTCGGACGTCATTTTGGGTGGTTTTGCCTGCTACTAAAATGGTAACAGTACTCATATTTGCCCTTTTTTGCCCACAGACCTTTGAGGGTGCGGCGAAAAGGGCTTGTTTTGATTGTTTGGGGCAGGCACGAGGCGCGGAAACGATGTCTGGAGCGACGGAGCGGCCTGGAATTCATCCGTAGAGGTCTTCATTGGCTGCGCCAGGAGCGTCCCTAACTGCCGGAGGGGGTGTCTGCCGTGGCAGACACCCCCTCCGGATGTGGGAAGTTTGCGCTGCAGGTTACTTGTCGGTGCCTAGCTTGTGCGGTTTGAAGGCGAGGGCGTTAACGAGCGCGTCGGTGGCAGACTTGACGGCTGCCGGCTGCGGATCGTTGACGTGATCCTCGGGATGCACGGGCAGGTCCTTCTTGACTGCATCGTGGATCAAGTTGAGGTACTCAGTCACGCCAGTGGTCGATAGATGCGTGCCATCGCCATCGAACAGGTCGTTGCGGTTGGCGCTGTATCCGTACCAGTCGATAACGCGCACGTTCTTGTAGCGCGTAGCGGCGTTGGCGATGGCCTGGTTGGTAGAGCCAACCCACGGCTGCGGGCTGCGCGTGTTCACAAACACCACAATACGCTTATCTCCTGCATCGTCCATGATGGCGTCGATCTGGTCGTCGGTTACCAAGCCGTTGGTGCCCAGTGCAAAGACCACGATCTTGCCGGCAAGGTTCTGCTGGATATAGCCCTCAAATGTCGCGCGGCCCGCATCAAACTGGCGGCCCTTTTCGGCATCGATATGGCTGTGCGGGAACACGCCGTCAAAGGTGTCTACGGCACGCAGCGACACGGAGTCGCCGATCATAAGCAGATCGTAGGAGCCATCGGGGAAGCCGTCGTTGTCCTTGTCGGTGTCGTCGGCCGCCTGCTGGTCGGTGGGCGCGGTGTTCTTGGCTTCCTTGTTGAGGACTTCGGCGCCCTCGCCGCTCAGCGCAGACGTCTCGGGCACAAAGATCAGGCCGCCCAGTGCAACGACCAATACGACAGCGCAGGCTGCGCAGACGGGGACGTGCGTGCGTGCCCAGTTGGCGGGCGTGGTGGTGCCATCGCGGAATTCGGCGACGGTGCGCCCAAAGGCGCCCTTCCTAAACGGAGTCTCGATAAAGCGATATGAGCATTCGGCCACGGCGACCACCAACAGCACCTGCAAAATGTACTGCCACCACGGTGTATCGTTGATGTTGGCGACCGGGTTCATGAGCAACAGCAGGGGATAGTGCCACAGGTAGATGCTGTACGAGCGCTTGCCAACCCATACGAGCGGCTCGGCGGACAGCGCGCGGGCAACCATTCCCTGGGGCTGCACGCAGGCCGCGATGACCATGAGTGTGAGGATCGAGCACAGCAGCGTGCCTCCGCGATACTGGAACGCGGTGTAGCCGTTGGTGAGCGCGACCATGGCGGCAAGGCCAACCAGACCCACGAGGCCCAACACATCGATGGATGCGGGCGAGGACCAAAAGCGCACGAGGGCGCTCGGCTGTGCCGGGCCGGTCTCGGCTGATTCGTCGGCCTTCTCGCCAGGCTTGCCCTCGGCGTTCTTGCCGTGCTTGGCGGCGCCGGCCAGGCGATTGAGCCCCAAACGACGAGCGAGACGCACCGGCGCCAGGTCGCGATCGGGGATAAAGGCCATCCAGGCACCCAGCAGCAGCGAGAACACGCGGGTGTCGGTGCCGTAGTACACGCGGCTGGGGTCGGCGGCAGGGTTATAGAGCACCATCATGGCGATGGCGGAGACAGCAGCCAAGCCCAGAACCACGCGGCGCGTGTTGGGCTTGCTCACATGCATGGATACCATGGCAAACAGCAGTGGCGGCCAAATCAGGTAGAACTGTTCCTCGATGGCGAGCGACCAAAAGTGCGTAAGCGGCGAGGGATCGCCCAGGGCGTTGAAGTACGAGACGTTTTGGGCAATCTGCCACCAGTTGTTGAAGAACAGCAGCGACGGCAGGATGTCGGGGCGCATCTTGGTGAGCATCACGTGGTTAAAGATAGTGCACAGCGCACAGGTCACCACCACGACGGTCACCACGGCGGGGACCAGGCGACGGATGCGGCGGATCCAGAAGCTCTTGAGGTCGATACGGCCGGTCTTAGCGACTTCGTTGAGTAGCAGGCGTGTGATCAGATAGCCCGAAAGCACAAAGAAGATCGTGACGCCGAGCAGACCGCCCTGCGCCCACGTGAGGTTGAGGTGATAGAGCACCACCGCGACGACGGCAAGCGTGCGCAGGCCGTCAAGGGCAGGGATGTAGCGGGACTTGGGGCGAGCAGGCGTCTGCTCCGCGGCGGGAGTGTTGGCGCGGCCCGCGTTGTTGGCAGAAGCGCGATGGGGGCTCGTGGTGCGTCGCGGCTCGTTGGCACGGCGTTCGCTCTTCACGCGTTCGTGCGGCGCCGGCTCGTTGCCCGTGCGGCGTCGACCGCGCGAGCCCGATTGCGAGAATTGTTCCATAAAACATCATCCAATGACGAGAATAATCAGCACGTATTCATTGTAGCTGCCTGCTCCTGTGAATGCTTGCTGCTGGCGCAACCTCAAGGGTGCGTTCACATCAAAGTGAACTAAAGTTATAGAGGTGCGAAGGCGCGCAATCGACGGTCGACGGTGGGTGCAAAGCCCGCAGATGAGGAGGTTTCCATGGCAGATCGCGGCATCGTTGCGGTGTTCGGCAGCATGAACATGGACCTTTCGGTGGCGTGCGAGCGCATACCGCGCGCGGGCGAGACCGTCGGCGGCAGCGGGTTTATCACCAACGCCGGCGGCAAGGGCGCCAATCAGGCCGTAGCTGCCGCGCGTATGGGCGCGTGCACGCACATGATCGGCGCGGTCGGTCGCGACGCGTTCGGCGCGTCGCTCGTGGTGGGGCTCCAAGACGCCGGCGTGGACTGTGACTTTGTAGTACATCGCGATGACGTGGAGACGGGAACGGCGACCATCATTCGCTGCGAGGGCGACAACCGCATCGTACTGTCACCGGGCGCCAACCATGCGCTTGCGGGCGCGGACGTTGCCTGCGCGCTGAGGCGTCTGGTGGCTCATGAGCTCGACGGCGACGCCAGCGAGATTGCCCCGGCTGCCGGAAGCGTCTTTATCGCCCAGGGCGAATGTGACCTTGCAGCGACGGCCGAGGCGCTTGTTTGCGCTCACGAGCTGGGGTTCTATACGGTCTTTAATCCAGCGCCCGCCTGCGAGCTGCCTGCGGAGGTCTGGCCTGCGGTCGACTTGGTCTGCCCCAACGAGACCGAGTGCCAGGTGCTGACGGGCATTCTGCCCACGGATGACGCGAGTTGCGTCACCGCGCTCAATGCGCTGCTCGACAAGGGTGCCGGAGCTGCGGTCATCACGTTGGGCGGTGCCGGCTCGGTTACGCTCGGCGATGGCGGTGAGCTGCTGCGCATGCCGGCACTTTCGAGTACGGTAGTCGATACCACGGCCGCCGGCGATACGTTTATCGGCGCGTTGGCGGCGGCTCGCCTAGAGGGCTTGCCGCTCTTTGAGTGCATGGCCGCGGGTGCTCGCGCCTCGGCAGTGACGGTGTCGCGCCTGGGCGCTCAGCGATCGATTCCCACGCGCGCCGAAGTTGAACATTGGTTTGGTTAAACGATAAAGACGGAGAAGCGGAGTAGAACAATGGCAATCAAGAAGCTGATCCTTGATCTGGATATGGGTGTGGACGATGCGATGGCGCTTGCCTATGCCATCGCGAGCCCCGAGGTTGAGCTCGTGGGCATCACCACGTGCTTTGGCAACGTGCGCGTCGAGCAATCGGCGCACAATTGCCTGGCGGTGCTCGATCTGCTGGGTCGCCCCGAGGTTCCGGTGTACCTGGGTGCCGACCGTCCTCTGCAGGCGACTGAGCCCTATACGCCGCCGGCGTCCACCGCGCTCATTCACGGCAAGAACGGCATCGGCGGCGCGAGCGTGCCCGCGTCGCCCTACGAGCCGGTGGGGGCGACCTCGGCCGACGGCAACGCTGCGGTCGATTATCTGATCGATGCCGCGCGCACTTTTGGTCCCGATCTGGTCTACGTAGCGACTGGCCCGCTCTCCAACCTGGCGCTCGCCCTGGAGCGCGATGCGGCGGCGATGATGTCCATCGGCCGCGTGGTCGTGATGGGCGGCGCCCTTACCGTGCCCGGTAACGTGAGCGCGGGCGCCGAGGCCAACATGGCGAGCGACCCCGAGGCAGCCGACGCGGTGCTGCGCTCGGGCCGTAAGCTCACCATGGTGGGTCTGGACGTGACGCATCGCGTGGTGCTCACGCGCCGCGACATTGCCGGCTGGACGGGCTCGGGCACCATGGCGGGCTGCGCATTTGCGAGCATGGTCGAGCACTACATTGGCTCGTACGAGATGAACGCACCCTACCTGGGTGGTTGTGCGCTGCACGATCCGCTGGCCGTTGCCGTGGCGATCGACCCCACGCTCGTAGGTGCGCTCTGCTGCAACCTGCGTGTTGATCTGCTGGGCGAGTACCGCGGTCGCACCATCTGCGATGAGCGCCGCCTGTCCGATCCGGACAAGAGCGCGCTTGTGGCACTGACCGTGGATGCTCCGCGCTTCCTGTCCGAGTTCAAGACGCGTATGGCCCGTGTCCTTGGCTAAGTTGTCTTTTGGACGGGGCTTTTTTGACTGGTATGATTGGTGCGACCATTCGAACCAGCTAAAAGAGCCCCGTCCCAATTTGACTATCGAGAGGATCTGCCATGGAGCGCATCGCCAGCTTTTCCGTTGATCATCTGCTGCTTGAGCCCGGCGTGTATGTGAGCCGCATCGACCGCGATCCGGCGACCGGTGCCGCCGTCACCACGTTTGACCTGCGCCTGACCACGCCCAACAAGGAGCCGGTCATGAACACGGCCGAGTGCCACACCATCGAGCACCTGGGCGCGACGTTCCTTCGCAATCATGCCGAGTGGTCGAGCCGTATTGTCTACTTTGGCCCCATGGGCTGCCGCACGGGCTTTTACCTGGTTGTCTTTGGCGAGGTGACGAGCGAGGAGATCCTGCCGCTCGTGCGTGAGCTGTTCGAGTTTATCGCCGGCTTTGAGGGCGATGTCCCCGGTGCCGCTCCCGAGGAATGCGGTAACTACCTGGACCAGAACCTCCCCATGGCCAACTGGCTTGCGCGCCGCTACCTCGACCGCGACCTGGCCGATATCGACGAGAAGCACCTGCACTATCAGCAGGCGTAAGGGCTTTATCGCCCAAAACGCGTGCATTGGGCGCCTTCGCTTATGCGGGGGCGCCTTTTTGTTGATTGGTCGGGACGAGCGTTCAAAATCGCTCGTGTTTGTTCTAGAATGTTCGTATAGTTACATTTACGAACAGGAGTGAACATGCATATCTACTCTGCCAACGATCCTGAGTTCAAATCCTATGGCAACGTTTGGGATGACGTTCCGTCCGAGCTTACGTCGCCCGTGCTCGAGGCGCTCTCTGCCACGCCCATTCCCGAAGGCAGCAAGTACGTTGCAAGTGCGCCGGAGCTCGAGGACGTCAAGGATGCCGACAAGCTTGGCTTTCTCATGTTTGGTGGCCGTCCGTTCCAGCTGGGCTGGTGCAACGGCCACAATACACGACTCAACTGCCTGGAGTATCACCGCGCCAGCGAGTTCAACCTGGGTGCACGCGACTTTATCCTGCTCGTGGCGCATCGTTGGGAGATCGAGGGCGGCAAGCTCGATACCGCGTGCGTCAAGGCGTTCCGCGTGCCGGCGGGCAAGGTCGTCGAGGTTTTCAACACCACGCTCCACTACACGCCGTGCATGGTCGACGACGGTGGCTTCCAGGTGATGGTGGCGCTGCCCGCTGGCACCAATGGTCCGCGCCCCGAGGCTGCGGCCAACATGCCCGCGGCCGGCGACAGCTACTGCTACTGGAAGGCCGACAAGTGGGTTCTCTGCCATGCTGACAGCCCCAAGGCAGCCGAGGGCGGCTACGTAGGCCTCATCGGCAAAAACCTCGACATCACCGTGGACTAGCGCATCGCCCCAAACCACCACAAAGGTGCCTGTCCCCTTTGCGGTGGTTTGGGGCGGGCGGATATCGGGAAGTGCCAGACGGGGGAGGCTGCCGGGCGCCTTGCCGTCTGCGGATTTTGGGACATGTGGCCCGCTTTTTGAGCCTGCCTGTCGGTACACTAAAAGCACTATGGGTACCCGCGAGCGACATATCGGCCACGCGGCCGCCCGATCCGCACCCGTGGCGGATCCCAGGGGCGGCAGGCTCTTCGCCATGCCGCGATTCCTTGTTGGCATAACACATCAGGTGTACCGCCACCGCGTCTTTGCTATCGCCGGCGCCATCACCGCACTGTTCCTCATGCTTTTGGCAGTCTTGCCGGCACTGTTCGCCTTCGACCCCAAACTTTCTAACGCCGCGCCCGCCTATAGCGAGGTGTCCGAAGAGGTCGTGGATGCGCTCGTCCATTCGAGCTCTCTCCCGCTGCTTGTCGCCGCAATTATATTTTCGATCTGGGGCGTATCGGTCTATCTGCGCTGTTTGGACTATGTGCTGCGCCGCCGCCTTGTTGCCATCGCCACCATCTGCGCCCTGTGGATGATCGAAGTCATTCTCAAGTACAAGTCGTTCACGCCGTTCTATGCCACCGTGCTGTGGTACCTGTACTACGTGCCCATGACGCTCATTCCGCTGCTCTACCAGTTGTGTGGTCTGCGCCTTGCGGGCCTGGAGCAACACCGCCTGGGTCGCCGCTACCGTGCTGCGCTGTGGCTTGTGGCCATCCTGCTTATCGGATTTGTGCTCACCAACGATTTTCACCAGCAGGTCTTCCGCTTTGACCGTACAAGCGACACCTGGAGCAACGATTACACGTACGGCTGGGGTTATTTCGCCGTTCTCGTGTGGACGGCCTTTGACTTCGTGGCCTTTTTTATCCTGGTTGGTCGGTCCTCGTCCTTTCGCATCCAACGTTTCTCGGGCACGGCGGCGCTCGTGCTGCTGGGTGGCGCTTTCTTTGCCATCTCATATGCTCTGCGCGTGCCCTGGGCATGGAGGCTCAACTTTTCGCTCGTCTATTGCGTCCTGTGCGTGGTGGCGATGGAAATCTGTCTCGATTGCGGTGTCGTTCCGTCGTATCACGACATCGCCGGCATCTTCGACACCTTGCCGCTTGACCTCAAAGTTCTAACGCGCGACCTGCAGGAGGTCTATGCTACGCCGGTGTCAAAGCCAACGCCGGTGGGCGTGCGCGAGGAGTTGCGGACCCAGGAGCACGGCCGCGCCCATGCCTTTGCCGTGGCGTCCGATCCCGATGTGATGTACCGTGCCTTTCCACTGCTGGGCGGATCGGCCCTGCTTGCCCAAGACGTGTCGGAGCTCAACGAGCTTAACCGTGAACTGGCACATCGTCGCATGGAGCTGCAGCGTCAAAACGAGCTGCTCGCCGCCGACTACGACCTCAAGACGCATTTGGCAGATCAAGAGGCCGAGACCTTGCTGGTCCAAGACGTGGACCAGGCGCTTGCCCGCGCGCTCGAAGGGATGTACGACCTGCTGAGCTCGCTGCCGCCGTTGACCGACGAAGCGTCTTCGCACGAGCGTTACCGCATGCTGCAGCGCGCCAAGATGCTCGTTGCCTATTGCAAGCGCAAGGGGTCGCTCACGTTGGCACAGCACGGGGAGAGCGGTTTTGATCGCGACCGCATTCAGCTCATTGCCAACGAGCTCGCAAGTGACCTGCGCACCATCGATATCGACTGCGCCTCGATTATCGCCATACGGCGCCCGTTGCATGCCAGTGCGGTAAGCGCGCTGTACGACTGCGTGTATGACTTTGCGTTTTTTGCCTACACCACTACTCGACCGGCACTTATGTATCACTTGAGCGACCACGACTCGTGCAGTGTGGAGCTGCGTGCCACGCTTTTCTCCAACGACGAGGAGGATCTTTCGCAGACACCCGCTGCGCAAGAGCTCGAAAGCGCTTTGCAAGGGCGCAACGTGGCATATCGCCTTGAAGGCGAGCCCGACCAGCTGCGCATGATCGTGTTGATGCCGCGGGCGGGTGAGTGACGATGCAGATCCCGCTCATTCTCCCCCAAATCGTTGCGCTCGATATTGTCTTTGCCCTGGCTGCTTGCCTGCAGACGATCCACGTTCCGCTCATCGTATCGCGCCGCTCGTCCTATAACCGTAAGGTGACTTGCGCCTACGAGGCGAGCCTCGTGGTTCACCTGATGGTTTCGGCGCTCATCCTGTTCGCGTCGTCTGGCTCGTATCTGGTGGCGCCGCTTGGCGTTTGCGCCAGGGCAATGGGCGGAGCGCTGTGGCTCAATGCCGCGATCTTTGTATATGGCGTGGTGCTTATGGTGCACTATCGCCGTCCCGTCATGCTGACTGAGCTGCTGCTCGTTGCCGCCGTTACGCCGCCGGTGGTTTTTGCCATGGGCTCGGCGTGGACCGTTGTCCTAATCGCAGAAGGAGCGTTCTTCCTGTTCCGTTCCATCGCGGCGCTCTTGATGGACGTCCGTAACCGCCAGGAGGATATTACCGCGTTCTCGACGATTGAAACCATCAACGTGATTCCCGTGGGCATCCTGTATCTAGACCCGAGGGGCCGTCCGTTGCTCATGAACCGCTGCATGCGCAAAAACCTGGTGGAGCTTCATATGCCCACCGATCTGCGCGGCATGAGCAGCACATGGAACGACCTGCGAACACTCAGTATGCAGACGCCCGAAAGCAGCGCTAATCGCGCCCATATCGACCTTGACCGCTTTGGTAGGGATCGCGCCGTGATCGAGATCTCTCCTTCCGAGATTCGTCTGTTCGTGCGTGACTCCGTTACGGTCTCGGGCCGTCCGTTCGAGCGCGTCGTCGGCCTGGACGTGACGGAATACGCACACGCCTACGACCGCCTGACGCAAGCCAATCATCTGCTTGAGCTTGCGGGTCAAGAGCTCCAGTCCCAGATCGAAGAGGTCAAAAAGGTCGCCGACAATGCTGCCTACCTGCGCATGCGCGCCCGCGTGCACGATGTAATCGGTCAGCGCCTGTCCATTCTTCATCGCTATTTGGAGGAGGGGCGTCTGGACGATGAGTCGCTCGAGCAGATTGATCCGTTGCTGCGCTCAATCGCCGCCGATTTGCGCAGCGGCGGTGCCAGCGAGCCTGCAGAGCAGCTGGGTGATATCGTCCATGCCTTTGGCCTGGTGAGCGTGCAGATTGATGTAGAGGGGGCGCTGCCTGAGGACGCGCGTGTCGCCGCCGCATTTTTGCAGATTATCCGTGAGGCCTCGACCAATGCCACCAAGCATGCGCAGGCGCATCGGGTCCACGTGCGCCTGTGGCAGGAGGGGGCGGATGCTGGCGCCGTCGCGCGCATGACGATTTCTAACGACGGGTCCCCGGCCCCCGTATCGTATCGCGAGGGAACGGGTATCCCAGGTATGAGGCATGTCGCACAGAATCTGGGCGGCAGCCTGGAAGTCCACACCGCCCCGCCCTTCACGCTTACGGTGTCCATCCCGCTCGCCTCCAGCGCCACGGTCCAAAGGAGAAGTTCATGATTCGCGTGTTAATCGTCGAAGACCAGGCTATCTTGCGCGAGAGCCTCGCGCGCTCCGTCGGTGACCAGCCCGACATGACGGTTGTTGCCGCGATCGCCGACGCCTCGGATGCCTTGGACGTTGTGCTCAAGGAGCGCCCGGACATGATACTGATGGACGTATGTACCGAGCATGATTCCAACGGCATCGTGGCGGCGGCGCGCATCAAAGAACAACTGCCCGAGTGCCGCGTCATTATCATGACGGGTATGCCCGAAATCACCTTTGTGGACCAGGCGCGCGAGGCGGGCGTCGACAGCTTTGTGTACAAGAACGTCGGTATCGACGAGCTATTCGCCGTGATGCGCTCCACGCTGGCGGGTTACTGCACGTTTCCCAAGCCGCCCGAGAGCATCTTCTCGGGCACGGCGGCCCTCGACGATGTCGAGCTGTCGATCTTGCGCCTTGCCTGCGAGGGTAAAAGCCGCCGCGAGATCGCGGCCGAGCTGTTTATGAGCGAGGGCACCATCAAACGCCGCATCTCGGAGATTCTCAATAAGACCGGCTACGACAACATCATGCGCTTGGCCGTGCGCGCAGTAACGGAGGGCAGCATCGTTCCCAACATGGAGCGCTAGCGCTCGTTACGCATCGGCATAAAGCGGCGGGGCCGCAGGATCAACTCCTGCGGCCCCGCCTGGCAAGTGCGCGGATGTGTCCGCCAATCCGCGGCTGATGTTACGTGCCGCTACGCGATGGTCGCGGTGTAGGAGGCGACGTCCTCATAGGAATCGGTCAGGTAGGCGTCGATGCCGATGGTCGTATTGACGAGGTCGTCAAGGCTGTCAAGCTCGCCGCTCGAGAACGTGAATTCCTCGGTGGCGTTGGTGCCGGGCATCAGGTGAGCCGAGAACCAGGGTTCCTTCATGGTGCCGTTGACGTTGGTCTTGCCGGAAGGAGCGTAGAAGGTCAGGTCCTTGTCGCTCTTGTTGGTGATGTTGACGACAAAGCCGATGTCGCCCCAGTCGTCCTTGAACTTCTCGGTGATGGTGATGGTGCACAGATCGTCATCGGCGACGGTGACGGCGGGGGAGATTTCGACGCTCTGGACATCTTCGTCTTCGACGGCCTCATCGATCTCTTCTTCCTTCTCGGCGTTCTCGCGATCCTTCTTCACCGTACCGGACAGATCCTTGTCGGACTTCGTAAAGATAAGCTTGTCGCCTTCCACCTCGAGGACGAGCTTGTCGTCCTTGAGCTTCAGGTCGTGCGACTCATCTTCGGCGGTAATCGTTACGGTGGTGGCGTCCTTGGCCTCCCATTTCAGGTCGGCGACCTCAAGGAACATGTCGAGGACGCCCGTGCCGTCTTCGTCGAGGATCAGGATACAGTTGAGGCCCCACTCCTTGAGCATATCCATGTACTCATCGGTGAGCTCTTCGCCGTCCAAGGTTCCACCCGAGTACTGCCAGCTGCCGACGAAGTTGGCCTTGGGGTCTTTGCCGCCGCCGCTGCAGCCCGTCAGGGCAAAGGCGAGCGCCAGGACGCATGTCAGAAATGCGAGTACGGACTTTTTGAACGTTGTCTTCATGGTGTCCTCCTTCATCGAACGAAACCCATAGAAGCAAATGCGGGGGCGGCGGATCCCCCGCTCATTACCAGTTAGGGGCGCTAGGGCCTGGGCGTTCCGCAGTTGCTGCAGAACTTGCCGCCGTTTTCGCTACCGCAGTTGGGGCAGAACCACTTGGCCGGCGCCGGGGCGGGCGCGGGACTGCCGCACTCGGAGCAGAACTTGCCGGTGTTGGTGGCGCCGCAGCTGCAGGTCCATGTGCCGGCTGCAGGCGCGGCGGCGGGAGCCGGGGCGGGTGCGGACGCCGGAGCCGGCTGCGGGGCGGCCTGCTGCTGTGCCTGGCCGGCGGCGAACAGCTGGCTGGCATTCATGCCGCCCATGCCACCTGCCATGCCCATGCCCATAAAGCCGGCCATTGCGCCGTTGGGGTTAGCGGCCGCCGCGCGCATCGCGTCGCTCTGGGCGCTGGCGATGTTGGC
>CABQSP010000017.1:0-34802 GCA_902466855.1 uncultured Collinsella sp. | reverse complement strand
TGTCCCCAGCTGCGGCTTTACGACCGACTTTCCGCAGATGGCCGAGACCAAAACAGCCATGATCTCCGCCGCCCGTCAAGGCGTTGCCCTCATGGACGCCAGTAAGGTCAACGGACGTGGCATGTACCGCTTTGCCGAGCTGACCGACGTCAACGCCATCGTGATGGACCGTGACCCCGATCACGCCGTCGCCACCTCAATCGCCGAGATCGTCGACGACGCCCGCCCAAATCTCGTCATCGCTGGCGCTTAAACAAAAACCACCACAAAGGTGCCTGTCCCCTTCGTGGTGATTTGCTCGTTAAAAGCGAAATATCGCTACTTGGAAAGCTCGTCGGCGAGAACCTCGATCTGAGCGCGCGAGGCGTCGTTGAGCGAACCCAGGACGGTCACCTTGTTCTGCGCCAGGGTGATGTCCTTCATGCCCTCGAGCTCCTTGGTCATAACCTTGGCAGCGGTGGGCGCCCAGGAGCCGGCCTCGACGAGTGCCACCGTACGGTTCTGATAGGCGTGCTCGGCAAGCGTGTGGATAAAGGTGCTCATGAACGGGAAGATCTCGCCCTGATAGGTGATGGAGGCGAGCACCAGACGGTCATAGCGGAACGCATCCTCAACGGCCTCAGCCATATCGTCGCGAGCCAGGTCAAAGACGGAAACCTTCTGGCCGCGAGCCTCAAGCGCAGATGCGAGTTCCTCGACGGCAGCCTTCAGATGGCCATACACGCTCGCATAGGCGATCGTGATGCCCTCGTCCTCGGGCTGATAGCTCGACCAGGTGTTATAGGTATCGAGATAATAGCCCAGATTCTCGGTCAGCACGGGGCCGTGGAGCGGGCAGATGATCTGGATGTCCAGGTCGGCGGCCTTCTTGAGGACGGCCTGTACGAACTTGCCGAACTTACCGACGATGCCAAAGTAGTAGCGGCGAGCCTCGCAAGCCCAGCCCTCGGGATCCTCGATGTCGTTGGCGCCAAACTTGCCAAAGCCGTCGGCGCTAAAGAGCACCTTGTCGGTGGCCTCGTAAGAGAACAGCACCTCGGGCCAGTGCACGTTGGGGGCGCCGACAAACGTCAGGCTGTGGCCGCCCAGGTCGAGCACGTCGCCATCTTTGACGACCATCTTACGCTCGGGGTAGTCGGTGCCAAAGTAGTTGACCATCATGCGGAAGGCGCCCATGCTAGCCACAATCTGTGCCTGGGGGTAGCGCTCCATAAAGGCGGCGATGCCAGCAGAGTGATCGGGCTCCATGTGATGGACGACCAGGTAGTCGGGCGTACGGCCGTCGAGCGCGGCCTCGAGGTTGCCGAGCCATTCGTCGACAAAGCCAGCGTCAACCGAATCGGCGACAGCGATTTTATCGCCCAAGATAACATAACTGTTGTATGCCATGCCGTTCTCGGACACGTCGTACTGGCCCTCGAACAGGTCAATGTCGTGATCGTCGACACCGATGTAGCGGATATCCTTGGTGATCTCCATCAGGCAAAGCCTCCTAGATAGACAAAAGAACCCGTCTATCATAACACTCGGCAGTATCCCAACTGTTATCTGCCAGCATCCATACCGATTGTTATTGAAATGCAATAAATCGCCGTTTACCTGCACAAACTATGCGCGCGGTATCGCCGTGCTATGTCGAATAATGAGCTGGCCGGGAATGCGAATGGCAACGGTTTTGCCCGCCGTACCCGCCTCGGGAACCGCATGCTCAAACACCTCGCGTCCGCGCTGATGTAGATCGAATCGCACGGTCGTGAGCTCGTTGTGTGCCACAAAATCATCGAGCGAATCGTCGACGCCCACCACGCTCACGTCCTCGGGCACGCGCAGACCGCTATCGCGCAGCGCTGCAATCGCGCCATTTGCCATCTGGTCGTTTGCCGCATAAATCGCCGTCATGGTGCGGTCGTGCTCGGCCAGGTACCTGCCAGCCTCGTAACCGCTGTTGGCAGACCAGTCGCCCTCGAGCGGCTCTGCCGGCTCGATGTGTTTACGCTCGAGTGCATCCTGCCAACCGGCACGACGAAATTGCTCGTCGACCGAGAACGACGGGCCGCCAATATAGCGAATCTGCTCGTGCCCCAGCTCAAACAGGTGATCCATAAGCAATAGCGAGCAGCCGTAATGGTCGGAATCGACCGTGGTCACCCGCGGGTGCGCGTACATGGTAACGATGACCGTGCCAATGCCCGGCAGTGGATCAAACGTCTCAAAATCGGGCGCCATGCGGCTCATGCCGATGATGATGCCGTCCACCGGCAATGCGGCCATACGACGCGTGGCCTCGGCAAGCGAAAACTCCTCGGTCTTGGACATCTCGACCAGCGTGATGGCGCAATTATGCTCGCGAGCAGCGCTGGCGATGCCGTCGATCATTGAGAGGTTGCCAAACTTGGTGACATCGTTGATGCATAGGCCGACCGAATGGTAACGGCCGTCGCGCAGCGAGCGACCGGCATAACTCGGACGAAAGCCGAGCTCTTGCATAGCAGCCTGCACGCGCTGGCGCGTCTGCTCGTTAACGTTGGGCAAGCCGTTGGCGACGCGCGAAACCGTCTGCTGCGAAACGCCGGCAGCGCGGGCGACGTCGGCCATGGAGACCGGACGCGTACCTGTATCGTTGGACGGGCGCCTTGCCACAGGATCACCTTCACCCTTGCGAGATCTGAATAGCGTGAATGCCGGCCCGGGCAGAAATACATCCCGCGCCGAGGCCCGCTATCGTCGGACGCATGTTAACGTACTCTACTTTTTCTATCTGCATCTCTTCTGCTTTATAAGTCCATACGGCAGTACCGTTCACGGCTGAATTTCTACCGATTACCAGATTCTCAAAAAGTGACAAGCGTTGTGTTATGAGTACGTTAACATAGCCCGTAACGTGCGATATCGTGAACACTTGGTTCATGCCGCTTCAAGTTGTTAACGTACTCATAACGACGCAAAACTCACCCGTGCGCGCCAAGGAAAGGACTCCCATGACCACTCCCGACGAAAAGACACTCCCCACGCTCACCAAGCTATTTGAGGAGGAGTTTGGCCCCATCGGCGACCGCCAGGTGCTCTACGTGCACGCGCCCGGGCGTTCCGAGATCAGTGGTAATCACACCGATCACGAAGGCGGTCACGTTATCGCCGGCTCGCTCGATGTCGCTGTCGACGGCATCGCCGTGGCAACCGACTCCAACAAGATTCGCGTCGCCGACGAGGGCTATCCTACGTTTGAGATCACGCTCGACACGCTGGATGTTCAGGAGTCCGAGAAGGGCACGTCCGCAAGCCTCGTCCGCGGCATGGCGCACGAGATTGCAGCCCTTGGCGTTGAGCCCCACGGCTTCGACTTCGCCTTCACCTGCTCCGTCCCCTCGGGTGGCGGCCTTTCCAGCTCTGCCGCCGTCGAGGCCGCGTACGGTCGTGCCATGGAGACGCTCTGGGGCGCGCCCGCCATTGAGCCCGTCACGCTCGCTCAGATGAGCCAGCGCACCGAGAACAACTACTACGGCAAGCCCTGCGGTCTGATGGACCAGGCCGCTGTGTGCCTGGGCGGCCTTGCCTACATGGACTTTGAGGACCAGGCTCAGCCTAAAACCCAGAAGCTCGAACTCAACTTTGAGGATCACGGCTATGCGCTCGTGCTCGTTAAGGTTGGTGCCGACCACGTGGCCGCCACCGACGATTACGCTGCCGTTCCGCGCGAGATGCAAGCCGTCGCCGCCGAGTTTGGCAAGGCACGCCTGTGCGAGGTCGATGTTGCCGATTTTGACGCCAAGCTCCCCGAGCTACGTGCCAAACTGGGCGACCGTGCCTGCCTGCGCGCCGTTCACTACTGGTACGAGAATGGCCTGGTCGATAAGCGCTGGGCGGCCCTGAACGCCGGCGACATCGATCAGTTCCTGGTCCTGACGCGCGAGTCCGGCGCCAGCTCTGCCATGTACCTGCAGAATGTCGTTGCCAAGCTGGGCTCCGAGCAGCCTTCCATGTATGCCCTGGCGCTGGCCGAGCACGTGCTCGACGGCCGCGGCGCCGTTCGTATCCACGGTGGCGGCTTTGGTGGCACCATCCAGGCCTTCGTGCCGCTCGACCTGGTCGACACCTTCATTGCCAAGATGAACGGCTGGCTGGACGAGGGCTCTGCCCGTCACTACGCCATCTCTGACAAGGGGGCTTACGCGGCATGGCTGTAATGACTGACGTGCGCGAGGCCGCGCAGAACCTGATCGAGTACGCTATCCACCGATCGATGATCGGCCAGGACGATCGCATCTGGGCATACAACACCATTTTGGAGTGCATCGGCGCCACGGGCCCCGCACTCGACATGGCTTGGGCGCTCAAGACCGAGAAGATTTCGCTCTTGCACCCCGATACACTCCCCGACTTCGACCTAGAGGGCACACTCGCCGCGCTTTCCGAGGCCGCCGTTGCCAACGGCGCTGCCGAGGACACGGCGTCGGGCCGCGACCGCATCGCCATGCGCATCATGGGCGCACTCATGCCGAGGCCTTCGGTTGTAAACGAGGAGTTCAACGGCCGCATGGGCGTCAACGAGCCCCGCGCCGCGACCGACTGGTTCTACGGTCTGTGCTGCGACGCCGGCTACGTGCGCCGCGCCGCCATCGCGCGCAATATCAAATGGAGCACCCCCACCAACTGGGGCGACCTCGAGATTACCATCAACCTGTCAAAGCCCGAAAAGGACCCGCGCGATATTGCCGCGGCCGGCGCCGCCAAAAACACGGGCGAGAAGTATCCCGCCTGCCAGCTCTGCATCGAAAACGAAGGCTATCCCGGACGCTCCGCTGCAGCCGACGGCGGCGCCCATCCCGCCCGCCAGAATCTGCGCGTTATCCCCATTAAGCTCGACGGCGAGCGCTGGGGCTTCCAATACAGCCCGTACGCGTACTTTAACGAGCACTGCATTGCCATGAGCTCCGAGCATCGTCCGATGCACGTCGACCGCAAGGGGCTGACCTGCCTGCTCGACTTTGTGGACCTGTTCCCGCACTACTTCATCGGCTCCAACGCCGACCTGCCCATCGTGGGCGGTTCGATTCTGTCGCACGACCACTTCCAGGGCGGCGCGCACGAGTTCCCCATGATGCATGCCACCGAGGTCTCGCAGTTTAGCGTGCCCGGCTTTGACCAGGTCAGCGGTACCGTGTTGCAGTGGCCGCTTTCGGTGCTGCGACTGCGCTCGCACGACCGCGCCCAGCTGCTCGACGCCACCGAGAAGATTATCCTCGCCTGGCGCGAGTGGACCGATGAGTCCGTGGGCGTCATCGCGCACACTGCCGACGGCGTGGCGCACAACACCGTGACGCCCGTCATCCGCCGCGTCGACTCCCGCGGCAACGCCGGCGGCAAAATCTACGAGGCCTACCTGGCGCTTCGCTGCAACATCACGACCGACGAGCACCCGCTGGGCGTTTTCCACCCGCATGCCGAGTACCACCATATTAAGAAGGAGAACATCGGCCTGATCGAGGTCATGGGCCTGGCCATTCTTCCGCCGCGCCTGGTTCCCGAGCTTGGCGCTGTCCGTGAGCATCTGCTGGCAGCCAAGGTCGATGCCAGCTACGATCTTGCCGGTGCGCTCGAGATCGATGATCTTTGTCGCAGCCACGCCGCGTGGGCCGAGGACGTCTTTGCTCGCCGCGCCGATGAACTTACGACCGACAACGCCATCGATATCCTGCACGAGGAGGTGGGTGTGGTGTTTGGCCACGTGCTCGACAACGCCGGCGTCTTTAAGTGGGACGAAGCCGGCCGCGCCGCCCAGCAGCGCTTTATCGACTCGCTGTAGCACGCGAGCTCGAACGCACGCACTTAACAAATAGCGCCTACACGACCACGGCGCCCGCCGGCAACATCGCCGACGGGCGCCGTTTTCTGATGCAAGGGTAGCTAATTTGCACCAAAACAAGGAGTGTTCCAAACTGCCGGCAGAGAAGGAACGTCCCCAGGTGCCGACCTAAACCCCCACATTATTCGATGGAAAAACGTGGTTGCCTCACACATTATTCGATGGAAAAACGTGGTTTACTCCCACATTTTTCGATGGAAAGACCGAAACGGTCTTATACTAACCATGATCGTTAGGAGGCAGTATGCAGCGACAGCTAATGGACGCACTCATCGCTTGGAAATCTAGGGCAAACCGCAAGCCCCTCCTGCTTAAGGGGGCCCGCCAGACGGGAAAAACCTGGCTTCTTAACGAATTCGCAGGCCAGCAGTATCAAAACGTCATCCGCTTTGACTTTATGCTCGAACCGGGCGCACGTTCGCTGTTCGACGGAAGCCTTGACCCCAAACGCATCATCTCCCAGATAGAGCTCCTGCGCGGCCAGACCATAACGCCGACAGACACGCTCATCATCTTCGACGAAATCCAAGAGGCACCGCGTGGCATCACCTCGCTCAAATACTTCAACGAGCTGGCGCCGGAATACCATATCATGGCAGCCGGCTCCTATATGGGGCTCGCGCTCCGACGCGAAAACGAGTCGTTCCCCGTCGGCAAGATCGACCAGCTTACCATGCGCCCCATGGGGTTTGTCGAGTTCGTTCGTGCCGTCGATGGCGATCCGCTCGCAGATGCCATCCTTGCCGCAGACATGGACCTGCTGGCGAACGTTTCCGAAAAGCTCGAGCGCCTGCTCAAGGAATACCTCGCTGTCGGTGGCATGCCAGAAGTTGTCTCCGCTTTCGCCGCCTCCCACGATTTCATCGAGGCCCGCAGGCTTCAGCAGCAAATCATCGAAGCTTATGAATCCGATTTTGGCAAGCATGCGCCAGCCCGCATCGTCGAGCGCATGAGGCTGGTTTGGAAATCCCTTCCCGGCCAGCTCGCAAAGGAAAACAAGAAGTTCGTCTACGGTGCGCTCCGTCCCGGGGCGCGCGCACGCGATTTTGAGGAAAGCCTCCAGTGGCTCATGGACTATGGAATCGTTCATAAGGTACCACGTGTTTCCGCCCTAAGAGCACCGCTCACAAGCTACGAGGATCTCTCGGGCTTCAAGCTGTTCTGCATCGACACCGGCATCCTCGGAGCACTCTCCGTCCTCACGCCAGCCATTGTTCTGAACGGGCCCGCTGTTTTTACGGAGTTCAAAGGCTCGCTGACCGAGCAATACGTCGCACAGGAGCTTTTGCTCCAAGGCAAAACTCCCGCGTATTGGTCATCCTCCTCCGGCAATGCAGAGACTGACTTTGCCATCGACCATGCGGGGACCGTGCTTCCGCTCGAGGTCAAGGCGGCAGAGAACCTCAAAGCAAAGAGCCTGAGGATTGCCTGCGAAAAGTTCAAGCTCGAGCGCTGCATGAGAACATCGTTAGCGGCATATAGAGACGAGGGCACGCTCGTCAACATTCCGCTCTGGGAGATTGGGCAAATCGACAAGCTGGCGTAGGCGCTGTGGAGGGGGTGCCCCGTAAGGAGTGTCCCAAACTGCCGGCAGAAAAGAAACGTCCCCATCTGCCGCATTCCCGAAGCAAGGCAACGCCGATGTCTTGGCAACGGCAGCAAGCGGGCCGCACTTGAGACAAGGTGACGTGAAACGAAAGGGCGCTGACCTTCTGGTCGCGCCCTTGAAGTTGAACGTCAGATTGTCCAAATGCGGCCCGCGCAGCGTCGGCCGGTTACGGCGTTTGGTAAAACCGCGTAACTCTAAAGCTCCGTTACTTCAACGCTGTTGTAGACCTCGTCCCAGCGGTCCATGACCAGGTGGCCGGTCTTGGGATCCATGGCGTTGAGCTTGCCGCAGGCATTGGCGGTCTTGAGCACCGTGACGTCGTCGGCACCGGCAGCGATGGCATGCGCAAAGCCGGCGATGGTCGAGTCGCCGGAACCCGTCGCGTTCACAGCCGCAATCGCGGGCGTCTTGGCGCGGAACGCGCGACCCTCATGGAAGCCCACCGAGCCGGCAGCGCCCATCGAAACGACAACCCAGGGGATACCGGCAAAGCGGCCATCGGCGGCAAGCGCCTCGCGCAGGGCATCGACATCATCGGTCGTAAAGGACGTACCCAGCAGGCCGTTAATCTCGGTCAGGTTGGGCTTTACGAGCTCGGGCTTAGCGTCGGACTCCAGCGCGGCTTCCAGCGATGCACCCGAGGTGTCGAGCAGTACCTTGGCGCCCGCCTCCTCGGCGATCTTGACGAGCTCGGCATAGTAGCCGGCATCGACCCCACGCGGCAGCGAGCCCGAAAGCGTCACAACGTCTGCCTTCGCTGCAAGCTCAGCGAACTTGGCCGTAAAGGCCTCCAGCTCTGCCGGGGCGATCTGCGGGCCGCTCTCCAGCAGCTCGGTCTGATTACCCTCGTGCAGAATATTCAGGCAAATGCGTGTCTCACCGGCGATGGGCACAAAGTCGTTCTTGACGCCGTCGGCATCCATAAGCTCGGCCATATAGGCACCCATGTGGCCGCCGAGCAGACCGGTCGCGATCACATCATCGCCCAGCTGCAGCAGCACGCGACTCACGTTGAGGCCCTTGCCGCCAGCGGTCTTTTCGGGCGTCACACGGTTAACATCGTCGATGATCAGCTTGTCGAGCTGATAGCGCGTATCAATCGACGGGTTCATGGCAACGGTCAGAATCATATTGAACTCCTGTTTAGAAAACCGGCCCGCGCCCCCTCACAGAAACGCGAGCCGTCAACGGACTAGTTAATTACGCCGGATACCCGCTAATCATGGTATTCGCCGCGGTCCCACTTCTCGAGGAACTCGTCAAAGAAGTGCGGGTCGGCCTGAGCCTCGGCGTCGGCCTTGTTGCAGGCATCGATCTTGGCGATCAGGGCATCGTGCTCGGGGGTCTTCTCGTAGGGCTCCTCCAGGAAGGCAAGCATGATATCGGCCATCAGGAACTCGCCGGTAATCTTGCCGCCAAAGCCCACGATGTTGGCGTTGAGCTCGCGACGGGCATACAGGGCAGAGGTCATGTCGCGAACCAGGGCGCAGCGGGCGCCGGGAACTTTGTTGACGGCGTTGGTGATGCCGATGCCGGTGCCGCACAGGGCCACGCCAAAGTCGGCCTTGCCGCTGGCAACAGCCTCGCCCACGGCCTTACCGTAGATGGGATAGTGCGTACGGGTGTGGCTGTAGGTGCCGCAGTCGAGCACCTTGTAGCCAGCCTGCTCCAGGCGGTCGGCCAGATAGATCTTCTCGTCCGTAACGATATGGTCGCAACCGATTGCGATGGTCTTCTTCATCAGAACGTCCTTTCGTCTGAATTCACAAGTTGAGGTAGAAGTTCGAGTTCTCGGTGGCTCTCGTTAGGCCATCTTGTTGAGCATGTCGACACGGATCTGGTGACGGCCGCCGGCGTACTGGGCGCGCAGGAACTCGCGGGCGATCTTCTTGGCGACCTCGGTGCCCACAACGCCCGGGCCCATGGTGACCATGCGCGAGCCGTTGTGCTCGCGGGTCATGTAGGCGGAACGCTCGTCGGAAATGTTGGCGACGACCATGCCCTTAATCTTGACGGCGGCCATATAGGAGCCGACGCCGTACTTATCGAATGCAAAGCCCTGGGAATCCTTGTGCTCCAGCAGGTCCTTGGCAACGGCGGTCGCGGAATCGACAAAGTCCGCGGCAGGGGTCTCGGAATAGTCGACAACCTCGTGACCGTCGGCGATGAGCATCTCCTTGATGGACTCCTTCATCGACATACCGTCGGCATCGGAAGCGATTACAACCCTCATGACATCCTCCTTGAGAGATACGCAGGTGCGTAGTTCCTGTTTGGAAGTGTTGAATCGCGTTCAGGTCCGGGCATCTGAATGTGCGGTTCTTCACTGTTCGTGTTTATTTGAACACATTCGAACAGTAACTGCAACAACTATTTGTTTATCTTTGTTCTTTTTTGAGCAAATACCGTTCACAGGTGATTGCTGACCGTTTGGACCCGGCGCGGACGTAGCGACCATGTGTTCAACAAACAAAAGGGCGGCCGAGAACGTGTCTCGACCGCCCTTCTCACGGTTGATCTTCCAAAGATCGCTTTGCCGCCTACTCAGACTGCCCGCTCTTCTTGGCATGTTTGGACGGACCGCTCATGAAACGACCCGTCAGATAGTTCGCGGGACCGGAGATATCGATCCCCAGCAGCACGTGTCCTAGCCATAGGAACGCCGCGAGCACCAGTAGAGGAATCACACACGAGGTCACGATCATTACGATGACGCCTTCGATGAGGTCGGTCACCTGCTGCACGATCTCGTCGGTCATCTGCTTGGCACCGCTGGTTACCGACGTAACAAGGCTCGATGCCCCATCGGTCAACTGCTCGAGCACGTTTTTGGACTCCGTGGCCTCGGATTTTTTCTTGTTCGATTTTGAGCTGGTCTCGGCTGACTTGTCCGTGGTGTCGGCTGCGTCCGCAGCCTTTTGCTCAGCTTGCTCAATACTTACGCGATACGTTTCATCGACCTTCTGCGACACCCATACGCTCGCAGGCACGAGTGCCATGCCGATCACGGCAACCACCAGCACGCGTGTCGCCACACGGCGCAGGACAGCGCTCGTGCTCCAGCGCCAGTGAATACCGAGCGACACCGCAAAGAGCACTAACGCAAACGGGATTAAGATGCCCAGGCCAACCGACCACAAAATCGTGAGCAGATATTTCTCTAGGTATAGCACGGCAAGCACGATACCAAGGTTGCCTGAAAGCTGCGCGAGCTGCTCGGCAACCGGCGTTCCCGTATCACCCGGCAGTGCGGTAATGCCCGCAGACAGCGCCACGCACGAGGTCGTGAGCGCCAAAACATTGCCCTTCTTTTGATCGATGACCTCGATGGTGGAGTCCCAAGTTTTGGTATCGGCGAAATGCGGACGAGCTACAAAGCCCGACAGCAACGCCAGCACCACGAGCGCAACGATGATACCGATCTGCAGTTTTTTGTTTGCGCACACGACATCGGACAGGCTGGGCTGCAGCTCGGTTACCGTCGTGTGCTCGGTTATCTGGACAGGACGCCCATGAGCCATCTCGTGCGCGTCTCTTTTTTGTATTGATCCGTTATCCGGCATTTGGATACCTCCTCATTCCGGCGTTTAATGCGAAAGGAAGTATACCCACCGAGCAAAAATCGAACGGGAGGACCAACGGAGCGCACCAAGACTGTCCCCAATGACTAGTCGTTTAAGAACGCCCCCAATGACTATCTCGGGATGAGTTGCGGTGGAATAGGGATTGTTTTGCGCCCGCCGGCCCCTATTCAGTCCCCATTTCACCGCAACTTGGAGGAGGACAGAAAAAGCCCTGCCGCGGGTAGCGGCAGGGCTTTTGGAAGGGGACTTGGTTGTGAGGGCTCGTTAGGCGAGCTTGGCCTCGAGCTCGGCAATGCGCTTGTAGGCATCGATGGTAAAGCGGGTCTGCTTCTCCAGGATCATAGTGGTCATGAGAGTGTCCTGAGCGTGAGCCATGATGAAGGTCATCTCCATCTCGCCACCGCCGGCCTCCTGCGAAAGCAGCTTGGTCTGCGTGTCGTGGGCACCGATGAGCGCATCGCTGGCATCCTTGTGCAGCTGCTCGGCCTTCTCAAAGTCACCCTCGCGAGCAGCATCGAGCGCTGCAAGCAGATCGGTCTGGGCGTCACCTGCGTATGCGACAATCTCGAATCCAACCATCGAGATTTCTTCTTTGGTTGCCATATTGCGTTCCTTTCACATATGAACCAATGGAGAGCATCGCGTCCGGGCATACGCGCTGCGTTCTGTATGGTAGAAACATTAACATTCAAACAAAAAAGAACAGCGCAAAACGTAATTTCGAACTATGAACGGTCACTTTTCGCCCGTGAACGGTTTTTAAACCAATCTGAACAATATCGAACACAATTAGCGGAAACCCAAACAGGCCCGTGCCCTAGCGCCAATCGCGCACCGTATCGCCCTCGACGAGTACGCCCGGAAACAGCATGTGCTCCACACCGGGTTCAACGCCCTCGGCGCCGGCAATCTTGTCGACCGCCCACATGCCGACGCGCTTGTTGTCAAAGCGCACCGTGGTCAGGCGACAATCGGGCACGATATCGCCCAGACTATCGTCAACACCCACCACGCTCACGTCCTGGGGCACGCACTTCCCGCGCGACTCGAGCCCACGGATGCAGCCATATGCCATGGCATCGTTGGAGGCATAAATGGCGGTACAGGTCGGATCATCCGCCAAAGCCTGGCCTGCGGCATATCCACTCTGCGCCGTCCAGTCGCCGCGCACGAGCTGCGGTGGCTCAATTCCATGCGCGCGCAATGTCTCGCGCCAGCCTTCCTCGCGCCGCATGCCCGAAAGCGAGCGCTCGGGACACGAGATAAAGTGCACGGTCTTGTGCCCCCGCTCCAGCAAGTACTCGACCACCTGGCGCGAGCAATCGAACTGGTCGTTATCGACCGTTGAACAGAGCGGGTGCTCCAGCATCGTAACGAGCACCGTCTGCATGCCGGGCAGCGGCTCGAAGGTGCCAAAGTCCGCCGGCATGCGATTCATGATCACGACCATGCCATCCACCGGCAGCGCGCTCATGCGCGACGATGCGCTCTCGAGGGTATAGGGATGTCCATCTACTTTAGTGAGGGTGATGGCATAGCCATGTTTGTCGGCCGCGGCGGCAAAGCCCTCCATACGGTCGAGGTTGCCGGTACCGGTAATGTTGAACATGGCGACGCCGACGGTCTTAAACTTGCCACGGCGCAGCGATCGACCGGCAAAATTGGGGCGATACCCCAGCTCGCGCATGGCGGCACGCACGCGCTCCTTGGTCTCTGGGCGCACGCTGGGCGAATCGTGCACGGTGCGCGAGACCGTCTGCTCCGAGACGCCCGCGAGGCGCGCCACGTCTTTGACGGATACCGATTTTTTAACAGCGGCCATAGGTCGATCTTTCTATGTCAACGATGCCATTGGTGGCACCCTACGCAGTCAAATGAAACGTCTTCAAGTATATCTAACGCCTCCCCCACCATACGCTCACCACCCAAAACCTACCGTTCACCGACATTTTTGCTTCCCCAAACGGCTTTTGGCGCCCAAATGTTAACGTTGCCATTGTGCAAACACAGAGCCACCGGGCGGCTCAAACGTTTACGCGTAAGGAATCGACGGTTCGCAGGCACAGGAACCACCGGTTCGCGTCTTTTTTTGTGTCACAAAATGGCAACGTCAACATTTTGGCAACCGAACGCCAAAAGCTACCATCGTTGCTAACCCACCGACTCTTAGGAGCATTGCATGGAGCAACTCATCGCCATCATCGAAAAGGGCCAGCCCTTTTTCAACGCGATCGCCCGCAACAAGTACCTCAAGGCGATCCGCGACGGCTTTATCTCCGTCATCCCCATCATCATCTTCTCGTCCATCTTCTGCCTGGTAGCCTCGGTCCCCAACATCTGGGGTTTCTACTGGCCCGATGACATCAACAACGCCCTGTGGAAGTGCTACAACTACTCCATGGGCATCCTGGCCATCGCCTGCGCCGCCACCACGGCCAAGCACTTCGCCGACGCTCAGAACCGCGACCTGCCCAAGAATAACCAGATTAACTTTATCTCATGCATGTGCGCGGCCATCATCGGCTTCTTGCTCCTTTCGAGCGACACGGTCGCCACGGACGCCGCCAGCGGCTTCAACACCACCTACCTTGGTTCCAAGGGCCTGCTGACCGCCTTCATCGCTGCGTTTGTGACCGGCATCATCTACAAGTTCTTCATTAAGCGCAACATCACCGTCAAGATGCCCGAGCAGGTTCCGCCCAACATCTCGCAGACCTTCAAGGACATCATCCCCTTCTCCGTCTGCATCACCGTCTTTTGGGTTTTTGACATCGTCTTCCGCGCTGCTTTTGGCTTCTGCTTTGCCCAGGGCGTCATCCAAGTGTTCCAGCCCCTGTTCACCGCTGCCGATGGCTACATCGGCCTCGCTGTGATCTACGGCGCCATGAGCCTGTTCTGGTTCGTGGGCGTCCACGGCCCCTCGATCGTCGAGCCGGCCATCGCCGCCGCTCTCGTTGCCAACATGACCGACAACCTGGCTGCGTTCCAGGCTGGCCAGCACGCTTCCGCTGTCCTGACCCAGGGTGCCCAGTACTTCGTCGTCTGCATGGGCGGCACCGGTGCCACACTCGTCCTGGTCTTTATGTTCTGCTTCCTAGCCAAGTCCCAGGAGATGCGCGCCGTCGGTAAGGCCGCCATCGTCCCCGTCTGCTTTGCCGTCAACGAGCCGCTGCTGTTCGCCGCACCCATCGTGCTCAACCCCGTCTTCTTTGTCCCGTTTGTCTTTGCCCCGATCGCCAACATCTGGATCCTCAAGATCTTTATCGACTTCTTGGGCATGAACGGCTTTATGTACACGCTGCCTTGGACCGTCCCCGGCCCCATCGGTACCATCATGGGCCTGGGCTTCCAGCCGCTCGCCTTTGTGATGCTCGCCCTTATCCTGGTCGTCGACTTCGTTCTGTACTACCCGTTCTTCCGTGCCTACGACGCCCAGAAGTGCGCCGAGGAGGCCGAGATTTCCCAGGAGGAGCTCGCCGCCAAGAACGCCGAGAAGGCCGCCAAGCTCAACGATGCCTTCCAGGGCAAGGCTGACGCCAAGAGCGTTGCTGCCGGCGCTGCCGCCGAGGCCGTGAAGGCCGACGCCCCCGCCGCTCCCGCCGCTGTCGCCACTGAGGCAACGACCGCCAGCGACCTCAACGGCAAGCGCGTACTCGTACTCTGCCAGGGTGGCGGAACCTCGGGCCTGCTCGCCAACGCGCTGGCCAAGGCCGCCAAGGAGCGCGGCATCAATCTTGAGACCGCTGCCGAGGCATATGGTAACCACGTCGACATGCTCCCCGACTTTGACCTGGTCGTCCTGGCCCCGCAGGCTGCCAGCTACTTGGCCGACCTGCAGAAGGACTGCGAGCGCGTGGGCAACAAGTGCGTCGCCTGTCGCGGTAAGCAGTACATCGAGCTCTCCCAGAACGGCGATAAGTCTCTCGCCTTCGTGAGTGAACAGCTTTCGAAGTAAGTAACGCTTAGGGCCAGCCGACCATCCACAGCCGGCTGGCCCTTCGATTTAGACGATTGGATCATCATGTCCGTTAACCCTGCTAGCGTCACCAACCCGCCTGCGCAGTTTCCCGAGGGCTTTGTCTTTGGCGGCGCCACCGCTGCCTACCAGGTAGAGGGTGAGACCCGCACTCACGGTAAGGGCAAGGTTGCCTGGGACGACTTCCTGGAGGCCCAGGGTCGTTTCTCCCCCGATCCCGCTTCGGACTTCTACAACCAGTACCCCGTCGATTTGGAGCTGTGCGAGGAGTTTGGCATCAACGGCATTCGCCTCTCCATCGCCTGGAGCCGCATCTTCCCCAACGGTACCGGCGAAATCAACCCCGAGGGTGTCCAGTTCTATCACGATCTCTTCGCCGAGTGCCATAAGCACCACGTTGAGCCGTTCGTCACGCTGCATCACTTTGACACGCCGCTGCCCCTCTTTGAGAAGGGCGACTTCCTCAACCGCGAGACCATCGACGCCTTTGTGGACTTTGCCACCTTCTGCTTTAAGGAGTACGCCGACCAGGTAACCTACTGGTTCACCTTTAACGAGATCTGGGCCGACGCCTCCAACACCTACATCGAGGGCACCTTCCCCGGTGGCGTCAAGGCGCATCTGGCCGAGGCTTTCCAGTGCGAGCACAACATGATGCTCGCCCACGCCAAGGCCGTGCTGGCCTTCCACAACGGCGGTTTTAAGGGCAAGATCGGCGTCATTCAGTCGTTGGAGTTTAAGTATCCGCTCAACGAGAACGACCCCGCCGACATCAAGGCCGCCAACAACGAGCACGTGCTGCAGAACCAGTTCTTGCTCGACGCCACCTTCCGCGGCGACTATGCGCCCGACACCCTCGAGTGCGCCAACCGCCTGGCTGCCGTCTCGGGCGGCACCATCGAGATCCTAGACGAGGATCTGGAAATCATGCGCGAGGCCGCGCTCTACAACGACTACCTGGGCGTTAACAACTACCAGTGCCGCTTCTTGAAGGCTTACGACGGCGAGAACGACCTGCACCACAACGGTACGGGCGAGAAGGGCACCGGCCGCTGGCGCGTCAAGGGCATTGGCGAGCACGTGAACAAGCCTGGTATCCCCACCACCGACTGGGACTGGATCATCTATCCCGAGGGCCTGTTCGATCTGCTCGTCTACATTAAGCAGCGCTACCCCAACTACAAGCAGATTTTCATCACCGAGAACGGCATGGGCTACAAGGATCCCTACAAGGACGGTTTTGTGGACGACCAGCCGCGCATCGACTATATCGAGCAGCACCTGCGCTGGTTGCTCAAGGCCATGGAGGTGGGCGTCAACGTGGGCGGCTACTTCCTGTGGAGCCTGCAGGATCAGTTCTCCTGGACCAATGGCTACAACAAGCGTTACGGCTTCTTCTACGTCGACTTTGAAACCCAGAAGCGCACGCCCAAGGCAAGCGCATACTGGTATAAGCACGTGGCGCAGACCCGTCGTCTGGACTAGCGGCTTGCGACGAGCGGTTGGCGGAATTGCACCGCCCACATAACCTGTCCCCATTTCTCAGCCGGGGGCGGCACGTCACACGGCGAGCCGCCCCCGACCTTTTTGTTCAGGTCGGAAGCCGTTCGTCTCAATCTGTAACATCTAGCTGAGTTTTTTTGGTCCTAGCTGTTACAGATTGAGACGAACAGGATTGCTCTTTCCGAAGAATCTAAATCTGTAACACGTAGCCCGCTTTTGACCGTCTACCTGTTACAAATCGAGACAAACGGAGTAGGACCTAACCCCGTATGTCCCTAACAGTCGAGCGTTCGACCAGCGTACTCGGCACATGAATCGCCTCGATAGACGAGCTCTCTCCAATCGCCGCCTCAAACGCAAGCTTACCGACACCGCGCAAATCAAATCGCAGCGTCGTCAGCCGATTGTGAGGAACAAGTCCCTCGAGTGCGTCGTCGATACCAACCACGCTCACGTCGTCGGGCACGGACAGGCCCGCGTTCTCGAGCGCGGCGATAACGCCCAGCGCCATCTGGTCATTTGCCGCAAGCACGGCAGTCGGCGCCTGCGACCCGCCGGCAAGCACCTCGGCCGCAATCCGCTCGCCCATGGCGTACCCACTGTCCGCACTCCAATCGCCACGCAGCATC
This sequence comes from uncultured Collinsella sp., assembly GCA_902466855.1. GTDB lineage: Bacteria > Actinomycetota > Coriobacteriia > Coriobacteriales > Coriobacteriaceae > Collinsella. Next base: position 17,638 of record CABQSP010000017.1, on the reverse strand, counting down.
GGAGCGGCATCGACATGAGCACGACCCAGCGTATCGCGCCAACCGGCCTCACGAAAACGCGAGGAAATCGAGTTTTCCGGACCCGCCACAAACCGCATATTCGAGTGACCATGTTCCAGCAGATAATTGGTCAACAGCTCGCACGAACCATACTGGTCGGAGTCGATCGTCGTGCAGCGCGGATGCGCATACATGGACAGGATGACCGTTCGCACTCCCGGCTGGGGAACAAACTCCTCAAAATCGGGAGCCATGCGGTTCATGTTGAGAATCATGCCGTCGACGGGTCGCTCGACCATGCGGCGCGAGGCATCGGCAAGTGCATAGGGCTTGTCGCCGCCCATCTCGATCATAGTGACGGCAAAATCGTGCTCGCGCGCCGCTTGCATGATACCCTCGAGCGTCGCCAGGTTACCGACACGTGTGATGTTGTACATGCACAGGCCAATAGAACGATACGACCCGCCGCGCAACGCCGCTCCAGCAAAATTGGGACGAAAGCCCAGCTCTTCCATGGCGGCCAGCACACGCTTGCGCGTCTTTTCCGTCACGTTGGGCATACCGTTGACCACGCGAGACACAGTCTGGCGGCTCACGCCAGCGAGCGCCGCAACCTCTGCCGCGCTCGCCGAACGACCATTCCTTGTCTGCTGATCCATGCCTTCCACGCTAACCTGCTTCCCAACTATTCCCCGCGCCCATGGCGCATCGTACATACATTGATAACGTGCTCATGATACCCGAGCCATATACCACAACATGAAAACTTCTGTCAATCAAAACCGCTTACCGAACAAATACAACCGTTCGCGGCTGTTTGAAGTTGTTTTGTTTCTATACATCCCAGCCGGATGTTAACGTGCTCATTGTCAAATGTTCACGTGCTCATTTTGGTTCTAATCATTTTAAGATAGTGTTTATCGGGCTTTTTCACCGCTGAACGCTAACCAGGGAGCCTCCTGAGCGCAAACGCACAATATCGAACAGCGAGACGAGAGGGTGTATGCATATGTCTTTGCTAAACCGCGTACAGCAGCTGCCGAAGGGCTTTGTTTGGGGCGCCGCAACCGCCGCGTACCAAACGGAAGGTTCCACGAAGGTGGCAGGCAAGGGTAAGACCATGTGGGACGATTACCTTGTCGCCCAGGGTCGCTTTTTGCCCGACCCGGCCAGTGATTTCTACAACCGCTACGAGGAGGATATCCGCCTTTCTGCCGAGCATGGACTCAACGCCATTCGTGTGTCCATCGCCTGGACCCGCATCTTCCCCAACGGCGACGATGCCGAACCCCTCGCCGAGGGCGTTAAGCACTACCACGAGCTGTTCGCCTGCTGCAAAAAGTATGGCGTCGAGCCCTATGTGTCCCTGCATCACTTTGACTCCCCCGCCGCCCTGTTCAACCAGGGCGACTGGCTCAACCGCAAGACCGTCGACGCCTATGTGCGCTATGCCGAGTTCTGCTTCCGCGAGTTCCGCGAGGTCAAGAATTGGTTCACCATCAACGAGCTCATCAGCCTCTCGCACTCCCAATACATCCAAGGCAACTTCCCGCCCAACCATCACTTTGATGTGACGAGCGGCATCCAGAGCCAGCACAACGAGCTCGTTGCCCACGCCCGCGCCGTCAACCTGTATAAGGATCTTGACGAGACCGAGCACCTGGGCGGACGCATTGGCATGGTCAACGTCCTGACGCCGGCATATCCTGCTACCGACTCGCCCGCCGACCAGCACGCCGCCGACCTGTACAACGCCTTCTACACCGACTTCATCATGGACGGCGCCTTCCTGGGTCACTACTCCGCGCGCACCCTCTCACTCATCAACGAGATTCTGCGTGCCAACAACGCCACACTTACGGTTGAGGACAGCGACATGGAGGAGCTCGCCAAGGCGGCGCCCCGCAACGATATGTTCGGCCTCAACTACTATCAGTCGGCGTTTATCGCCGCCTACGATGGCGAGTCCACCAACAGCTTTAACGGCACCGGAGACAAGGGCACCTCGTGCTTTAAGTTTAAGGGCGTCGGGCAGCAGGTCGATATGCCGGGTATCCCCACCACCGACTGGGATTGGCTCATCTACCCGCAAGGCCTCTACGACACGCTCAAGCACATCAGCGCCACCTATCCCAACCTCCCCGTCATCTATATCACCGAAAACGGCCTGGGCCACAAGGACCCCGAGCCCGATGCGCTCGGCATCGTCGCCGATCCCGAGCGCATCGACTTTGTCGACCAGCACATGGAGAAGGTGCTCCAGGCGCGTGCCGAGGGCGTCGACGTCCAGGGCTACTTTATCTGGAGCCTGCAGGACCAGTTCTCGTGGGCCAATGGCTATAACAAGCGCTACGGCCTGTTCTACATCGACTTCGACACGCAAAAACGCTACATCAAGCAGTCGGCACTCTGGTACAAGGAGCTCGCCGACACTATGGCGGACGCGCAGTAGCGCATCGCCTCGCTTTCCCCCGAGAAGGGAGCGGCCCTATGCGATACAAACCCAGCCGCTCCCCTCTCTCCCCCTGGGACCGACCCCGCCTGCACCCGGGCTTTTAGCAAGCGGGAGACCATATAGGTTTTCAACGTCCATGCCATTAAGATTTCATGCAAAGAGGAGCGTGAACTATGGAATCGATCGTTAAGTTCTTGGAGAAAGGTCAGCCGTACTTCGACAAGGTCTCTAAGAACATCTACCTTCAGGCCATTAAAGACGGCTTTTTGGCAGCAATGCCCATCATCCTGTCTTCTTCTGTCTTCCTGCTTATTTCAACCCTGCCGGGCGTTGTCGCCACGGTCGGCGGCTTTACGCTGCCCGACTGGTGGAACGTCGACGTCGTGAACTTCTGCAACAAGGTTTACAACTTCACGATGGGCGTCGTGGGCATCATGGTCGCCGGCACCACCGCAAGCGCGCTGACCGGCTCCAAGAACCGCCGCATGCCTGCCGGCAAGGCCATCAACGCCACGAGCACCATGGTCGCCGCCATGTGCGCTATGCTCATCTTGGCCGTTACCCAGACGAGTGCCAAGATCGACGGCGCCGATGTCTCGGTGTTCTTTACCGACAACATGGGCACCAAGGGCCTGCTGAGCTCCTTTGTCGCCGCATTTGCCACGGTCAACATCTATGCCTTCTGCATTAAGCGAGACATCACCATCAAGCTGCCCAAAGAAGTCCCCGGCGCCATCGCCCAGAACTTCCGCGACATCTTCGCCTTCAGCTTCTCCATCCTGTTTGTCGCCGTCATCGACGTTATCTGCCGCACCTGCTTGGCCGTCCCGTTTGCCAACGTCATCTCCACGCTGGTGAGCCCGCTGTTCGCCGCTGCCGATTCCTACGCCGGCCTCGCCCTCATCTGGTTCATGATCCCGCTGTTCTGGTTCATGGGCATCCACGGCCCCTCGGTCGTTAAGCCTGCCCTCAACGCCGCGCTGTTTGGCAACATCACCACCAACCTCGCCACGCTGCAGGCCGGCGGTCACCCCGCCCTCGCCCTGACCGAAAACTTCGGTAACTACATCGGCGAACTCGGCGGCACCGGCGCCACGTTCATTGTCCCGATCATCTTCCTGCTCTTTATGCGCTCCAAGCAGCTCAAGGCCGTCGGCAAAGCCTCTGTCGTGCCCGTGATGTTCGCCGTCAACGAGCCGCTGCTGTTCGCCGCGCCCATCATCCTCAACCCGTACTTCCTGATCCCGTTCCTGTTTGCCCCCGTGGCCAACGTCCTCATTGGTAAGTTCTTCATCGACTTTTTGGGCATGAACGGCTTTATCTATGCCATGCCGTGGGCACTCCCCGGACCGATCGGCACCTTCATCGACACCAACTTCCAGCCGATCTCTCTGGTCCTGGTTGTCGTCCTGCTGGTCGTTGACTTCTTGATCTACTACCCGTTCTGCAAGGCCTACGACAACGTCCTGTGCAAGCAGGAGGCCGAGACCCTGGCCGAAGAAGAGGCCGAGGAGACCAAGGCCGTCAAGACCGCTGCCGCCCCCGCCGTTGAGGCTCCTGTTGTCGAGACCGCTTCTGCCACCGAGGCCTCCGCAGCTCCGTCCGCCCTTAAGGGCAAGGATCTGAGGGTTCTGGTTCTGTGCGCTGGCACCGGCACCTCTGCACTGCTCGCCAACGCGCTTAAGGAAGGCGCCGACGAGCTGGGCATCGACATTACCGCCAACGCCGGTGCCTACGGCAGCCACTACGCCATCATGGACCAGTACAACGTCATCGTCCTGGCTCCGCAGGTTCGCACCTATTACAACGAGATGAAGGCCGACACCGACCGCCTGGGCATCACGCTGCTGTCGCCCAAGGGCAAACAGTACATCGACCTCACTAAGGATCCCAAGGGTGCCGTCGCCTGGATCGAGGAAAACCTCAAGGCATAAGACGCTGACGCCACCTGCCGCTCGCAGACAAAAAATGGCCCGTGCATCGATGCGTGATGCGCGGGCCATTTTGTTTAGACCGTACCCGCCCTCCTGTTCATCTCAATCTGTAACATCTAGCCGAGTTTTTGGATCCTAGCTGTTACAGATCGAGACAAACAGAACGCCCGAGCAGAAATATCTCAATCTGTAATATTTAGCTGAGTTTTTCGGTCCTAACTGTTACAGATTGAGACAAACGGGCCGAAAAACCCTACGCCCGCAGGTCCTTTACGCTGGAACGTTCGACCAACACGCCCGAGACGAGCGTACGGCTTCTGGAGCTCGGGGCTTCCAGACCTGCGACGACCTCGTTAAGCGCACGGACGCCCAGCTCGCGGTGACGGAACTTCACCGACGTCAGAATCGAGTTGGGAATCGTCTTGTAAAGCTCGTCATCAAAGCCGATCACGGACACGTCGTCGGGCACACTGAGCCCTTTGTCACGTAGAGCCATCATCACGCCGTTTGCCATGCAGTCGTTAGCAGCGAGGACCGCCGTGCAATCGGCTTTATCGGCAAGCACAAGGCCCGCAGCATAGCCACTATCCGCATTCCAATCGCCTTGCAGAGGCTCGGGCGGCTCAATGCCACGCGCCTCGAGTGCCGCACGCCAACCTTTCATACGGCACTGGCTCGACAGCGCTTCTTTCTTACCAGAGACGAAGTACACGTTCTTGTGCCCGTGATTCAAGAAGTACTCGCACGCCATGCGCGCGCCGCCCTCTTGGTCGTCACTGACGGTGGAGCAGGTAGGATGTTCCATCGGTGTGATAATCACCGTCTTGAGGTCTTTCGGTGCCTCAAAAGTATCAAAGTCATCGACCATCTGACGCAGGTTGAAGATCATGCCATCAACAGGCAGCTGCGACATCCTACGCGCCGCTTCGGCAAGGGTCATCTTCTCCCCCGCCCGCTTTTTGATCATCGTGAGCGCAAAGCCGCGTTCTTCGGCGGCATCTGCGATACCGTCAATCATGTCCACGGCACCGCCCGACAAGTGGAACAGCACCACGCCGATGCACCCGTAACGGCCCAACTTGAGCGAACGCGCGGCAAAGTTCGCCCGGAACCCGAGCGCTTCCATTGCGGAATGGACCTTATCGCGTGTCGACTCTCGCACGCTACCGGGCTCGTTAATCACACGCGAAACCGTCTTGAGAGAAACACCCGCGGCAATCGCCACATCGTTCATTGAGACATTTTTCTTGTCCATCGTTGCCACTACTTCTCCACTCGGTTCTCTATCGCTTGTTTTTTGCGTTCTAGCATACACCACCTGCCTGACTGATAAATCAACCGTTTACCGGACAATATCGACCGCTCACCCGTATATCCTTGTTGCTCTTCCAAAAATGTCTTACGTTGTCATTAACGAAATGACAACGTTGTCATTTCGCAATGCCTTCCTTGAGCAGGAAGGTTTCCGGGCAGTCCTGACCATCCATCGACGACCAGTTCCATCCACATGCATCGCGCATCAAGTAGCAAAGGAGCTCTATGGACGCCATCGTAAAGATGCTCGAAAAGCATCAGCCGTTCTTTGAGAAGATCTCGAGGAACATCTACCTCCAGGCTATTAAGGACGGATTCCTTGGGTGCATGCCCATCGTCCTCACCTCTTCGATCTTTCTGCTCATTGCCACCCTTCCCGGCGTAGTCGGCATCACGCTGCCCTAGCCGCTCATCGACTGGTGCAACAAGCTGTACAACTTCACCATGGGCGTCATGGGCATCATGGTTGCCGGCACCACTGCCAAGAACTTTACGGCTTCCATGAACCGTCGCATGCCCGCCGGCAAGGTGCTCAACGACGGCTCCACCATGGTGGCCGCCCAGTGCAGTATGCTTTTGCTCGCCGTTACGCAGTTCACCACCAAGTTCAACGGCTCCGAGCTTTCGGTCTTCGACTGCACCAGCATGGGTACGCGCGGTCTGTTCTCGGCCTATATCGCCGCGTTCATCACCGTGTGGGTCTACAAATTCTGCGTCTCGCGCGATCTGACCATTAAGCTGCCCAAGGAGGTCCCGGGCGCCATCGCTCAGAACTTCCGCGACATTATCCCCTTTGGCGGCGCTGTCATTATCTGCGGCATCATCGATGTGGTTGTGCGCAACCTCATGGGCGTTCCGTTCTCCGAGCTGCTCATCAAGCTGCTCTCCCCGCTCTTCACTGCGGCAGAAACCTATCCTGGCCTCATCCTTATCCAGGCAGCCACCGCGTTCTTCTGGTTCATCGGCGTCCACGGCCCCTCGATCGTCCAGCCGGGCATCGACCCCATCCGTCTTGCCAACCAGGCCGAGAACCTGCAGGTTCTGCTGGCCGGTGGCCACCCCGCCCACTCCCTCACCTTTAACATGTCGCTCGTGGGTGAGTTCGGCGGCACCGGCGCCACGTTCATCGTGCCGCTTCTGCTGATTCTCTTTATGAAGTCCAAGCAGCTCAAAGCCGTCGGTAAGGCCTCGATTGTTCCCGTTGCCTTTGCTGTCAACGAGCCGCTGCTCTTTGGCGCGCCGATGATCCTTAACCCCTACATGCTCATCCCCTTTGTTGCCGCCGGCTGCGTCAACGTGAGTGTTGCCAAGTTCTTTATCGACAATGTGGGCATGAACGGCTTCTCCTTCGTGGTGCCTTGGGCTACCCCCGCTCCCATCGGCATCTTCATCACCACGAACTTCCAGCTTATCGCCCTGGTGTTTGTTGCAATCATCATCTTGCTGGACGCTATCATCTACCTGCCGTTCTTGAAGGCATACGATAAGCTGCTCTGCGACCAGGAGGCCGAGCGCGCCGCCGAGCTGGGTCTTGAGTCCGATGGTGCTGCCACCATCGCTGCCAACGCCCCTGCGCCCGCTGTCGAGCAGACCGCCGCTGTCACCGCTTCCGTCGAGCCGACCGCCGCTGCCGCCGACAGCAAGCCTGTCGCCGATCAGCCCGAGCCCGCCGCCGACGCATCCGCTAAGAAGGACGTCGACGGTCTGAAGGTCCTCGTCCTGTGCGCCGGCGCCGGCACCTCTGCCATGCTTGCCAACGCCATCAAGGAAGGTGCCGCGCAGACCGGAGAGAACATCGCTTCCTCCGCAGGCGCCTATGGTCAGCACACTGCCATCATGGATCAGTACGACGTCATCGTGCTCGCCCCGCAGGTTCGTAGCTACTACAACGACATGAAGGCCGACACCGATCGCCTGGGCATTAAGCTGCTCGCTCCCCGCGGTAAGGAATATATCGACCTTACCCGCGATCCCGCCGGCGCCATTAAGTGGCTCCGCGAGAACCTCGACTAGGTTCCTCCCTCTGTTGGTGCCCGGATCCCCAGTTCGGGCACCTCTCCCTATTCGAATCCCACAGAAAGGATGACTCATGACCAACCCCATGCAGTTCCCCGACGGCTTTGTATTTGGCGGCGCCACCGCCGCTTACCAGGTTGAGGGTGAGACCCGCACGCACGGCAAGGGCAAAGTGCCCTGGGACGATTTCCTGGCAGCCCAGGGTCGCTTCTCTCCCGATCCCGCAAGCGACTTCTACAACAAGTACCCGGTCGATATCGACCTGTGCCAGCGCTTCGGCATTAACGGCATTCGTGTCTCCATCGCTTGGAGCCGTATCTTCCCCAGTGGCACCGGCGAGATTAACCCCGAAGGCGTTGCCTTCTATCACGAGCTTTTCGCCACCTGCAACAAAGCCGGCGTTATCCCCTATGTCACGCTCGATCACTTCGATACGCCCGAGGCCTTTTACCAGAACGGCGGCGAGGGATTCCTGACGCGCACGACCATCGACGCCTTCGTCGAGTACGCCAAGTTCTGCTTTGCCGAGTTCACCGAGGTCAAGCACTGGTTTACCTTTAACGAGATTCCCGCAACCGCCGAGGGCAGCTTTATCGTCGGCAACTGGCCGCACGGCGAGAAGTATCGCCTGGACAAGGCTTTCCAGCTCATGCACAACATGATGGTGGCCCATGCCAAGGCTGTCGTCGCCTTCCACGAGGGCGGCTTTGAGGGCGAGATCGGCATTGTCCAGAACCTGGAGCCCAAGTATCCCCTCGACCCCAACAGCGCTGCCGACTGCGAGGCGGCTCGCATGGCCGACGTCATCAACAACCGCTGGGTGCTCGACGCCACCTTCCGCGGCCACTATGCAGCCGACACCATGGAGGCTGCGACCAAGCTGGCCCATATCGCCGGCGGCGAGCTCGACGTTCGTGACGAGGACATCGCCGCGCTGACCGCCGCGCTCCCCTACAACGATTGCTTGGGCGTCAACACCTACAAGTGCCAGTTCCTGCGTGCCGCCGAGGGCGAAAACGACATCAACCACAATGGCACCGGCGACAAGGGCTCCTCGCGCTGGTTCCTCAAGGGCGTGGGCGAGTCATGCGTGCGTGAAGGCGTACCCACCACCGATTGGGACTGGATCATCTATCCCGAGGGCCTGTACGACCTGCTGCTCCGCATTAAGTACGATTACCCCAACTACAAGAAGATTTACATCACCGAGAACGGCATGGGCTATAAGGACGACTTTGAGGACGGCTTCATCGATGACGCCCCTCGCATCGACTACATGCGTCAGCATCTCGCATGGATCCTCAAGGCAATCGACGGCGGCGTAAACGTCGACGGTTACTTTGTGTGGTCGCTGCAGGACCAGTTCTCCTGGACCAACGGCTATAACAAACGTTACGGCCTGTTCTACATCGACTTTGAGACCCAGAAGCGCTATCCCAAGGCGAGCGCGTACTGGTACAAGAACGTCGCGGAGACCGGCCTGCTCATGGCCTAACTTTTGCCGCATACCCCCTGTCGGCCGCATACGAATCCCTCCATGGGTTCGCATGCGGCTTTTTTGTTTTGGTGGGCCCGAGCGGATCATTCGTCTCGATCTGTAACATCTAGCCGAGTATTTCGGCCCTAGCTGTTACAGATTTAGACGAACGGGTGGCCCGGGCCGAACAATCTCGATCTGTAACATGTAGACAACTTTTGACCGTCTAGATGTTACAGATCGAGACAATAAGATAGTCAAATCCGAACTTTCCAAGCAGTTATGAACCATGGTTTCTAGTTTTCGGTATCACGAACATACTTTCGGTATCATTTAATGGTATTATGATATCGAAAGTATGTTCGTGATACCGAAAGGAGCCGCATGCGCCAGTTCGATTACACCACAGTCCCAGCGGAACTCGAAGCAACTCCAATCACCAACCTCCTCCTCTCGATACGCGAGCATAAAGGCCGTCAGCTTGCTCTGAGTCAAGTCAAACCCGAGCTTCTATCGTCCCTAATGGAGGAGGCTAAGATCCAAAGCACCCGATCCTCCAACGGACTTGAAGGAATTGTTACCACCCAAAAAAGACTCAAAGCAATCATGGCGTATTCCGCCAAGCCAAGCTCCCGCGCAGAGGAAGAAATCGCTGGATACCGAGATGTGCTGTCACTTATTCACGAGCAACACGATTCCATTCCCGTAACGCCATCGGTCATTCTGCAGTTGCATCGTGACCTCATGGTACACACAGCAATCTCGTATGGGGGCCATTGGAAAGATAGCGATAACGAAATCGTCTCCATTGACGATCAAGGTAATCGATTTGTGCGCTTTAGGCCCCCTTCGGCTCTAGCAACCCCGGGACTTATTGAAGAAGCCTGCCAGTCCCTCAACGATGCTTTATCTCGCCAAGTTTGCGATCCCCTCCTTATATCGCTCCGCTTTATCTTCGATTTTGTTAGCATTCATCCCTTCAACGATGGCAATGGCAGGATGAGCCGGCTCCTTACAACGCTGCTGCTCGAAAAGACTGGATACGATGTTGCGCGTTACATCAGCATCGAACGACTTATTGAAGACAACAAAGCGCTTTACTACAACGCCCTCGCTGCAAGCTCCACTGGATGGAATGAAAATCAAAACACCGAAGTACCCTTTATCCGTTTCATGCTCGGAACAACCCTGGCCGCCTACCGACAGCTCAAGCAGCGTACCTTAATTGAATCAAGCACTCGTCCCATGTCGAAGCAAGCGCGCATCGCTGTTCTATTTCAACAGAGACCCGGCGTCATTAAGAAATCCGACATCCGGTCCAGCTGCCCCGATATCAGCGAGGTAACCGTTAAACGAACCCTCGGCCAGCTTGTTAGTTGCAGCGCAATCGAAAAAACAGGAGCGGGTCGTTCGACGGGCTACATACTCAAAGACGTCCATGCTCTAGAACTATTCTTGCAATCCACAATACCCGATAGCGAGGCCGCAATAACAAAAGAGGCTCCAAAGGATAAACTCCTTGAACGTGTAAACCACGCCGAGGATGAAAGCAGAGAAGGGCTCTATGAAGACTACGATTCATTCTCAATGGACATAAAGACGAAATACGGAGTCTAGTCATATCTCAGAATAGCCTCATCCTTGTTGCCCAAAGTCATTTACGCGTCATTTTAAAGCGGTACCCCTGCGCCGGCAGGGGGGCAGAAGTATCGCCTGCCGATCTTGCTGGAGTCGGCGATGAGGTAGCGCGTATCGGCCTTGCTAAAGGCGAGCTGCTGGATGCGGCCCTCGTCCATGTTGGACGTGGACACGTCACCGTCCAAGATGCCGTTGGCACCGATAAACGCCGCGTCGATGCCCAGCGCACGCAGGGCATCCTCGGCCGTTGGCCCCACAAAAGCGGCGGTGCGGCGACGGTACATGCCGCCCACCGGGCACAGCTCGCAATCCTCGCGCGCCTCGAGCAGGCTAAAGGCCGAAAGCGAATTGGTCACATAGATGGAAGACAGTTTGTCGGTGACTCGGAGAGCGCCAATGCGATCTCACGACGGTTGCGCGCATTGTCTCAATTAGATACTCAACGAAATACGGCCCCGCAGCTCAATAAGCTGCGGGGCCGTACTATACACCGACGAATCAACGACGGAGTGCATCCACTATTTGGCCAGCTCCTGAACGATCCAGTCAATTGCACCTTCGGGATCGTTGGTAAGGTCGATATACTCCTTGCCCCTTGTGGTGAGCAGTTTAATTCCAAGGCGATCGGTATCGGCCTTCATAGCGTCATAGTACATGCGTGCCTGGGGCGCCAGAACAATCACGTTGTACTGATCCATCGTATCATAGTGGCTTCCGTACGCACCGGACTGAGAAACCAGATCGATACCCTTAGCAGCGGCGCCTTCGCGAAGAGCATTTGCCAAGAGAGTCGAAGTGCCGGCACCCTGGCAAAGCACAAGCACGCGGATCTGCTCCGCCTTGTCCTTTACCGCCTCGAGAGCTTTTGCGACATTTTCCTGTGCGGCAATAGCATCTGCATCCGAGGTTCCTGCAGTCTCCTTTGCAGACTCTTCCAAACAAAGCTGATGGTCATACGCCTTGCAGAACGGATAGTAAATCACAAAGTCAACGACCAACAGCACTGCAATCAATACAAGAGAACGTACATCAAGACCTGTGGTGAGGAATGCACCGATTGGGCCGGGAAGCGCCCACGGCATGGTATACATGGGGGCGTTCATTCCAATGACGTCAATGAAAAACTTACCGATTATAGCGTTGACCATAGGAGCCGCTAGGAAGGGCACGAACATATAGGGATTGAGAACAATCGGCATACCGAAGAGAACGGGCTCGTTAACTCCAAAAATCACCGGGATAATCGATGCCTTGCCCATGGCTTTAAGCTGCTTGGAACGCATAAGCATGATTAGGATAATAGGAACGATGAACGTGCAGCCAGAACCGCCCAGACCGCCGATGAAGTTTGTAAAGTCCAGCGCGAGAGCAATTGACGGGTGTCCACCTGCTTGGTAAACCGCAAGATTGGTAACGGTATTGTCGTAGAGCGCAGCATTGATCGGAGTCATGACAACCGAGGCACCGTGAATGCCCATAAATTGGAAAAGTGCGACCGCGCCCTCGATAAGCGCCATGCCAGGATAGGTGTCGACCGCGGAGAACAGCGGCGAGATAAGAGCGGATACCAAATTGGCGAACGGCACAGCAAGCAGCTTACGGCTCGCGAGATCGATAAAAGCGCACGCAAGGATCGAAAACCCAAACGCAAAGATATCGCGAAAACTCTGCGCAATAGAGCCAGGGACCTCTTTGGGGAGCTTGATCGTCACATTATGGCTAATGCACACCTTATAGATATTAACGGTCAAGAATGCGGATACGAACGCAGCGATAAAACCCTTGGTTCCCATGGAGCCGGTTTCAAAAACAGACGTATCTGCTCCGCCAATCGAGACAACATCGTTCGTCACCGATAGCAAGAACATGCCGCACATGGCACAAACCATGCACGAGGTGGGGTTGAGAGATTTGCCCGAAGGCATGCGGCGGTTCATCGACTTGGCAAGTGAGCTCGCCGTGGTGCCGGCCACCATAATGCCAAGAAGTCCCATGGTATATGCATAGATTTTATTAAAGAAATCCAGCACCTCAGACGGAAGCGCGATGCCTACATAGGCAGGGAGCGTCGAAAGAAGAAGGAACAGACTCGAGAACAGCACAATTGGCATATTCGAGAGAAAGCCATCCTTAATCGCCACCAGATAAATGTTCCTTGAGATTTTGTCGAAGAGGGCCTGGTGTTTTTCAAGGAATTTGACGATAGCGTCCATAAGACATCCTTTCATGTTTCCCGGGCACACAACGATTTATCCGGACTCAACCGTCGTCGTCCCAGTTTGTATCCACGTATGTAAATGAATACGTTCTTGTGCGAAATGTAATATCATTTGCGCGATTTGTCATAACCAATTCTTTTTCCGCTTTGTCGATATGTCAAGAATTCAAATACTTATTCGGTGAACGGCAGTTGCGTAATTTTAGATTTGTCCAGCTAAAGGCTATTTTTTCGGAGCAGTACAATAAGTTTGCAACCGTTCACCGATTGGATATAACATATTTAATATATTGTTGTAACAATATTAGTGACGATGTCACAAGCCTGTCGTTCTAGTCAAAGGAAGTAACAATGCCCAAACGATTACTGAACATGTCCGCATCCGATTTTGCCGCCACGTCACCCATGGATCTAAAGCAGGCAATTCTGGCCTCCGAGGGACGTACCATCATGGCGGAAAACGTACCCTCTTCCCAATTTCTCAGCGGCGTTACTAATGCAGAAATCGAACGTGCCGCAGGTGCCGACCTGCTTCTGTTTAACGCGTTCGATGTGTTCGATCCAGTTATTGCCGGTATTCCAGATGATCTCAATGAAAACCCGGTCACTTGGGTGAAGCGAGCATGCGGAAGGCCGATTGGCGTCAATCTGGAGCCAGTTGATAACGAGGCAGAGATGTCTGAATCCCGTACGGAAATCCCCATGGGTCGTCGCGTCTCTCCCAAGACCTTAGAAAAGGCTAACGAACTCGGATTTGATTTTATTTGCCTCACAGGCAACCCTGGAACTGGCGTCTCCAACGATGCGATCGCCCATTCAATCAAACTCTCCAAAGAGCATTTCAATGGTCTGATCATAGCCGGAAAAATGCATGGAGCAGGCGTTGCGGAACCTGTCATGACGCTCGAAATAGCGCGCGAGTTTGTTGACCTCGGTGTCGATATCCTTCTCGTGCCAGCCCCCTACACCGTCCCTTGCTTCCAAGAAGCAGACCTGCGCGCCATCGTAGACTTTGTACGATCCTACAACGTAGGCAAGTCAATTGAAGAGAAGGTTCTCGTCATGGCGGCGAACGGGACGAGTCAAGACTCTTGCGACAGCGAGACCATTAAGAAAATAGGCCTTGCAGCAAAAGCAGCCGGCGCTGACCTCCAACATATCGGGGACTCCATGAACGGTATTTGCCTGCCCCAGAATATCTTCACGCTCGGACAAGCCCTTCGTGGATACAGGCATCAGATCATCATGCTGAGCCGCTCTGTGATACGTTAAGATTGTTGCGCTCAAGCTACATCCCGACTGAGGCAACCATCAGATACCACCAATATGCAAACTGAGGCTCTAATGCTCGATACACATGAAAAACGGCCACTCTATTTACAGCTCACCGACGCGCTGCTCAAGCAGATCGTCGATGTGTATCAAGCAGACGATAAACTTCCAACAGAAATGGAACTCTGCGACGAATACGCCGTAAGCAGAACAACCGTCCGACTTGCCATGAGTGAGCTGGAGCGTCGTGGAAGTATCTATCGAATCCAAGGTAAGGGATCGTTTGTCGCACCGAAACGCGTTAGCGAGCTCAATTCACTTTTAGACTTTGACTTTGCAAGCCATTGCGATGGCGTTGATCCGGATGCCATCACCAAACATTTCGGCGGCCTCACATCAGGTCGTCCAATTTCCGTAATGATGCTCCAACAATTTGGATGTCAAAGTCGCGATGAGATTCAGCGTCTTGAATTGACCTACGAACTTGAAGGCAGCTTCATAGGCGCTGATACGTTCTTCATTTCAAAGTCGCGCGTTCCGAATAACCAGTTAGATTTTCAGGCATTTAGCAGAATCATGGACGACTTGTCCAAGTCTATCCAATCTGTTAGAGAAAGCTATAGAGCACGTGAGCTTAGCGATTCCGAAGCCAGCAATTATGGTGTTGCAAAACTTCCGGTCATCGAACTGACTCATTATGCTTACGACTCCGGAGGCAAACTAATCTCAATTGTCTGCCGCACCGTCTTAACTGGGCGGGTCCCTTATCAAAACTTTATTTTCAAGTCCTAATGTTCTTTTTCTTTTATCTCGATCTGTAACACGTAGCCGAGTTTTTAAGTCCTAACCGTTACAGATCGAGACAAACAAGGTAGACCACGCCGAATTGTCTCAATCTGTAACACTAAGACCGGTTTTGGACGTCTAGATGTTACAGATTGAGACGATTTGATTGTGGGGTCCTCATTTGCGCGTCATATCGCGTAGCGCTGACGCGCTGGTTTCCACAATGACAGGAGGTAAAAGTCCTCCCGCATCGCCCGTTGGCAATCCCGTAGCGCTAGCTAGCAAATGACCTGCGTATGCTCCTCGATGGCGGCACGATCTTCGGCGGCGATGCCCGGCTCGCACACCACGGCGTCCAGGCTGTCCAGACGGCAGAAGGTGTAGAAGTCGCGCTTGCCAATCTTGCTGGAATCGGCGATCAGATAGCGCGAGTCGGCCTTGCTAAAGGCGAGCTGCTGGATGCGGCCCTCTTCCATGTTAGACGTAGACACGTCGCCGTCCAAAATGCCGTTTGCGCCGATAAAGGCTGCGTCGATCCCCAGCGCGCGCAAGGTGTCCTCGGCCGTGGGGCCCACAAAGGCGGCAGTGCGGCGGCGGTACACGCCGCCCACCAGGCACAGTTCGCAGTCTTCGCGCGCCTCGAGCAGGTTAAACACCGAAAGCGAATTGGTCACAATGCGCAGGCGAAACGCCGGCAGCATCGAGGCCATCTGCTCAACCGTGGTGCCCGTGCCCAAAAAGATGGTCGAGCCTTCCTCGATAAGCTCCACAGAACGGCGCGCAATCTGCAACTTTTCCTCGGCATGCTTTGTGCGCTTTTCGCTGTGCGAATACTCATGGCGCAGCATAGCGTGTGGACGGCTCTGTGCACTGCGGGCTCCGCCGTGCACGCGCTCGATCTCGCCCAGGCTCGCAAGCTCCTCAAGGTCACGGCGGATCGTCATATCCGAGACACCTAACGCATCCGAAATCTCCTTGACCGAGACCGTTCCCTGTTCCTCGAGCAGCTGCCGAACCTTATCCTGTCGCTCCGCTTTAATCACGATGAGTCCTCGCTGTTCCACGCTCACGTCAATTCAAACAATAACGAACAAATTGTATCAGACTCGCGCGCGTCAGAAATGAACGCCCGCACAGCTCCAATCATCACTTTTTTGAGAAAAATACCCCCTGCTTTAGTGGGGTGTAGTGATAATCTCGCCTGTTCGCGCTACAGTTTGTCGGAAATACCTCGATGTTAGGAACCAAATGATCACTTCCGAGCTTTTCGGCACCGCGCCGTGCGGTACCCCCGTTCATCGTTACACCCTCAACGGGCCCGAGATCTGCGTTCGCATTATGGACTATGGCGCCACCGTGTTGGGCATCGACGTGCCCGACATCCCCGGCAACGTGCGCGATGTTGTGCTGGGCTTCGATAAGCTCGAGGATTACTTTGACAACCCCGCCTGCTTTGGTGCGACCATCGGACCTGTGGCCAACCGCACTGCAGGTGCCACGATCACCATCGCCGGCACGGACTGGCATATGCCGGCCAACGAAGGCGCCAACAACCTGCACAGCGATCTTGAGCACGGCCTGCACAAGCGCGTGTGGGATGTTGAGCTCGACGAGACTCACAACGCCGTGTGCATGACCACTTCGCTTGAGGATGGCGAGCTGGGCCTGCCCGGCAACCGCACGTTTACGGCCGTGTTTACCGTTACACGCACCGGCGTCTTTCGCATCGAGTATGGCTGCGAAAGCGACCGCGCCACCTACGTGTCTATGACCAACCACACATATTTCAACCTTGCCGGTCATAACGCCGGCATGGACTGCGAGCACTTCTTTGTCGCCAACGCCGCCCACTACCTGCCCATTGACGGCCAGAACATTCCCACCGGCGAGATTGCTCCGGTCGAGGGCACGCCGTTTGACTTCCGTGAGCTGCGCCCCGTCGCGCCTGGCATGGAAGCCGACGATCCACAGATTAAGCAGGCGCGCGGCTATGACCACTGCCTGTGCATCGATGACTATCAGTACGGTCGCAACCTGCGCCGCGCCCTGCATGTCGAGGAGATGTGGACCGGTCGCGAGCTGGACTACTACACCACCGCACCGGGCGTGCAGCTCTACACCGGCAACTGGCTGGGCGACGAGCACGCCAAGGACGATGCCAACTATGGCTGGGGCGCCGGCTTTGCCCTCGAGGCAGAGATGTACCCCGACACGCCGCACCAGCCGCTGTTCCCGCAGGGCATCGTGGGCCCGGGTCACCCCTACAGCAATGTGATCGAATACCACTTTATGAGGCACTAAGCCCACAATGCAACATGTCGCACAGCAACGCCCGCCGGCACCACCGCCGACGGGCGTTTTTTCATCTTTTGGGCTCATTTTCACTGTGACTGTATGAGTGACATATCAAAAACTATGCCCATTTACTACGTTTAGCCCGGGATGCTCAACCATGCACCGGTTTTTGTTAAATTCGCGAGCCGTCTACCTGCACTGATAATTGTTCTCGGGGGAAGCGGGCACTGCGG
>CABQSP010000016.1:0-35842 GCA_902466855.1 uncultured Collinsella sp. | reverse complement strand
GCTCATCCGGCAGGGCAAGGCGTTCTACGCGGGCATTCTGCACGAAGGGGACATCGACTGCGAGCTCGCGCGCGACCTGGCGACGGAATGCGTGGCCGAGCGCGCCTTCGAGCCGATCGGGGATAAAACCATAGCCCGCGCCAAAGAGCTCCTCGTCCA
The DNA here is from genome assembly GCA_902466855.1 of uncultured Collinsella sp. Classification (GTDB taxonomy): domain Bacteria; phylum Actinomycetota; class Coriobacteriia; order Coriobacteriales; family Coriobacteriaceae; genus Collinsella. The sequence goes on along the minus strand of CABQSP010000016.1, from coordinate 35,683 downwards.
CTGCGCGCGCCTTATCGTGTGCCCCGCTGCCTTCGGCACCATAAACGCCCGGAACGCAGAGCTCGTCAAGTTCGCACGATCGCATGGTATCGAGGTCATGCAAGCGTGCGAAGGCGCATCGGAAGATTCCAATGGATACGCCTAGGCGCGGCCCAAGAAATCGTCCGCATCCCCATCTGACACTATTTCACCGCAACTTAGAAGGTGTCGGCGTATAACGCTTCACCCCAAATTAAATTGATTCGTTGAATAGACACATTCCAAATCTTTAGACTTCGTTTAATCTACAAGTGGGTATTATCACACATTAAGCACACGTGAAAGGATATACCCATGTCGCTTACACAGTCAGCAGAGCGTGCAGCGCTTAACAAGCTCATCGATTATCTCGACGACAACCCGCAAGAAAACATCGACAAAATCATGGACCTCGTGAACAAGCTGGTCCCCAATCGCGTATTTCCTGTACAGCGAGAGGCATTCACCAATGTCATCAAGAGCCGCGGCAATTGGTATGACCTAATCATGCGTGTGTTCAGCCTTAATCCCCAGATGCGAACCAAACTGCTTAAGACCCTCATTGTCGACGCCAACCTGCTTGCTTGGCCAGAGCAGGAAAAGAACCGCGAAAAGTACCAGTGCAACGTTCCGTGGGCCATCCTGCTCGATCCCACGAGCGCCTGCAACCTGCATTGCACGGGCTGCTGGGCCGCCGAGTACGGCTACAAGCAGAATCTCTCGTTCGAAGACATCGACTCTATCGTTACGCAGGGCAAAGAGCTCGGTACGCATATCTACATCTATACCGGCGGCGAGCCGCTCGTCCGCAAGCACGACCTGATCAGAATTTGCGAAAAACATCAGGACTGCGTGTTTCTCTGCTTTACCAACTCCACGCTGATCGACGAGGCCTTCTGCGACGATATGATTCGCGTAGGTAATTTTGTCCCCGCCATCAGCGCAGAGGGCAATGAGCACACCACCGACGCCCGTCGCGGCGAGGGTACCAACGCAAAGATCGAGCACGCCATGAAACTCCTGCGCGAGCGCGACTTGCCGTTTGGTATCTCCACCTGTTGGACCAGCGCCAATGCCGAGACGGTTGCTACCGAGGAGAACATGGACTGGATGATCGGCGAGGGAGCACTCTTCTGCTGGTACTTCCACTTTATGCCGGTTGGCCGCAATGCAACCCCCGAGCTCATGCCCACGCCCGAGCAGCGCGAGCACATGTATCACTTTATCCGCGAAATGCGTGAGAAGAAGCCGCTGTTTACGCTCGACTTCCAAAACGACGGCGAGTTTGTAGGCGGATGTATCGCCGGCGGCCGCCGCTACCTGCACATCAACGCCGCCGGAGACGTGGAGCCGTGCGTGTTCATCCACTACTCAAACGCCAACATCCACGATGTGAGCTTACTCGACGCGCTGCGCTCTCCCCTCTTTATGAAGTACTACGAGAACATGCCGTTTAACGACAACTACCTCAAGCCATGCCCCATGCTCGAGAATCCCGACGTGCTGCCCAAACTGGTCGCCGAGAGTGGCGCAACGAGCACCGATCTCATCGAGAAGGAGTCACCCGAGCAGCTGCGCGAAAAGACCCAGGCTGCCGCCGAGGCATGGTCACCTGTCGCCGACCGCATCTGGAACGACTCCGACGATCCGCTATACACCAAGCGTCACGAGGACAAGTCGCAGGGTATGGCCGATAGCGACATGCACAAGTTCGAAAAACAGGGCCGCATACTCAAAAACGGCGATTAATGCTGCCCTACACGACAAACGCTCAGAAATGAAGCGGAGCAGTCTCGAGGCTCATCTTCGAGGCTGCTCCGCCTTACCATCAAAACAGTTTTACTAAGTTGCGGTGAAATAGGGACCAGAACGGCCTTCCAATAACCAAAACAATCCCTATTCCACCGCAACTTCTATAAGTTGTTGAATTATCAATGCTATTCCAAGCGAGATTCCAGACTCGACAGACCGTTGAGAGTCAGGTCGTTGGCGACCTCAGAGACGCGCTCGATAGGAACCGAGCCGTCGGACAGTGCCCACGTGCGATAGATACCGATAATACCCGACAGCAAAAACGCCAGATAATAGTCGAACATCTCGTCCTTGAGACCTTGGGGCAGCAGATCGCGCTCGGCAATCTCATGCTCGAGCGGCGCACGAAGACGAGCCATAAAATCATCGAGCGGAATGTTCTCGATCAGCTGACGATTAAGCACCAGGTTGTTGCACAGCGCCTCGTTAACGGTTTTAAAGAAGGTCGCCGCCGCGCCCAGGGCGCGCTCGTTGGTGTCGCCGTCCATGGAAGCAAGCGTTTTCTCGACCGAGTCGACAATCATCTCCACCACATCGACGGCAATGGCATCGAGCAGGCCATCAACCGTACCAAAGTGAACGTAAAAGGTCTTGCGGTCGACATTGGCCTCGCGCGCGATGGCACTCACCGTAATGTCTGCCAGCGGCTTTTCCATGAGCAGGCGCTCGAAAGCGGAAAGGATGGCATTACGGCTGCGAACGATGCGGCGGTCAAGACGCGGTTTGCTGGTTGCCATGGAAGTGTCCCTTAGATATGCGAGCATTCATCAACAGATGAGAGATAATCTACGTAAGAGGATTATCCCCCAAACAGCACAAATATGCCCCGCATCATGAAGAACGCACGACTGCCCTACTGCGACTTAGGATGCTTCTTCTTATTGAGTGCCGACGGAGATACGCGAATACCATCGCCTGTCTGGCGCACATAGGCTTTATGAGCCGGCTTAGCGGCCCCAGAAGCCTTCTGAGCGTGCTTCTTGGGATCAACGGTAACAGCATTCGTGGGGTGCGGCTTAGTGGGGACAGAGGGCGTCTGAGGCGTGCGGCCGTGCTTGCGCATCACGCGATCCCAGCGCGCATGGATGCTCTCGTTGTGGGCGCTCTTAAGTCCCAGCAGGGGCGCAGCCAAAATGGTCGGCGCAATAAACGTAATGAGGCGCCACAGCAGATAGCCAGCGGTCGAAGCCGACCCAAAGAAATGACCCAAGAACAATGCAAAGCCGCCCTCAGCGCCACCAGTTCCACCGGGCAGGGGAACCGCAGAGCTCAGCAGCTGGACAAAGGCGCTCGCGGCCATGACCGAGAAAAAGTCAACCTCGTGGTGGCCAAAGGCAAGCATTAGGAAATACGGCACGAGGTAGAAAAACGCGAGCTGCAGCATGGTGATAAACACGGTGAGCAGCATGGAAGAAAAATGTCCGGCCGAAAGCTTGAACTTCTCGGAGAAGGAGTAGATCTCGCCATCGACAAACGTGCGCCAACCCTCGATCTTAGTGGCCGAGACACCAATGCGCTCGAGCCAATTGATGATGCAATGGGCGACGCGCGTGACGGTCTTAGGCATGAGCGCGACGGCGAAGATGCCCAGCAAGATGCAGCAGTGCCCACCAAAGCTAAAGACGCACAGCAACGTCATGTCGCCATAGCGCTCGGCAAAAAACGGCATGCGAGCAAGCAGTAGGATAGCGCCCCAGGCAACGAGGCCAAACTGGTACACGATAAAACGCGTGAATTGCGTGGCGCCGGCCTCGCCCACGTTTTGGCCGGCCTTGGTCAGGCGATAGATTTGAGCCGGGGTGGAGCCCATCATCATGGGCGTCAGGTTACCAAAGAAGATGCCACTCGCCTCGACCGAGATCAGGTCGCGGATGCCGACGGGCGAATTGGGATCGAGCCAGACGGCGATCGCATAGGCCACAATGCCAAAGAACAGGTACATGAACATGCAAAGACACGCGACAACGAGCCATGACGCCTGGACGCTCGACATAGCGGCCCAGAACTGCCCCATCTGCCCGGTTACCACCAGATAGACGATATAACCTACCAGCACGACGCCGATAAAGATGGCGCCGCGGCGTGCGCTCTTATTGTCATCTCCGCCCGAGGCCTCAACCTCGACCTGGGGCTTAGACGTATGCTGAGAGGACTCCGTCATGAGACTCCTTCTAACAGTCAAAATATCTTGGATATTGTACCCGTAAGGGCCATAGGCAGAACGCAAAGCTCTGGTTCAAACGGGAATTGCAGACGGTTGTTTGAAAATAAAAAAACCCGGCCTTCCATAGGAAGTCCGGGTATCAGATGCGTGGTAGCCCGTACCAGATTCGAACTGGTGATCTCCGCCTTGAGAGGGCGGCGTCCTAAACCGCTAGACGAACGGGCCACATGACATCTGCACTGCCGTGCTGCGAGGAAATATATTACGGGACAAAAAACGTCAGCGCAAGAAGAAATTCCAAATTGCCGAAAAAATGTCGGCAGGTTATGGAACACGCAGGTCAAATAGGTAGCTAATTCAGGTTGAGATGAACCAAAAGAGCTTCGCGCTCGTTGGGAATATCGTCTTCGATCACGGCGTCGAGGGCGGAGTTGAGAAGCTGACCCAGTTCCGGCCCGGGCTTGACTCCGGCACGGATCAGGTCGCCGCCGTTGATGGCGAGCATCTTGAGCGTATAGGGCTCCCCCGCCCTCAGCAGCTCGTGCGCCAGCGCGCGCATCTCCTCAATCGTCTCAACGTAATAGAAGCACGACGGGGCCTTGCCAAGTGTGTCGGCGCGCTTAAGGTCCATGAGCTCGTCAATCAGGCGGGCCGTGTCGACGCCCTCACCCGAAAGCGCGCGCATCATATTGAGCAGACAGGAGCGCTCGGGGCGCAGCGGCTTGTCATGGTATTTGATGAGCAGGCACACGTCGCGCACCAAGTCGTGCGAGAGCGCCAGGCGATCCATAATGACGCGCGCCTTCTTGGCGCCGAGCTCGGGATGACCGTAGAAGTGTCCGCTACCGGCATGGTCGACCGTGAAACACTCGGGCTTGGACACATCGTGCAAAAACGCCGCCCACATAAGGCTCGACGATGGCGCGACGCCGTCGCACAGCGCCAGCTCCCCTGCCACTGTCAGCACACGGGCGATATGCTCGTAGACGTTAAACGCATGGTAGACACTTCGCTGATCAAACCCGCGACCCGCTGCCAACTCGGGCACAGCGGCACAGATGAGCTCGGGATAGCGAAGCATCGCGTCTCCCCCATGACCGGTCGAAAGAATGCCCTCGAGCTCAATACCCACACGCTCGCGCGCCACGGCATCGAGCAGCGGCGCGCACTCGGCAAGCGCACGCTTAGTCTCGGGCTCAATCATAAAGTCCAGACGGCAGGCAAAGCGCACCGCACGCAGCATGCGCAGGGCGTCCTCGTTAAAGCGACGCTTGGGATCACCGACAGCGCGAATCAGCTTGCGCTCCAGATCACCCTGGCCGTCGTAGCGGTCGACAAGCCCGCGCTCGGGATGCCAGGCCATGGCGTTGACGGTAAAGTCGCGGCGGGCCAGATCGTCCTCGAGCGAGGCGGCACGCTCGACACTCTGAGGATGGCGCCCATCGGTGTAAAAGCCATCCAGACGGTACGTGGTGACCTCGATACGCTCGCCATCGGAAATAGCCGTGATTCCGCCAAATTTAATGCCCGACTCCACGACCGCGATATCAGCGGCCTCGAGCGCCGCCTTGGACTCCTGCCACAGGCCGCTACAGCACATATCAACATCGTGGCTGGGGCATCCCATCAGGGCGTCGCGCACCCAACCGCCAACGTACCAAACCTCAAGACCAGCCGCCTCAAGCGCGCGCAGGACGCGCAGGGAGGCATCGGACGGTTGCGTACCGTTGAGAGAAACATTGCACATGCCCATGGCCTCCTGCACTTGCGAGCGTTAATCGATGGTTCTCAAGAAGTCTAACAAGAAACGAGAAAGCGCGCACACGCAATCGCGTCGTCGATTCGATAAATCGAGACAGCAAACGCCACATACTTCAGCGCACAAAAAACACCCGCCTCGGAGATCCAAAGCGGGTGTTCGGCAACGATGTATCGATGCTCTAGCAGACCTGGCGAACCTCGATATGCTTCTTATATTCGTCCACCTTGGCAAAATCGCCCAGACCGGGGCACTCGACCACGTTGGCGCCGGTAGCCATCGAAAGGCGCAGAGCGTCGTCGACGCGCTCGGGGGCGTCGTGCCACACGGACAGGAAGGCAGCGAGCGAGGAATCGCCGGCGCACACCGTCGACAGCAGCTTGACGTCGAAAGTGCGGTTGGCAAACCAGATGTGCTCGCCGTTGGAGAAGTACGCGCCGTCGCCACCGAGGGTCAGCAGCACGTTCTTGGCGCCCTTGGCGTGCAGCTCGGCCATCGCGCCCTTGACGGACTCGTCGTCGCCACCGCTCACCTTAATGCCAAAGATGTCAAGCAACTCGTCGTCGTTGGGCTTAATAAGCAGCGGCTCCAGAGCAATGAGGTCTGCCAGCTGATGGCTCGAGATGTCGAGGACGAACTCGGCCCCCTTGGCCTTGACACGGCGCAGGACCTCGGCCAAGAAGCCCTCGGAAGTGTTGGGAGGCAGCGAGCCACTGATTACCAGGCAGGTCATGTCATCGAGCGAATCGATGAGCTCAAACATCTCCTGCTCATTGGCATCGTTGATGGCGGCACCGGCGTTGACCATGTTGTACTCGGTGTCGGGGCCGGCATTGAGGAACACGTTGACGCGCGTGATGCCGTCGGTCCACACGGGCTTGACGGGCACGCCCAGGGCCTCGGCGCCCTTGACGATGAACTCGCCCGAGAAGCCAGCGAAGAAGCCCAGGATCGTGGTGTCGACACCGTAGTGGTCAAGCGTAAACGAGACGTTGAGGCCCTTGCCGTTGGGCGTATAGACGGCGTTGCGAGTACGCGTGACGGTGTTGGCAGCAAGGCCGTCGCAGGCGATGTTGTAGTCAATGGCGGGATTTGCAGTGAGCGTGTAAATCATGAATGTTCCTTTCACGAAGCAACGTGTTAATGAAAGTATATTCCACGCATCGGTAAAAGGCTAGGACAACTCGGTGAACGGTGTGGAAGCGATGAAGTACGGCGGGACACCTCTCCCCCGTGGCGGAACAAAAAGGCGCCCCAGCCGAAACCGGGGCGCCGCATGCGCACGAATATGTCGCGTTTCGATTACTGACGATCGAGCTTGCGGACAGCAACGCGCTTGCTGTACTCGTCGACGTGACCGAAGTCGCCGATGCCGACGGACTCGGCAACGTTGGCGCCGGTGGCCATAGCGAGCTTCATGGCCTCCTCGACGTTGTCGCGATCCCTGTACCACTTGTGCAGGAACGCAGCGAGGGTGCAGTCGCCGGCGCAGACGGAAGAGACCAGCTTGATGTTGAACTCACGCTTGGCGTACCAGATGTCCTCGCCGTTGGAGAAGTAAGCGTCGCCGCGGCTACCACGGGTGAGCAGCACGTTCTGAACGCCGGCGTCGTGAGCCATCTTCATGGCAACGCGAACCTCGTCGTCGGTGTCGACCGGCACGCCGAAGATGGCCTTCATCTCGTGATGGTTCGGCTTGATGAGCAGCGGCTTCTTGTGAGCGAGCTCCTTGAGCTTGTCGGAGGACAGGTCCAAGACGACATCGGCGCCACGAGCCTGAGCGTGCTCCATGACCTTAGCCAGGAAGTCGGGCGTAGCTTTGGGAGGCACGGAGCCGGAAACGATCAGGCACTCGAGATCGCCCGCGGTGTCCAGGATGTTGTAGAGCTCCTCCTGGTGCTGCGGCGTGATCGGAGCACCCGGGTTCAGGATGCCGTACTCGTGCTGGCCATCGTTGACGTAGGTGTTAATGCGCGTGATACCGTCGGTCCAGACCGGGCGGCAGAGGCAACCCAGGTTCATGACCTCCTCGACGATGAACTTGCCCGTGAAGCCGGCGAAGAAGCCGAGCGCGACGGTGTCGACGCCCATCTTCTTAAAGGCGAAGGACACGTCGAGGCCCTTGCCGTTAGCCGTGTAGCTGGCCGAGCCGGTGCGGACGTTCTCGTCGGGCTCGAGCGGAGAGCTCGAAACCGTCATGTCGACAGCCGGGTTAGCGGTTAGCGTGTAGAACATTTACAGTACCCCCTGTATATGTGAGGGCCGCGTGGCCGGCCCATTCCAACCACGCGGTTACCTCTGATACCAAATTAGCGAGCTGCGGACTCGAGCAGTGCCTTGACCTCGGCGGCGGTGTTGCAGGCGAGTGCCTTCTCGGCGAGCTCGTCGCACTCGGCCTTGGTCCACTGGCTGATGGTCTTGCGGGCGCGCAGGATCGACGGAGCGCTCATCGAGAACTCCTCCAGGCCCCAGCTGATCAGCAGCGGCTCGAGCAGCGGATCGGCAGCGGCCTCGCCGCACATACCGACCATGATGCCGGCCTTCACGCCGCTCTCGATGATATTCTTGAGCGAGCGGAGCACGGCGGGATAGTAAACCTGGTACAGGTTGGAGATGGTGTCGTTACCACGGTCGGCGCACATGGTGTAGCCGATCAGGTCGTTGGTGCCGATGGAGAAGAAGTCGGCAACCTCGGCAAGACGGTCAGCGAGCAGCGAAGCGGCGGGCGTCTCGACCATGATGCCGACCTCGATGTTCTCGTTGAACTTGCGACCCTCTTCGGTAAGCTCGGCCTTGCACTGCTCGACGAGCTCCTTGACAGCCAAGACCTCCTCGACGCAGGTGACGAGCGGGATCATGATCTTGACGTCACCGAAGGCGCTAGCGCGCAGCAGAGCGCGGAGCTGGACCTTGTACTGGTCGGGATTGGCCAGGCAGTAACGCACGGCGCGGAAGCCCATGAAGGGGTTGTCTTCCTTGACCATATGCAGATACGGAATCTCCTTGTCACCACCCACATCGAGCGTGCGGATGATGACCGGAGCGCCCTTGAGCGCGCTGGCGACCTTGCGGTAGGCGTTGAACTGCTCCTCCTCGGAAGGAAGCTCGGCAGAGTCCATGAACAGGAACTCGGAGCGGAACAGACCGATGGCCTCGGCGTCGTGATCGAGCGCGTTGGGCACGTCATCGGGGTTACCGATGTTGCAGGCGATGATCTTCTTGATGCCATCGGCAGTCACGGACGGCTTGCCACGGAAGGCCTCGAGGGCTGCCTTCTCGGCAGCAAAGGCCTCAGCCTTGGCGGTATAGGCGGCGAGCGTCTCCTCGTCGGGATCGGCCTCGACAACACCCTTGCCACCGTCGACGACAACGGTCATACCGTTGCGAAGCGCGGTGCAGCTGTTAGAGACCGAAAGGACGGCCGGGATCTCGAGGGCACGCGCGATGATCGCGGAGTGCGACGTGCGGCCACCGGTCTCGGTGACGATACCGGCAACGTGGGCCTTATCGATCGTGGCGGTCATGGACGGCGTAAGGTCGTGCACGACAACGACGGTGTTCTCGGGCAGGACGGAAAGGTCGACGACCTCCTTGCCCAGCAGCTCGGCCAGAATACCGGTGCGGATGTCGGCGATGTCGGCCGCGCGCAGACGGAACATCTCGTCGTCCATGGACAGAAACATGTTCTCGAACATGGTCGAGGTGTCCATGAGCGCCTGCTCGGCGCAGGTGCCGCCGTCAATAGCGGCGTTAATGGCGTCGGTCATGCCCGGATCCTGAGCCAGGACAATGTGTCCGCTCATGATCTCGGCCTCGGCCTCGCCCACCGTCTCCTTCATGTGGTCGGCCTGAGCCTGAGTCTTCTCGCAGAAGACCGAAAGAGCAGCCTGATAGCGCTCTTTCTCTGCTGCCGAATCAGCAACCTCGTGCGGCTCAAACGTCAAGTCGGGATCGACGGCAACCATGACGGTGCCGATACCGATGCCCTCGGAAGCGTTGACTCCCTGATACATTCCCATTCCTCTCTCCGTGTCATATGATAAAGCGTTTTGCCATATCCATGACAAAAGAGCGCAGCTACCTTACAACAGGTCACTGCGCCCCCAAATATGAACTTAGTTGTTCAACATGCGACCCGTTTGAGTTCTACTCGCCAAGACCGCTCTTGATGAGCTCGATGGCAGCAGCCAGAGCCTCGGCCTCGTCAGCGCCGTCGCACTTGACCTCGACCTCGGTGCCGCAGGGGATACCAGCAGCCATGAGGGCCATCGGGGACTTGCCGTTGACCTCCTTCTCGGGGGTGACGACCGTCACGTCACAGGCGTACTTGCCCATGGTGGAGGCGAACAGACCAGCCGGACGCATGTGCAGACCCTGAGGATTAACGAGGGTAGCCTTCTCAGAAACCATAATTGACTCCTTTTTGTGTTTAACCCCTGTCATGCATGTGGCAGGAGTCAGATTCACGACGTTGTTTATATTAACTCACATCAAACGGTTTTTCATTGTGTTTCAGACGAATTATTGGACAGATGTGTTTGTCGTCCGCTTGCTCGCCGGGCGGGGACGATTAAGTTTGCTGCTCTACAGTCCTGCGCAAGACGGAAAGCACATTAAGTGCTTTCCTTTGCGTGCGGAACTCGCGACAAACTTAATCGCCCCGCCCGGCGGGCAAGCTGCGGAAACTCGGTCGGTCCAAATTAATATCGTGCGAACGGAATTCTGGCTGATGATCTGTTCGCGACAAAGACTCGATAGGCAGTTCCCTCTATGCCCTTTTGTAAGTTGCGGTGAAATAGGGACTGAATTTGGGGTTGAATCGTTTAAACAGTCCCTATTTCACCGCAACTTATGGGAGGGATAGAAAAAGGCGGGGGCTCCTGGTGGAGTCCTCGCCTTTTGTACAGAGGGCGATGTTATTCGCGTACCGTGGAATTAGACCAAGCGGGCGTTGATCGTCTTGGCGATCTCGGCGGCGTCGGTGGAACCCTTGACGGTGGCACGGAAGTCCTCGTCCATGAGCGCCTCGGCGACCTTGGACAGGATCTTGAGGTGCGTGGTGCCGGCCTGTGCACCGGGGATGAGCAGGGCAATAGCCACGTTGACGGGAGCGCCGTCCATGGTGTCCCAACCGGTCACACCGGACTCGTCCTTGACGACGATGACGGCAGCCTCGGTAATGGCGTCGGACTTGGCATGCGGGATGGCGAAGCCCTCCATCATGCCCGTGGTGCCCTCGGCCTCGCGGGCCAGGAAGGCGTTCATCACGGCGTCGGCGTCGCTGGCGATACCGGCCTTGACAGCCTGGTTGGAAACGAAGCTCAGAGCCTCGTCACGAGAAGCGAAGTCCTCGGCGACAAAGACATTCTCGACCTTCACGAAGTCGGCAGCCTCGGCCTTGGGGGCCTCGACGGCAGCGGCCTTGGGAGCCTCAACCGGCTTGGCTGCAGGAGCGGCCTTCTGATTCTTCTCGAAGTCGTACTTCTTGAAGGCCACGAACAGGATGCCACCGACCACAGCGCCGATGAGGATAGCGAGGACCCAAAGCGGACCGTTCTCGACAACGGGCAGGACCAGGAAGCCACCGTGAGGCGCCGGATCGTGAACGTTGAACATAATGGTCAGGATCGAAGCGATAGAGGAACCGAACATCATGATGGGCATGACGGGCCAGATGTTCTTGGTCATGAACGGAATGGCGCCCTCGGTGATGTGGGTGCAACCAAGGATGAGGTTGACGATACCGGCGTCGTGATCCTCCTGGCTGAAGTACTTCTTGCCGACAACGACGGCAAAGGTGGTGATCAGCGGCGGAACGATGCAGGCGGCGGAGACGGCAGCCATGAAGTTGGTGCCGAAGTTGTAGGTATCGGTGCCAACACCGGCGGCCAGAGCCTCGGTGAGCATAGCGGTACCGGTGACGTAAGCAGCCTTGTTGACCGGGCCGCCCATGTCAAAGGCGCACATGCAGCCGATGGCAAGACCCAGGACAACGGCGCCAGAGGCGGACAGGCCCTTGAGGAAGTCCATCATGGCGGTGTTGATGGCAGCCATGGGGCCGGAAATGCCGAGCATGACCAGACCGACGATAGCCGTCGAGAACAGCGGGTACAGGAAGATAGCTTTGAGGCCGTCCAGGTTCTTGGGCAGACCGGCAAAGACCTTCTCGAGCAGCAGGATGACATAGCCGGCGAGGAAGCCACCGACGATGCCGCCCAGGAAGCCGAAGCCCACGCCGGCGCCACCGGCGTCGATCATGCCGGTCTCGGCGTTAACAGGCAGGCCCTGGATGGCAATCATACCGGCAACAAAGCCGGGGACGAGCGCCGGGCGCTTGCCGATAGACTCGGCGATGTAGGCGGAGAGCACCGGAACCATGAGATTCATGGCGATACCGCCGATAATCTTGAGCATCGCGGCAAAGCTGTTGTAGTCGGCAGCCGTCGAATCAAAGGACGTGATGCCCCACAGGAACGAAATGGCGGTCAGAACACCACCGGCAACGACGAAGACCAGCATGTGGCTGACGCCGTTCATGAGGTGCTTGTAGATGACGTGACCGATGGACTCCTTCTCCTCGACCTCGTCCTCGACATCGGCGGCAGCGGCAACCGTGTCGTCGCCCTTGGCGGCGAGCGCGCGGTCGATCAGCTTTCCGGCGGCCTCGACGGACAGGGCCTTGGAAACACCGACGGAAACCATGGGCTTGCCGGCGAAACGCTCAGCCTGGACATCCTTATCGGCTGCGACGACGACGGCCTTGGCACCAGCGATCTCACTCTTGGTGAGCTCGTTCTCGACACCGACCTGGCCATGCGTCTCGACCTTAATGGTCAGACCACGCTCGGCAGCTGCCTTCTCCAGCGCCTCCTTCGCCATGAAGGTGTGCGCAATGCCGGTCGGGCAACCGGTCGCGGCGATGATGTCAAACTTAGCCATGTGTCCCTCCTTCTTGAGTACAGCGCCCGCGGGCGCTCCCCTACACGCGCTTCGATGCGCGTTTTTCCACAACTGAAAGATACCAACCTACCGTCCGCGTGAGAAGAGCTAAGGTGCAAATCTCCGGTGAAAGGTTCTTTCATAACCGTAAACGGTAAGTGAAAGTTTACCATCAACACTTGAAACGGCAAGGTGTATCTTGTAATTGAAAATGCCCGTATACTATGGCATTGCGAATCAAATTAGATTTTCATGCCAACCAGGAGCCATCCATGACCGATAGTAGCAAGAGCGCACTTTCCCTCATTAGCACCTATCAGGGATACAGCGAGTCCGAGCAGCGCATTGTCGACTATATATTGGAGCACCAGTCCGAGGCGCCACGCCTCACGGCCGCTCAGCTCTCGCGCGCCGCCGCCACGTCCGAGGCGACCGTTTCGCGCTTCTGCCGCAAGCTTGGCTTTGGTAGCTTCCGCAGCTTTCAGTTTTCGTTGGCGAGGGATTTGGAAAGCCAGCGTAACGAGGGCCTGACTGACGAGGTCTCACTCGACAATATGGAGCAGAGCCTCAAGAACATCCTGGCTGCCAAGGTGAGCGAGCTTAATGCGACCATCGACGGCATTGATCACGACACGTTGGCCGCAGTTGTACACGCGCTTAAGAATGCCGGCGTTATTGAGTTCGCCGCCGTGGGCAATACAAACGCGGTCGCGCTCGACGCGACATTTAAGTTTTCGCAGCTGGGCCTGCGCTGCATGACGAGTACCATTAGCGAGACATCAATCGGCTTTGCGCTCACGTTGCGCCCGGGTGACGTCATCGTGCTAATCTCAAACTCCGGCAAATCGCGCCGACTGAATCGCATGGCAAAAGCGGCTCGCGACTGCGGCGCAACCGTGGTCGTCATCAGCAGCGACAGCAAGTCTCCACTCGCGCGCCTGGCAGACTACACTTTTAATACCGTCAACCACGAAGCACTACTGACAACGGGCGACTTCGCGTTCTCCAAGATGAGCGCCACGATGATCATCGAGGTCATCTACAACTTCCTGCTGCCCGAAATCGAAGACGCCCGCGAGCATATCAGCTACTACGAAGAGCTCATCCAGCCGGATAAAGTCGTTGAGTAAAACGCGTAGTGGGACAAAAATTTCAGTCGATTTTGTCCCACCAACACCGCTGATACGACCTAACCTCGAGCTTCTTCAAGCATCTGCTTGGCATGCGCCAAGCTCGCCTCCGATTGATCGCCGCTCAACATGCGGGCGATCTCGGCGGTACGCGCTTCGCCGGTTACCTCGTCCAAATGCGTCTGGGGAACATCGCCCGGTTCCTTACTGACAACATAATGTTTGTCGGCCATGACCGCAACCTGCGCAAGGTGCGTTACGACGATGACCTGATGCGTAGCGGCAAGATCGGCCAGCACACCAGCAAGAGCACGAGCCGTAGAGCCGCCGACACCGGCATCGACCTCGTCGAATACCAGAGTGTCGACGCCGTCCGCATTGCCGAGGACAACCTTGCTTGCCAGCATGACGCGGCTGAGCTCGCCGCCCGACGCAATGCGGCGCAGGGGGCGCGGCGTCAAACCGGCACCGCTGCGGTATAGCAGCTCGTAGCTCGAAGGACCAACCGGCGTCCACTCAGCACGGGGAAGATCACGTGACTCCCAGACGAGCTCGGCGCCGCCCATCTCCAGGCGAGCCATCTGGCGGCCCACCTCGTGGCAGAAGCGCGGGGCCGCCGTATTACGGGCGCGCTTAAGTGCCTTGGCAGCGGCAAACAACTCGTGCTCGGCGCCCCCGAGTGCCTCACGCGCCTTTCTGATCTGTTCATCGCCATCATCGACCAGGGACAGCAGCTCTTGCGAGCGATCGCGCATGGCAAAAACATCGTCCATGGTGGGACCCCACTGACGCAACAGGCCCTTGAGGTCGGAATACCGCTCACGCATGCGAGCGAGCTCGCGCGGGTCGAAGGCGACGCCATCGCGATAGGCACGAAGCTCGTTCGCGCAATCCTCAAGGGAAATACAGGCATCCGAAAGCGCATCGGCAATATCGCCCAGTTTGCGATCGACGGTAGCCATGCGGGAAAGCTCTGCCACGGCGCTGTTCACGGCATCGAGCGCTCCCCCTTCGGCGGCAAGCGATCCATGGGCATCGTTAGCCGTGGCAACCAGTACCTCGGCATGTTCGGAGCGCGGCAGCAGTTCCTCGAGTTCCTCATACTCGCCCGGTTTGGGGTCGACCTCGCCGATGCGCTCGAGCGCAAAGCGCGCTTCCTCGACGCGGCTCCCCTGCGCACGCGAGGTCTCTTCGACACGTCGAACCTCCTTAGCGGCAGCTCGCGAAGTCTTAAAGCAGGCGCGGTAGTGCTCGAGCGCCTCGAGTGCAGGGCGCCCTGCCCAGGCATCGACCATCGCAACATGATGCGCCGGATCGAGCAAGCGCTGGTGCTCGTGTTGGCCGCACAGATCCATCATCACGCCAACGCGCTCCGAAAGCTCGCGCACACTGGCGATGCGGCCGTCAATCTTCACGCGGCTGCGGCCCTCGGCAGAAAGACTGCGCTGCACGGTGAAGCCCTCCGTGTCGTGCGGGCCGTCAAACAGGCGCGCCTCGACGCTCGCCAGCGCCTCGCCCTCGCGCACCGTAGACGAATCCGCGCGCTCACCCAAAATAAGCTTGAGGGCCGAGAGCAGCGCGGTCTTGCCGGCGCCGGTCTCGCCGGTCAGGACAGTCAGGCCAGCACTCGGCAGCAGCGTCGCCTCGCGAATGAGTGCAATGTTAGAAACCTGCAGCTCATCGATCATGACGGACTCCGTAGAATACGCGGCTCACCGAGTTATAGAAGCTCTCGGGGCCGTAATCCAGCAGCAGCACATCACCGGGCCCACGACGCACCGCCACGCTCTCAACGGTGCCATCGCAGGTAATAAACTGTCCATCAATAGCGATCGCCGGAACGCTCGGACGGTCATCGGACATAAAGATTTCGACGACATCACTCGGCGAAGTCAAGAAGGCACGGGCCTGAATGGTGTGCGGCGCAATGGGTACGCAGACCATGCCCGTATAGTCGGGGCTCACGATGGGGCCACCGGCACTGAGCGCGTAACCCGTAGAACCAGTCGCCGTGGACACGATCACGCCGTCGCCACGCAGTCGATCGATATGGTGGCCCGACACCGTGATGTCGAACTCGACCATATCGGACAGCGGACCGCGGGTAAGCGCCATGTCGTTGAGGGCGAAGGTGCGCACGACATCCTTCGTACCGTCTTCGCGCACGGACACGATATCCGCGGCGATGGTGGCGCGACGGCTCACGTGCAGCTCGCCGGAAAGGGCGTCGCTCACGACCTGCAGAATGTCGCGCTCCTCGGGGCTCGCAGCAGTTAAAAAGCCCAGATGACCATAGGAAAGACCGAGGATAGGAATCTCGCGATGGTTGAGGATGCGGGCAGCGCGCAGCAACGTACCGTCGCCGCCGAGCGTAATGACCAGATCGGAGCCGTCAATATCAGGCGTGCTCTGAATCTTGGATCGCTGGTCGGCAGCCCATGCGACCTCATAGCCCTGGCGCGTCAGCCAAAGCTCGAGCATCAGGCCGCTCTCGACCGCCTCTTGCTTGTAATAATTGGGAACCAGAAAGACCTTCATAGCATTGCAGCTTTCTCGCTCATAACCGATACCTGGGATTGCAGCTCGTCTTGCGAGCGGTCGCCAGGGTCAAATCTCGTGCCGTACAGGAAAAACTCAACGTTGCCCTTTGCACCATGAATGGGTGACACGCACACATCGACCGGGAAGAGACCCTTGGCAGCAAAGAGTTCAACCGCCGCCACGAGTGTATCGCGGCGCACGGCGGGATCGGTCACAATGCCGCCCTCGCCCACCAGCGCCGCCGGAGCCTCAAACTGCGGCTTTACGAGCGTGCAGAATGCACCCGTAGGAGCCAGGCACGCCAGTACCGCATCGATAATGTACGCGATGCTGGTAAACGAGACATCACACACAGCCAGGTCGATGGCGCCGGCATAGCCAAGCTCAGGCAGCTGCGTCACGTTTGTGCGCTCATGCAGCGTCACGCGATCGTCCTGACGCAACGACCAATCGAACTGGGCGCGACCCACGTCCACCGAGACAACGGTCGCAGCTCCACGCTTGAGCAGGCAATCGGTAAAACCGCCGGTAGAGCAGCCCACATCCAGACAGGCAAGGCCCGTCGGATTGATGCCAAACGCATCAAGCGCGCCTTCGAGCTTAAGACCGCCGCGGCCAACATAGGGAATGCGCCCCTTCACGTGCAGCGGCAGCCCCGGGATCACCTTAAGGCCCGGCGAAGTCAAGCGCTCACCGCCACTCGAGACCAAGCCGGCCATAAGAGTGCGAAGGGCATCCGCGCGATCGGCGCAGATGCCCTGTGAAATCAGTTCGTCATCAAGACGCACGCGTTTCATGAATGCCATCAACCATTCGTATCCGGAGATGCGGCCTAGCTATCCTGGGATTCGTTTGCCGCATCCTCATCATATTCCTGCTCGAGCTTGTCGGCCTCACGCGGCGTAAGCTCAAACTTGTCGACCATATCGACCGCGCGGGAGCCCAGCTCAATCGCCTCGTCAAACAAATCGAGCGAACGCTCCAAGGAGGTATCCTTGGAGCGAACGGTAGCGATGATCTGGTCCAAGCGGTCCGAGATCTCGTCGAAGTTGCGGACGGAACCCTCTGGCATAGCTACTCCTCGACGGAGTCGACAACAGCCTCGGCGGCGTCCGCATCCTCGGCCAGCACGCCGGCCTCAGCCTGGGCAACCGCAACCTTGGCGGCAGCCTCGGCAGCCTGTGCCTCCTCGCGAACGCGATCTTCGGCCAGCAGCTCTTGGTACAGGTCCTCACCTGGCAGCTCCTCGCTGCGAGCGATCTTGCCCAGCACGCCGTTGACGAACGAAGCGGACTGATCGGTGCCATAGGCCTTGGCAAGCTCGACAGCCTCATTGATCACGATGGCGTCCGAGACCTCTTCGTCGGTAAGGAAGCGCATCTCGTAGACGGCGATACGCAGCAGGTTGCGGTCGGCACCGGGCATGCGCATAAGATCCCAGTTCTTGGCGACGGCTCGCAGGGCACAATCGATGCGATCGATGTGCTCGTAGGCACCGCGGCAAAGCTCCAGTGCATAGGGGTCGAGGGGACCCTTCGAGATCAGGAAATCGCCCTCGAGGACGCGCTCGAGCGGACTGTCCGTGGCCTCGGCCTGGAACAGCAGCTGCAGCGCCTGACTGCGGGCAAGCGTGCGCCCGCGATAAACCTTAAGGCTCAAAGGTTACTCCTTGGGGAAAACGAGGCCGTCAATGCAAACGTCAACGCGCTCGACCTCAACGCCCACCTGAGCATCGATGGCAGCGACCACGGCGGCGCGAACGGCCTCGGCGAGCTTCTTGAACGGATAGCCAAAGAACACCACGACACGCACGGTGAGTGCGAGCTTGTCGCCGATGACCTCGGCCTCGACCGCCGGCTCGGAAGCCGGGGCCTTGGACGAGAGCATCATGGAGACAAGGTTGGTGGCAAGGTCCTTGACGCCAACGGAGGCGATGCCCTCGACATCGGACACGGCGCGCGAGACGATGGCGGTCAGAACATCGGGCGAAATGCCGATGCCGTCAATCTTGATTTCCTGGGGCATGAGTCCTCCTATAAGAGTTGGTTGCTAGACGCGGGAGACGAACTTGCCGTCGCGGGTGTCAACCTTGATGACCTCGCCCTCGTTGAGGTACATGGGGACCTGGATGACAGCGCCGGTGTCAATCGTGGCCGGCTTGGTGGAACCCTGGACGGTGTCGCCCTTAAAGCCCGGGTCGGTCTGGACGATGGTGGTCTCGATGAACATCGGCGGGGTCACGCCCATGAGCTCATCGTCGGCGAAGAGCAGCTGGCAGATGTCGTTCTCGCGCAGCCACTTGGAGTTCTCGCCCACCATGTCCTCGGGAACGGGAACCTGCTCATAGGTCTCGTTGTCCATGAAGATGTAGTCGGCGCCATCGTTGTAGAGGTACTGGAACTCACGGGTGGTGAGCATGACGCTCTCGAACTTGGTGCCGGCGTTGCAGGTGTTCTCGACGACACGGCCGCTCTTGATGTCGCGGGTCTTGTAGCGCACAAACGCGCCGCCCTTGCCCGGCTTGACATGCTGGAACTCGACGATGGTGTAGACCTTGTCCTTAATGCGGAGACCGAGGCCGTTCTTGAAGTCGGCGGTAGAAATGGTAGGCATAGCGACCTTTCTTGTTATGGGCAGGACGCACAAGCGTCCAAATTACATACGACCGAAATTATACACTTGCAGACGGCGCCTGCAGCGAGCGCATAAAAAGAGAACGCGGGGCGCCCGAAGTGCTCCGGACGCCCCGCCCCAAAAATCTATCGAAATGGGCTAGCAATCGATGACGTGCAGGTCGTGCGGGGTCTTGGTGAAGGGCTCGTAGCCGTTCTCGGTGACCACGCCGTAGTCCTCCAGGCGCACGCCGCCCACACCGGGCAGATACACGCCGGGCTCCATGGTGATAACCGAGCCGACCTCGATGGTGTTCTTGCTGCGGTTGAAGTTGGGCAGCTCATGGATGTCGATGCCCACGCCGTGACCCAGACCATGGTTGTAATAATCGCCATAGCCGGCATCGCCGATAATCTTCTTGGAAAGCTTGAAAATGTCGTTGCCCTCGACGCCCGGATGGATGGCAGCGACGCACTCCTCGTGCGTACGGCGCACGAGCGCGTACAGGTCAAGCTGCTCCTGGGTAGGCTCGCCCATCACGACGGTGCGCGTCATGTCGGAACGATAATCGCAGTAGCCCGCGCCGTAATCCATGAGGACGAAGTCGCCCTTCTCGATGACACGGTCACTCGGTACGGCATGCGGGTTGGCGGTGTTGGGGCCGCTCGCCACAATGGAGCCGAAGGCCAGGCTGTCGGCGCCGTTGGCGAACATAAAGTTCTCGAGCTCGTTGCGAACCTGCTTCTCGGTCATACCGGGCTTAATAAAGCCGAGCATATGCTGGAAGGCGGCATCGGTGATCGACTGCGCATGGCGCATGAGCTCGATCTCCTCGGCGTCCTTGATGGCGCGCATCTTGCGAATGTCGTCATGCATCAGCGGCAACATGCAGGCGACGGAACGGTCCTCCAGGCCACGCTGAATACCCTGGTAGAAGTTGATCTGCATGTCGTCCTCGACAGCACAGACGCGGCACTTGTTGGCTGCGATCTTGCCGGCGACCCAACCGGGGATGGTACCCTCGTCCATGTCGTAGACCCAGGGGCTGCCGGCGGGCGTGTTCTCCTCAAAGCTGTTGAGGTAGCGCGAGTCGGTATGGAACAGGCACTGGTCAGCCGTAATAAACGCCGCGTGCGGGAACTCGAAGGTGTAGTCGAAGACGCCCTTCACGCCCGTGAGCCAACGAAGATTGGCCTCGTCGCGTACCACGATAGCGTCGTAGCCGCGCTCGACCATCAGGGCACGGACACGTTCGATACGACCGGCAGGACCGGCAGCAAACTCAGACATGCAGATTCCTTTCTTATTGTCTCTATAAAGACGGGACGGGTCTTAACCGAACGACGGAATCGCATGCGATCCGCAATCGATTGGAAACCCGTCCCTCAACATGATACGAAAGACGATGGATGTCAATAAATCTTAGAGAAGTTCTTTGCGAGAAGCCAAGTAGGCGTGAGCATGGCGCTCAAGAACCTCGTCCTCAACGCTCGTTAAACGAATGGCGCCGAGTGCCGCGGGCAGCGGCAACATACTGCGGTTCGAGCGGGCGAACTGCTGCCTGCGGAACTCCTCGATAAACGCGGTGGGCTCCAGGTCGAAGGCAAGTTCCTCGATGCCAAAGTCCTCCAGGCAGTCATCGACCTCAAAGACGTAATCGATATCAAAGTCGCAAGCATCATGTGCTAGGCGCGCCTCAAAGCGCATGCCCTCGGATAACAGCTGATAGGCAGGGACCTGCGAAGCGGCATCGCCCAAGCAGGCGCGCAAGGTACGCTCCCCCGTCTTGCCAAAATCGAGCGCATGGCGAGCGCTCGGGTTCGTGGCCATCAGTACGTCCTTACGGGCAGTCTGAGACCATTGAACGGCATTGACGAGCGCGACCTCCTCGCCCGCGAGAATCTCGGGGACGGTCTCAGTAAACTGATTCCAGCGGGACTTACTGCTCGAAAGCATGGTGCCAACAAGCACCACAAAGCCGAGCTTGAGGTCCTCGGGATCCGCCTCACGAACAAGGTCGAGGTCACACACGACCAAGCCCGGTTCGGGACGGAACGCGATAGCGGGAAGCGCATTGGCCGACGAGGCGACGAGCGGCTTCATGGTCGTCGCGACCGTGAGCATGGCGTCGAAGGTCGTCGGCAACAGCGCGCACTCGGTTCGGCCGCACCACTGGTTGGCGCACCAGCTAACAACCGAGCAGGTTGCGGCATCGCCAACGGCGACAACCAGATCGTCGCAGGTAACGCCGTTGGCAGACAGGGCGCCAAAGATCGCATCGGCATCGGCCAGCGTGGCACCAGCAGGCGAAACCTCGAGGACTAGCGGCGACACGGCAAAACCGGCGTCGACCAGCGCATGCTCGACGACCTCACCAAAACGCTCTGACGTGGCGTCGTTCCAAACCACCATCGCGCGCTTAGGCTTGCCCACGGCCGAGGCAAACATACGCGACAGTTCATCGAACGCACCCAATCCGACACGGACATCGACGCTGCGGTTTTGGAAATTGATCAGTTGACGGCGAATCATAGCAGCCCACGCTCCAAAAGCATCTCGGCACAAAGGTAGGAAACGTCCTCGAAGGACTTGTTGCGAATATCAAGGGTAAGGTCGGCAGCCTGGCGATACAGCGGACGGCGATGCTCAAACAGGCGCGCAGCATGCTCGGGCGAACGGAAATCGGGGCGCGTGTCGGACCGACGAATCTGGCGAATCGAATCCTCGAAGTCGCCCTCGAGGTACACGCACGTACCCATTTCGTGCATCAGCTCAATATTCACCGGCGTCTCGACGATACCGCCCCCGCACGAAACCAACAGGCTGCGCTCGCTTTGGAGCGAACGGAGCGCCGAGGTCTCGAGCTCACGAAAACGATCCTCGCCCTCGGTCTCAAAAATCTCGGTTACCGACTTACCGCAACGGCGCACGACCAGTCGGTCGGTATCGATAAAACGCCGCTTGAACATAGTGCCGACGTTGCGCGCGAGCGTCGATTTGCCCGCGCCCAAAAAGCCGATAAAGAAGATATGGTCGCAGCCGTGTTTGGTGTGCTGGGACATAGCGAGACCTATTCCTCGCAGTGAAGGTCGCGCAGGGCCCGGCGCTCAAAGATACGGAAGATCTGCGTATACCACAGGTCCTGCGTCGCCTGCGGCTTTACCAGGATGGTATCGACGCCGGCGAAATTGCCGCTCCACACGTCAGTGTAGAGCTGATCACCGATCAGCACCGCCTCGTCGGCCGTGGCGCCGAGGCGCTTAAGACCCGCCTTGAGGGCAAACGGCGCCGGCTTCATGGCGTGGCTGATGGCCTCGAGTCCCAGCTCGCGTGCAGAGCTCATGACCTGGTCGCGATGCCAGTTGTTGGACACCATGCACAGCTTAAAACCTTTGGCGCGGGCGGCATCGAGCCAAGCGGAAACCGCGGCGGGAACCTGCTCGGTATCACGCGGCACCAGGGTGTTATCGCGATCGAGCAGAATGGCGCGTTTGCCGTCGGCCCACAGGGTATCAAGGTCGATGCGATCGACCGAGGCAACGTATCGTTTGGGGCTAAAAATCCTCATGCTAATTCCAAGACTGTTGATGCTCTTCGTAGGTTTGCGAGAAGTACTCCTCGTCCTGCGTAATGTAGAAATACAGGTCATCAGAGTCGGTCGGCTCAAGGGTGGCCTTGAGCGCCTCGAGCGACGGAGAGCAGATGGGCGTGGGCGGCAGGCCCTCATGCTTATAGGTGTTATACGGACTATCGCTCTGCAGGTCGTCGGCGGTAACCTCGCCACCGGTGACATACATCATAGTCGCATCGCTGTTGAGATAGCGCAGGCCATCGAGCTTGCCGGCAAGGCGGTTGTAGAAAACCGAGGCCACATGCGCACGTTGATCGGCGTTGAGGCCCTCGCGCTCAACGATCGAGGCAAGGTTAACGATGTCGTAGTCGGACATCTCCACACCGTAGCGTTCCTTGATCTTGGCTTCGTAGCTCGCAAAGTCAAGCGACTTGTACTCGGTCTTAAACTGATCGAGCATAGCGCGAATCACGCCATCGGCCGTCGGCGAATCACCCAGCGAATAGGTCTTGGGGAACAAGAAACCCTCGAGCGAGTCGTTGGCGGCGCCCTTAAGGAAGCTATAGTCGTCCACGTAGTTGGAGGCCTTGGCCTGGTTGAGGAAGTCTTCCTTAGAGATGCTGTCGTAGGCCTGGGCCACACGGTCGGCGACTTGATCGACCGTCAGGCCCTCAGGGATAGTCAGCGCATTGGAGCCCGCGTTGGGGCCTTCCATGAGCTGCTGAACAACCTTGGTCGCATCCATGAGTGTGGTGAACGAATAATCACCAGGCTTGAGCGACATATCGGCGTTGAGCTTTTTCACCGCCGCATAGTAATCCTTGGGATTTTCTACGATATGGTTCTCGGAGAGAATCGAGGCGATCGTATCGCCCGAAGCACCATCGGGAATGGTCACCGTAACCTGCTGACCAGCCGTGACCTTCGTATCCTCACCAGCAAAGAAGCCCTTGACGGCCGGCACGACAAAGAAGGCGATCGCAGCAAGCGCGAGCACCGCCACCACAACGCCGATAATCATGGGAACCGGAGAACTCTTCTTTTGAGCAGCGCGACGAGCATGCGTGTTGTAGCTCGAGCGGGTCGCCGGAGCAACGCCATGCGAACCGCGAGCGTGATGCGAATGCGATTGAGGGGCCTGAGTTCGCTGAGTAGGTGCCTGCTGCTTAAAGCGGGTACCGCCTGCAGGCTGGGCCGTACGAGCAGTGGGCTGCTGAGCCGCGTGAGAAGCCGAATGCTGAACCGAACGAGCAGAAGGCTGCTGACCCGTCCGTTGAACAGGTTGGGCCGAACGAGAGAAGGACTGCGCCGGGCGCGCGGCAGGCTGAGCCGCGCGCTGAGTCGGTTGCGTCGGACGCTGACCGGACGATACAGGGCGTGGCGCAGGCTGTCGTGTACGATTCGGCTGGCGCGGATCGAAAGCGCTAGACATGCGAAACCTCCTCGTTTTTGCGATCGAGCCACGTCTGCAAGAACAGGCTGGCGGCGATCATGTCGATCTTGCCCCTCATCTGCTTTTCGTTGAGTCCCTGCTCGCGCAGGATACGCTTGGCCTCTTGCGAGGACAGGCGCTCGTCCTCAAACTCCAGCGGAAGATCGAGCTCGTCGGCGATCTTTTGCGCTATGGCGGCAACGCGCTCGGCCTGGGGGCCAGGCTCGCCGGCCATGGTCAGGGGACGCCCGCTTACCAAGATGTCGGGCTCATAGTCCTCGACCAGGTAACGGAACGTCTTGGCCATACCGGTAACCTCAACGGCCGGAAGCACCTTGACGGGCATCGCCATCTTGCCATCACGGCTCGAGACGGCGATGCCGATCCTGGTCTCCCCTATGTCCAGCGCGAGCGCGACCACAGCGACTACTTAGGCGCCGAGCGCGGTCTTGGCGGCCGCGAGGGCATCGGCGATACCGGCAGCGATCTTGCCACCGGCCTGGGCCATGTTGGGACGGCCGCCACCGCGACCATCGACCAGACCCGCGATCTGCTTGATCACGTTGCCGGCGTGGAAACCGGCCTTCACGGCGTCATCGGAGCCGGCGGCGAGCAGGGCCGGGGTGCCCTTCTCGGTCACGCTGGCGACGACACAGGCAACGGGGCCGGCGACCTTCTGGTGCACGGTATCCCAAACGTTGCGCAGGTCGGCGGCCTCAAGGCCCTGGAGCTCAGCGACGACGAGCTTATAGCCGTCGAGCTCGACGGCACCCTCGATGGCGCTGGAGATAGCGTCGGAGGAGCCACCGGTCAGCGCCTTCTTGAGCTTGTTAGACGTCTCGCGCAGCTCGGCCTGCAGGTTCTCCACACGAGCGGGAACCTCGTCAACGCGGCACTTGAGCGCAGCGGCAGCGGCGTCAACGAGTGCCAGGCGGTCGGCCATGTAGTCGAGGGCGCCCTTAGAGGTAACGGCCTCGATACGGCGGACGTTCGAGCCCGTGGAGGACTCGGAGATAATCTTGAATAGGCCGATCTCGGCAGTGTTGGCAGCATGCGTACCACCGCAGAGCTCGCGGGAGAACGGCTGGTCCTCGGCGCCCACGGAAACGACGCGGACGACGTCGCCATACTTCTCGCCAAACAGGGCGACGGCGCCGGCGGCCTTGGCCTCGTCGATGCCCATGACGCGGGTCACGACCGGCTTAGATGCAAAGATCTGCTGGTTGACCAGGTCCTCAACAGCCTTGAGCTGCTCGGAGGACAGGGCCTCAAAGTGCGTGAAGTCAAAGCGCAGGTGCTCGGGCGTCACCAGCGAGCCGGCCTGAGAGACATGCTCGCCCAGGACGTGCTTAAGCGCGGCGTCAAGCAGGTGGGTGGCTGTGTGGTTGCGGCGCAGGAAGCCACGGCGCTCGGCGTCGAGCGCGGCGGTAACAGCGGCACCGACGGTCAGCGTGCCCTCGGCGGCGTGCGCAACGTGGGCATACAGGCCGTTGTGGTTCTTGGTATCGGAAACGGTCAGCGAAACGCCCTCGGCGGAAAGCTCGCCGGCGTCACCCTGCTGGCCGCCCATCTCGGCATAGAACGGGGTGCGGTCGAGCACGACCTCAACATCATCGCCCGCGGCAGCGGACTCGACGGACTCGCCGTTGCGCACGATGGCGACAACCTTGGCGCCTTCGATCACATCGTTGTCATAGCCGTCGAACTCGGTCGCAGCGACCTTGTCCGAAAGCTCGACCCACACATCGTTGAAGCTGCCCCAGGCGTCGCCCTTGGCATTGGCGCGAGCACGGGCCTTCTGGTCCTCCATGCAAGCGGTAAAGCCGTCCATGTCGACGTCGTGGCCGGCGGTGCCGGCGATCTCGACGGTCAGGTCGATGGGGAAACCAAAGGTGTCGTGCAGCTTAAAGGCGACATCACCCGGGAGCACGGCGCCCTCGGCAAGCGCTGCCAGGGCCTCGTCCAGGTAGACGCGGCCGTTGTCGAGCGTCGTGGAGAAGCGCTCCTCCTCAGAGGCGACGATACCCTTGACGAGTGCGACGTTCTTGAGCAGCTCGGGATAGGCCTCGCCCATCTGAGCGTTGACCTCGTCGATGAACTTGGTCAGGAAGGCACCCTCGATGCCCAGCAGGCGGCCGTGGAACACGGCACGGCGGAGCAGACGGCGAAGGACGTACTCGCGACCCTCGTTACCGGGGAGGATGCCGTCAGAGATCATAAAGTCGACGGCACGGGAGTGATCGGCGATGATGCGCAGCGAGCGGCTGGCGCCGGAGTAATCGTCGGCGTCATAGGTCTTGCCGCTGATCTCCTCGCCCAGCTTGATGAGGTGCTGCATCAAATCGCCGTCGTAGTTGGCGGTCTTGTGCTGCATGATGGCGGCCATGCGCTCCAGGCCCATGCCCGTATCGAGGTTGCGGTGCGGCAGCTCCGGCATGGAGCCGTCCTCCTGGCGGTCGTACTGGGTAAACACGAGGTTCCAGAACTCAAGGAAGCGGTCGCAGTCGCAGCCGGGCTTGCAGTCGGGGCTGCCGCAGCCGACCTCCTCGCCCATGTCAAAGTAGATCTCGGAGCACGGACCGCAGGGGCCGGTGGGGCCGGCAGCCCAGAAGTTGTCGTCCTCGCCCAGGCGGGAGATGTGGTCCTCGGCAACGCCCAGAGAACGCCACACGTCGTGGGTCTCGTCGTCCTCGGTAAAGACGGTAAAGTACAGGCGATCGAGCGGCAGCTTGAACTCCTTGGTGATGAGCTCGAAGGCCCAAGCGCAAGCCTGCTGCTTGGAGACGCCGCCAAAGGAGAAGTCACCGAGCATCTCGAAGAACGACAGGTGACGGCCGTCCTCGCCGATGCAGTCGATGTCGTTGGTGCGGACGCACTTCTGGCAGGAGATCGCGCCGATCTCCTTCATGGTCTTCTTGCCCTGGTAGTACTCCTTAAACTGGTTCATGCCGGCGTTGGCAAGCAGCAGCGAGGGGTCGTCGGGAACAAGGGACGAAGAAGGATAGAGCTTAAGACCGCGCTCCTCAAAGAAGTTGAGGAACTTGGAGCGGATCTCGGCCGTAGTCATTGACGGGTAGTCAGCACTCATAGAGGGAATCTCCTCGGTTTCACATCGAAACAGTTCAAACGTAACGATATTACCATCCCGCCGCGCAAGTGCAAAAAAGAGGGCCGACATAAAGCCGACCCTACAGCGAAAGTGCACGTTATTTAGGAGTATGCGATGCTTTGAAAAAGGCTACTATAGAATTGCATATAAGATTCACCCGGAAGGAGCGATCGATGAAAAGCAAACGATTTGTCCTGAATGCACTTCTGGTTGTAGCACTTTTAGCGCTTTTGGCTTTCTCCTGCTGGTACGCAAACCAACCAGCATTTGGCTACGTATTGTATGCAGTAATGTCCGGCGATAAAGCTTATTACACTCTACGCGCAATTGACGTTCTCTTTTTCTATGTAGCCGGCCCCTTAACAATCGCTTTGCTCGCGTTTCTTGTCATTTACAACTTCAAGAAACGTTAATAGGACCTATTTAGAATCTGAATCGTCCATGGAACCGTCGATGCCGGTTTTGGTGTCGTCGTTCGTATTGGAATCGTCATCCTTGGCGAAGGGATTCTTGAAAAAGCCCGTCGCATCGGGCTGCAGGCCCGAGAGCTTGATCCAGGGATTCTCGAGCTCGGGCTTGGGCATCGCCTGGGCCTCGGGCGCGGTCTCATTGCCGATGAGCTCGGACTCGTAAATGAACGTATCGTCTCCAAGCGCGTCATAGGCGGCGACCGGGTTGCCCTCGGCATCGCGATACGGCGTGCCCTTAAACACGGCGCCGTCGTATGCCACGAGCTGGCGGCCGGTCTCGTTCTCAAAGTAGTAGACGAAAATGCCCTTGAGGGCCGCGCACAGCGGAATGGCGATGACCATGCCGATGGGACCCATGAGTGCCGAACCAATAACGAGGGCCGTCAGGCTCATGATGGGATGCACCTGCACCGAACTCTGCATGACCTTGGGGGAAATGACGTTATCGGTGACGTTTTGGGCCACCATGGTCACAACGAGCGTCCACAACGCCAGCATAGGGCTGAACATGAAACCGAGCACCGTGGCGATCGCCGCGCTTACCCAGGGACCGACAACCGGGACCAAGTGCATGATGCCGGTAAAGATGGCCATGAGTGCCGCGTAGGGATGGCCAATGAGCGTAAAGCCGATAAAGGCGAGGATGCCACCGCAGATGGACGTCACGACCATGCCGCGCATATAACCGCCGACCGAGCGCGAAAGAATCGCGACCATAAAGCGGTACGAGGTCTCCTTTTCCTGACCGATGATGGTGCAGACCTCGTGGTGCATGCGGGGGTAGTCGCAGGCCAGCCAGTAGGCAAGCACCAAACCTAGGAAGATTACGAACAGCTGCGAGGCCGTATTGGTGATGAGCGGGAACACACCGCGGCCAAGCTCGGCAGCGATTTGCGATACGTACTTGGACGCCACAGTAACCAGCGAGGACAGATTATCGTCCAAGTACTCCTTGAGCGGCGTGTTGTTGAGCGTCTTGGCATGCGAAATCATCTCGTTGAGATCACCGCCCGCAACGCGAAGCTGCTCAGGCAGACGACTCAGGACTTCCATAATCTGACCGAGCAAAATAGGCGACAGGATGCAGACGACGCCGACGAGCACTGCCACAACCACGATCAGCGCGATGAGCGAACCGATGCCACGACCGACGCCGTGATGCTCGAGCCAGTTAGTGATCGGCGACATCACAAAAGCGATGATGGAACCGACAGCGAGAAACTCGATAACCGGCGCCAGGATACCCATAAGGTTAAAGATGACGGCTGCGATGACAATGCAGCCGACGACAGCCCAAATGCGAAGCGTCAGAATACGAGTATCGCGCAGCGTGCGGTCGGTTTGTTGGGGGTGCTCAATCATGAACGAACCATCACTCCGTCGGGGTCGATCTTGTCCTGTATCTTCTTAAGGGTACGGCGCAGCAGGCGCGAAACCTGCACCTGCGAGATACCCAACTTCTTAGCGATCTCGATCTGGGTCATGCCCTTCACAAAGCGCAGCTCGATAACCTCACGCTCACGCGGCGAGAAATCGCGGATGGCTTCCTCGATCACCAGGCGGTCATCGGTAAAATCGAGCTCGTTGTCGTCATCGGCATAGCGGTCGAGAATCGAGGGGGCATCATCGGAATCGGACGCGCCAGGAGCCTCGATGGGCACCGAGGTATAGGCCGAAGACGATTCCATGGCCTCCAGCACCTCGTCGACGGTCACGCCCAGGTACTCAGCGATTTCTTCAACCTTAGGCGAGCGCTGCAGCTCGTTGGTAAGTTTGTCAGTAGCTTGGTTGACCTTGGCCGAGAGCTCCTGCAGACGACGCGGAACGCGCACGCTCCAGCCCTTATCACGGAAGTGACGCTTAATCTCGCCCAGGATGGTAGGCGTGGCAAACGTCGTGAACTCGAGTCCGCGCTCGGGGTCAAAGCGGTCGATAGCTTTGAGCAAACCCAGATAGCCGACCTGCATGAGGTCGTCGAGCGGCTCGCCGCGGTTCTTAAATTTGTTGGCAAGAAACCTTACCAGGTTCATATGGGACATGACGAGCTGCTCACGTGCGTCCGGATCACCGGTCTCTTTGTAGCGACGAAACAGCTCGCGGGTTTTCTCCTTGTCCCAAGCGGTCTTAACGCTCCGGGAACGTTCGGTCATATTAGATATCCGCCTTGAGGTCGAGGGAAAGCGTCAGGGGCGCCGCAGTCTTTTCGTAGGAATCGCACACGCTCGCGAGGATGAGTTCGGCATATACCGCTGCCTGGTCATCCTCATCGACAGTCGCCTGGACACCAAAGGTAAAGGTCATGCCCACGTGCGATTCGTCGACGTCGAATTTGATCGAGATATCGTCAGAATCAACGGCCGTGCAGCCAAAGATGAAGGCCTCCTCGGCAGCCATACGGATATCCTCGATGCGATCGACGGACATAGAGCACAGCGCACCGACATTTGCCGCCGTCATGCGCACAAGGCGCGCCAGACGCGGATCCCCGGCAACAGTCAGCGTGATGGGGCAAGTTGCTTCGCTACTCATCGCAGGACTCCTCGGAGGTCTCGGCGGGCGTATAGGTGTAATACTGAGCAGGCTTGGCTGCGGGCTTCTGCGCATCATCGTCACCAGCAGCGGCATCGTCCCCGGCTTCGTCAATCAGGACACGCTCGGTCGGCTGCTCGGCTTCTTCGGCGGCAGCGGAAAGCTTGCGCTCGGCTTCAGCTGCAGGAGCCTTCACCTTATTGAAGAGCTTCTGCACAGCACCGGCGGCAGAGTCGGTCACGCTCGATACGGCATTGCTGGCCTCGGCCACGCTGCCCGTAACCTCGGAAATGTCGCGAACCACAGCTTCGACCTCTACGAGATTGGAGGTAAGGGCGTCGACGGCGGTCTTGCTCGACTTGAGGAGCGGCTCAACCTGAGCCAACGCGGGGGTGAGCTCATCGACAGCGCCATCGAGCTTTGCTACCACCGGCTGTGCCTCGGCGATGGTGTTGTTAAGGTCGCTCACGGTCTTATCGAGCGAATCAACGACGGTGCGGGTCTTTCGCAGCGTGAGCGCGAGCTCGATAACAGCCCACACACCGGCAACGGCGAGCAGCAGCAGGGCGATTTGAATGGGACTCATACAAGCCTCCCGAAGGAATCGAAATACAGACGCTGTTCATGGTACCCCAAAGAAGGGGAAAGATACCCAAAGGGAATGTGCGAGGTCCCAAGGACCTACTTGGGCGCTCTGCCGCTACGGTCCCGCTCGCTTTGCTCTACGCGCCACTCTTCCCAGCCGCGGCCGGCAGGCTGCCAAAACGCACCGCGCTCCAACCCCTCGGGCAAATAACGCTGATCGACCCAGCCTTCGGGATAATCATGCGGATACTTATACACACCGTATTCGTCGCTGCCCGGGCGATGACGATCGCGCAGATAACTCGGCACCTCGCGCAGCCCACTTGAATGGATATCGGCCAACGCCGCATCGATCGAAGCCTCGCACGCGTTGGATTTAGGCGCCAAGCACACATAGAGAGCAGCCTGAGCCAGATTAATACGGCACTCGGGATAGCCAATGACCTCGGCAGACTTAAACGCGGCATGTGCCACCAAAAGCGCCTGTGGGTCGGCGTTGCCAACATCCTCAGAAGCCTGAATCATAATACGACGAGCGATAAACTTAGGATCCTCCCCTGCATCGATCATGCGCGCGAGCCAATAAATCGTGGCATCGGGGTCGCTACCGCGCATAGACTTAATAAACGCACTGATGATGTCGTAGTGCATGTCACCGTTTTTGTCGTACGAAAAGCCACGGCGCGGATTGGCAATCTTCACGTCGTCAACAGTGATGGGATAGCGCTCCCCCGCCGCCGGCGCGGGCGTTCCCTCGGTATCGGGGCGCGTGACGGCAATCTCGCTCGCAAGCTCAAGCGTCGTGAGCGCCGAGCGAGCGTCACCCGCTGCCAGCGTGCAAATGGTCTTAACCGTATCCTCATCGGCCGAGAACTTACCGTTCAAACCCTGCGGCGCCTCGAGCGCACGCTCAATAAGCGTGGCGATATCCTCGTCTTTAAGATGCTCAAGTTCCACCACGCGACCGCGCGAGAGCAATGCCGAGTTGACCTCGAAGTACGGATTCTCCGTCGTGGCGCCAATCATAATGACGGTACGGTTCTCAACTGCATGCAGCAGGGCATCCTGCTGCGACTTGGAAAAGCGATGAATCTCATCGATAAAAAGAATGGTGCGGCGGTCGTACGTATTCAGGCGCGTCTTAGCCTCGTCGATCACGCGACGAAGGTCCTTTACGGTGCCCGTCACAGCGCTGACCTCGACAAACTCGCTCTTAGTATGGTTGGCGATAATATGTGCCAGCGTCGTCTTGCCCGTACCGGCCGGCCCATACAAAATCACACTCGACAGCACGTCGTGCTCAATTGCGGCACGCAACCACGAGCCCTTACCGACGGCCTTTTGCTGGCCCACATACTCGTCGAGCGAATTGGGGCGCATGCGCACCGCAAGCGGCGCATTTTTAAAGGAACGCTCGCGCGTCGAGACAGAAAAAAGGTCGTCCATAACCATCCTGTGCGTCAATCAAAATCGTTTTCCACCAACAGTATACCGAATAAATACGAACTACCGTTCGTTAATATAGGTACGGTGCGGAAACTTCAATCCCGGGAACAGCTTGCTCGTGAGCTCGCAGAAATAGCCGTCCGTCATGCTCGCGATGTAATCCACCACCGCTTGATCCTTGTCGTCTTGCCAGGCATAGGTGCGATCGTAGTAGGAAAGCTGCTGCTCAATGCGAGAAATATGGTGCTTAAAGATATACGAGGACTCGTTACCTTCGTTTATATCCCGAAGGCAACGGTCGTAGAGCTTTTCGAAAGCCTCGCGCAACTCCGCTTCGGAGTCGCCTTCGATGCCGCCCTTGCTATAGATCTTCTCGTAGTTCTCGCGCTTAGCGCGGCGGATTTCCTCAAACAGTTCCTCGCTCATCTCGATGCGCGGCTTGCCATAGCTGTGCTCGACGATATCGATGGAGGCATGCGTGAGAATCCAGCTGTTGTATGCCCCGCCCAGGTCATCGTCAAAGGCGTCGGGTGACAGCAGACCCGCCGAAATGGCGTCTTGGCGATCGCGCCCCACGTAGGCAAGGATATCCGAGATGCGAACCACGCAGCCCTCGAGCGTCATGGGGCGCAGGTGCTCAATTGCGCTGTAACCTGTGGCAATGCAATCCTCAACCGTAAGGTCGAACTGGTCAAAGGAGCTCATGTCCGAAAGCTCAAACACACGCTGTTCGTACTCACCGTTGTGGCATAGCACGCCGTCGAGCGTCTGGAGCGACACGTTGCGGCCGTACAGCGCGTCAAGCACGCGGACCGACTGCACGTTATGGAAAAAATAATGACCCGTGCGCTCGTGATAGATATCGTTGAGGAATCGCTCGCCGGCATGGCCAAAGGGCGTGTGGCCCAAGTCGTGGCCCAGGCCAATCGCCTCGATCAAATCGCAGTTGAGCCCCAGGGCACGTCCGATATCGCGAGCGATGCGCGAGACAAGCTGCACGTGCAGGCCGCGACGCGACAGGTCGTCGTTGCTGCGAAAACTGAAGACCTGCGTTTTGCCTGCATAACGGGTGTATGCGGGCAGATGCAGAATCTTTTCGGTATCGCGCATGAAGGCCGGACGCATGAGCGTGCCCTCGTCTGCAGCCCGATCGATACGTCGGATGACCTGGTCGTCACCGCATCGATAGGGATTAACGACACCCGAGGCGCGGTCGGCGGCGATACGCTCGACCAGCTCGGGCGACAACGCCGCGGGAATGCGATCCATACGTGCCTTGATGGCGGCTGTCTGTTGAATGATTGCCATGGCATGCTCCTTAAAAGGGCGCGCAAACGGTTACAGCGTACTACCCACGACCTCGATTATGGCAAAAATCGGCACCAAAAACGGGAGCAATGGCAGGGAGCGCGATTTCGTGATGAGGCAGGAGAGGGCAAGAACCAGGAGCGCAGCGGCAAATGCCACGATGCCACCCATAGGGTCGAGCGTGCAAAGCGCGAAAAGTGCCTTAGCATCTCCCATGCCAATGCCGGGAGCATGGCGAATACGACGCCAGAGCGACTCAGTAAGCACAAGGGCAAGGTAGACGATAACCGCAAGACCGGCGTGGTCAAGCGCCGTGTTAACACCCTTGTCGAGCCAAACGCCCGCACACGCCGCCACCGCACACGCACCGGCAAGCTCGTTGGGAAACCGCCGCTCACGGGCATCAATCGCCGCGCCAACAAAGATGCAAATCCAAAACGGAAAATAGACCATCGAACACCTCCTTGGGCAGCAGCTCAAACGCAAAAACCACCACAAAGGTGCCTGTCCCCTTTGTGGTGGTTTTGATCGTGGTTATTTGGCGCCTTGCATGACCTCGTCGAGGGTAACGCTTACGGCGTGCTGTGTCGGCACCCAGTCGACCTTTAGGAACAGAGCAGCCACCGTGATGGGGATATAGCTGAACATAAAGATCGGGAAGGTAAACAGGTTGGTCACCAGACGCCACTTTTGCGCGCAGTGAATATGCTTGTACTCAAAGATGGTCGTAAGGAGCGCCAGGATAAAGAAGGTCTGGTACATCATGGCAAAGGTCATAATGAGCGACGCGGCACAGGCCTGCATCTCGACCTCAGTGGCCAAGAAGCCGTGCGAAAGCCCGCCCACGATGAGGAACGTCGCATTGGCGAGCATCGAGATCAGCGACAGCAGCATGCCGGGCGCGATCGTCATAAACATGTCGTAGGCGGCAAAGCGATGATAGCGGAAGGTCGATTTGACCAGATGCTTACCATAGGTAAAGAAAACCTGGTAGAAGCCCTTGGTCCAACGCATACGCTGCTTCCAGGAAGCCTTAAACGTCACGGGCTGTTCGTCAAAGAACTCCGCCGGCGCATAGCCAATGCGAATGCCGTGAATGGCGCAGAACGTGGTGAACTGAATATCCTCGGTCAGCGTGTGGAACTGCCAACCGTGCATGCCCTCGATAACACTGGCAGAAATGAGATAGCCCGAACCCGATACAGCGCAGGAAGTCTTGCAGATATTACGCGCGTTGTTAAGGAAGCGCGCCTCGCGCAGATACCACGTGGCGTTAGCCGCAGAGATCCACGAGCTGCCGAAGTTCTTAGAGTTGCGGTAACTGGTGACCACATGAAAGCCCTGGTCAAAAGCATCGTTCATCTTGGATACGTAATCACGGGAAATGACGTTATCGGCATCGAAGATAAAGTAGCCTTCAAACGTATCGGGATACTCGTTAAGGATGCGGTCGAAGCCAAAGTCCATGACCCAGCTCTTGCCCTTGCGGGCAAGGTCATTGCGCTCATAAACGATGGCGCCCGCCTCGCGCGCGAGCTGCGCCGTATTATCGGTGCAGGCATCGGCGACCACGAAGACCTCGATAAGCTCGGACGGATAATCCTGATCCTTGATGGAGCGAACGAGGTTAGCGATCACGGCCTCCTCGTTATGCGCTGCAATAAAGAAGGCATAACGATGCAGCTTTTTGGCCTTAGGGGGCGCGACCTCGCCACGAAGAGCGCCGATGACAAAGAAGACCACCTGGTACAGAAAGCAGACCGTGAGCAGCGTGACGACAATCTGATTGAAGATCACGATGGGTGTGTTGGTTTGTAAAAAGGCGAGCATGCAGGCTCCCAGCAACGCGTTACGTAAACAACCGTATATCTTACCGCAGGCTTACCGAGTTCAAGAAACCACCTAATACTAGCTAGGCTTCGAGCAGACCGAGCTGCGGGACGATTTCGTCACCGGCGGCAGTGAGACCGAGCGAACGCGGGGCCAGGTCATCCAGAACCGCGGCAAGGTCCCACGGCAGCTCATCACGGCACTCAATGCGCTCTCCCGTCACGGGATGGTCGAACGCCACACGCCAGGAATGAAGGAACTGCCTGGTCAGACCCTGATCGGCGCGCGCGTCGCACTTGCCGTAGAGCGGATCGCCCACGCAGGCGTGGTTGATATGGCGCATGTGCACGCGAATCTGATGCGTGCGGCCCGTAAACAGGTGGCACTCGACGAGCGTATAGCCGTCGTCAAAACGCGTGGAATCAAA
>CABQSP010000015.1:0-36587 GCA_902466855.1 uncultured Collinsella sp. | reverse complement strand
CCCCCGCCGAGCCACTCGGCGGGCTGGCACAGCGCTTTGACTATGTGTTGGCCGAGGCAGACGGTAGCAAGCGACTCCCGCTCAAGGCGCATGCCGCCTGGGAGCCGGTAATTCCCGCCGGCACGGCCAACGTCATCTGGCTCGTCGGCGCCTCGGGACTCAGCAAGCCCATCAACGAAGCCGTCCACCGCCCCGAGCTCTTTTGCGAGCGTTGCGGCTGCGAGCTCACCGACATCGCCACGCCCGAGCGCGTCGCCCAGGTGCTCAATGCCGAGATGCAAGAGATGAAGCTCAGCACCGCACGCGTCATGCTCAACCAAGTCGACACGCTTGCCGACCCCACGATGGCCGACCGCTTC
The DNA here is from genome assembly GCA_902466855.1 of uncultured Collinsella sp. Taxonomy (GTDB): domain Bacteria; phylum Actinomycetota; class Coriobacteriia; order Coriobacteriales; family Coriobacteriaceae; genus Collinsella. The sequence continues at coordinate 36,228 of CABQSP010000015.1, read as the reverse complement.
GAGGCAGCTCTCGACCGCCCCGTCGTCGCCAGCAGCCTCAAGTAGCCGGCCCCATCTCCTCAGTTGCGGTGAAATACGGACTGTTTGGCCGCCCGACGGCCGCAAACAGTCCGTATTTCACCGCAACTGCGGAGGGGACACGGCATCTTTGCTGCTAGCGAGGCACGTAGCGGCCGGGTTGGGCTCCGGTGGGCTCGCCGTCGCGTGCCGCCAGCACGCCGTTCACAAACACGGCCTTGGCGCGGCCATGTGCCTCAAAGCCCTCGAGCGGCGTGTAGTCCACGGCCTGATGCTGTGTCGCGGCGCTGATCGTCCAACGCGCGCAAGGATCCCACACGCACACGTCGGCATCGGCACCCTCGGCAAGACAGCCCTTGCGCGGGTACATGCCAAAGACGCGCGCCGGGTTCTCGCTCATCAAGCGGCAGAGGTCCTCGGGTCCCAGCTGTCCCTCAAAACTCGTGGCAATCGCGACGGGACGATGCTCCACGCCGGGCCCGCCGTTGGGAATCGCGCGGAAGTCGTCGCGCCCGCGGTCCTTTTGCCCGTGCAGGTTAAAGCTGCAGTGGTCGGTCGCGATCGTATCGATCTCGCCGGCCACAAGCGCCTCGCGCAGGGCCGCACGGTCGCCCGCATGGCGCAGCGGCGGGCTCATCACATATTTGGCGCCCGCAAAGCCGTCCTCGCCCTGTTCCAAATAGCACGTATCGTCGAGCATCAGATACTGAGGGCAGGTCTCGACATAGATATTCTTCTGCCCGCGCGCCTTGGCGACACGAATGGCCTCGAGCCCCAGCTTGGTCGAAAGGTGCACCACGTTGACCGGTGCGTCGCCGGCCAGGTGCGCCAGATATAGCAGACGGCTCACTGCCTCGGCCTCACACACGTCCGGACGGCTGAGCGCATGCCCCTCGGGCCCGTGGATACCCCGCTCAAACACGCGCTTCTGCAGCGCGTTGACCAACGTGCCGTTCTCGCAATGCACGCACAGGATACCGCCCAGGCGCTTGAGTTCCTCGAGTACCTCGAGCGTCTCGGCATCGTCCAGGCGCAGGTGGTCATAGGCAAAGTAGGTCTTGAACGACGATACGCCCGCCTCGCGCATGGCCGAAAGATCGGCGCGGTTGCGCTCGTTCCACTCGGCGAGTGCCATATGAAAGGCGTAGTTAGCCGTGCAGGTTCCGTCGGCGCGGCGATGCCACTCGGCCAAGGCATCGGGCATGGTCACGCCGCGATCGGCCGTCGCGTAGTCCACGATGGTCGTCGTACCGCCGCAGGCAGCCGCGCGCGTGCCGGTCTCAAAGCTATCGGCTGTCCAATCCATGCCGGTCCAGCACTGCATGTGCGTGTGTCCGTCGATAAAGCCGGGAAACACCCAGCAGCCCGCGGCGTCCTCGACGATATCGCCCTCGGCAGGCTCAATCGCCGCGGCAATCCGCACGATCTTATCGCCATCCATGGCAAGATCGGCGCGGCGAAGCCCCTGTGGCGTCACGAGCGCGCCGTTTTTGATGATGATCATGTTGCTCCTTATCGATTCATACAGTTGGCCACGCGATCAAAATACGAGCAGGCCGCGATATGCTCCGCTATGCGTCGCTGTCCCTTGGCGGTATCGACATCCCACAGCTCGTAGGCACGCGCTTCGACCAGCGTAACGTCGACGCGACCTTTGAGAATCGAGCCCCCGCCGTCCTTGCCCTCAAGACGTATGAGTGCATCGAACAGTTCCGTCGGAAAGAGCACCGGGCTCGAAGGCTCACCGTTGCACGCAAGACGCACCGGATGCTTGCGGCCGCGCTCGTCAAATGCACGAACCATGGCCTCAAAAGAATCCGAACTCACGAGCGGCTGGTCGCCCGGCAAAAAGAGGCAACCTTTCCAGTTGCGTTCGACTCCCCACGAAAGGCCCGCACGGACGCTTTCGCTGCGTAGCTCGCCATCGTGCATCATGCACGGGCAATGCTTGTCCTCGCAAACCTGGGCGACCTCGGGCCAACGCGTCGAAACCACGACGTCAAAGCCCCGGGGAACCGAATCGATGGTCCGGGCAATCAGCGGCTCGCCATAGATATCGGCGAGCATCTTGTTAGAGCCAAACCGCTTGCCCTCGCCCGATGCCATAATGACGCATCCAAGTTTCATGGTGATACCTCCCCTGAAACCATCGTACCCATAACTCGCGCCGCGGGCATCCACATCGAAAGCGCTTATCCCGCACGCCCGCGATGCAAAAAAGGGGCACCCCGCCGGTTGGCAGAGCGCCCCCTTTACATGGCTTACCTCAACCCGGCTTTAGGCCTGGAACCAACGGGCGGTGTTGCGCTCGTCGAGGGCCTTGAGGGTAGCGGCGGGATCGGCAACCTTCTGCAGGAACATCATCGCAGCGATGGCGTACGGCTTGTAGCTGGCCTCCTTGTACATGCCCACACGGTGCATGTCGAAGACGTCGGCGTTAACCTCGCCGTGCTCGCAGGAGACACCGGAGATGTCGGCGGGCAGCGGGTGCATAAAGATAGTGTCCTGGCCGTTGGCAGTCTTCTCCATGAGCTCGGTCGTGGAGCACCAGTCCTGATGGGTGGCATTCTGGGCGAGCAGCTCCTTCTCGAGCGCAGCGATGCCGGCGTCGTCGCCCTCGGCGTACAGATTGGTACGCTTCTCCATGGCGGCAAACGGAGCCCAGCTCTTGGGGATCACGATGTCGGCGCCCTCGAAGGCCTCGGCCATGGTGTTGACCTGCTTAAAGGTGGTGCCGGACTCGGCGGCATAGCCGCGGGCGCGCTCGACGACCTCGGGCATGAGGTCGTAGCCCTCGGGGTGGGCCAGGGTGACGTCCATGCCAAAGCGGGGCAGCAGGCTGATCAGCGACTGCGGGCAGGACAGCGGCTTGCCGTAAGAGGGCGAATAGGCCCAGGTAACGGCAACCTTCTTGCCCTTGAGGTTCTCGAGGCCGCCAAACTCGTTGATGAGGTAGAGCATGTCGGCAGAGGACTGCGTGGGGTGATCGGAGTCGGACTGCAGGGAGATGAGCGTGGGACGGTGATCCAGAACGCCGTCCTCGTAAGCCTGCTGCACGGACTCGGAGACCTCGGCCATGTAGGCGTCGCCCTTGCCGATGTACATGTCGTCGCGGATGCCGATGACGTCGGCCATGAAGGAGATCATGGTAGCGGTCTCGCGGACGGTCTCGCCGTGAGCGATCTGGGACTTCTTCTCGTCCAGGTCCTGCAGCTCAAGGCCGAGCAGGTTGGCGGCCTTAGAGAAGGAGAAACGCGTACGGGTGGAGTTGTCGCGGAACAGGGAGACGGCCAGGCCCGAGTCGAAGATCTTGGACGAAACGTTGTTCTCGCGCAGCTCGCGCAGGGCGTCGGCGACGATGTAGAGAGCCTTGAGCTCATCGGTGGTCTTGTCCCAGGTGTGCAGGAAGTCGCTGCCGTACATACCCTTAAAATCGAGGCCGTTCAGCTGCTCGACGAGCTCGGTAAACTTAGCGCCCATGGAAATGTCCTTTCTAAAGATGAAACGATCGCAATGAGTAGATGTGCTCCGGCATGCGCGTGTGGCTAGAACATGCAGAGCACCATGACGAGGACCCGCCACCGTTGAGGAAGCATGGGAGATAACGACCGCGGGCCCCAAGTCAACAGGAGGTGCCGGGGACACGAGCGGCCCCCGGCTCAACAAAGTCGAAGAATGGGACTAATCGATCCTGTTGTTGGTCAGACCGGCGCGGAACACGGTGGCGTCGCCATCGGCCTGGCTCGGATCGTAGAGGTTCAGGGCAGCCACATACATGGCGGCAGCGGTGACCAGGTCGTCCTTGTAGGTGACCTCGTTGGGAGCGTGAGCCTGAGACTCGGCACCCGGGCCAAAGCCCACGCAGGGGATGCCATAGCGGCCCTGGATGGAGACGCAGTTCGTGGAGAAGGTCCACTTGTCGCACAGCGGACGACCGGTGCGCTTGTCCATGCTGGGCTCGCAGCCGATGCGCTCGTCACCGAACATGGCCTTGTGGGCGTCAACGAGGGCCTTGACGTGCGGAGCGGTCTCCTTGTTGATCCACGTGGGGAAGTAAGCCTCGGTCTCGTAGACTTCGCCGGTCCAGGACGGACGGTCGTACATGTACATGGAGACCTTCACGTCGTCGCCGTACTTCTTGGCGGCCGGCAGGTTACGGATCTCGTCCAGGCAGGACTCCCAGGTCTCACCGGCGGTCATGCGACGGTCGATAGAGATGGCGCAGGAGTCAGCGACAGCGCAGCGGCTGGGGCTGGTGTAGAAGATCTGGCTGACGGTGCAGGTGCCGCGGCCCAGGAAGCGGGCGTCCTCGAAGTGCTCGGGGTTGTACTTGGGGTCGAGCATCTTGACGAGGCCCTTGATGTCGGTCGACTCGTCGCAGCCGTTGTTGTTGAGGGCGCGGACGTCGGCGATGATGTCGGCCATCTTGTAGATGGCGTTGTCGCCGCGGTCGGGAGCGGAGCCGTGGCAGGAGGTACCGTGAACGTCGACGCGGATCTCCATGCGGCCGCGGTGACCGCGATAGATGCCGCCGTCGGTGGGCTCGGTGGAAATGACGAACTCGGGCTTAATGCCGTCCTTGTTGTAGATGTACTGCCAGCACATGCCGTCGCAGTCCTCTTCCTGGACGGTGCCGACGACCATGATCTTGTAGCCCTCGGGGATGAGGCCCATGTCCTTCATCATCTTGGCAGCGTAGGTAGCGGAAGCCATGCCACCCTCCTGGTCGGAGCCGCCGCGGCCGTAGATGATCTCATCGGTCTCGTAGCCCTCATAGGGATCGGCATCCCAGTTCTCGATGTTGCCGATGCCGACGGTGTCGATGTGGGAGTCGATGGCGATGATCTTGTCGCCCTCGCCCATAAAGCCCATGACGTTGCCCAGGCCGTCGACCTTGACCTCGTCATAGCCAAGGCTCTCCATCTCGGCCTTGATGCAAGCGACAACCTCACCCTCCTCGCAGGACTCAGAGGGATGGGAGATCATAGCGCGCAGGAAGCGAGTCATATCAGCACGATGAGACTCAGCAGCAGCCTTGATAGCGTCGAAATCGAGTTCTTTAGCCATTGTTCATAACCTTTCAAACGAAGGGATCTACCTGTGAGGTGGCGGAGCGATACCTATTTACTCCGCCCCAACGATTAGCAAGTGGGATATTCGCCTTCCCAAACAATGCGACGGTACTGATCCGGATCGGTGTCGCCCTCGGTGGAGAAGCAGAGCACGGAGCTCGTCTTGTCCAGGCCGATGAGCTCCTTGAGCTCGGCGTACTCGGGATCGAGCATGAGAGTCTCGACCAGGCCGGTGGTCACAGCGCCGGACTCGCCGGAGATGACGCGCGGGTCGCCCTTCTCGGGAGCGCCCAGGGTGCGCATGCCGCGAGCGGTGACCCAGTCGGGGCAGGACACAAAGGCAGTGACGTGGTTGCGCAGGATATCCCAGCCCAGAATGTTGGGCTCGCCGCAGCACAGACCGGCCATGATGGAGGGCATGTCACCGTCCACGATGCGCGGATCGCCGTCGCCGGCGGCAGCGCCCTTGTACAGGCAGGCGGCAGGCGCGCACTCAACCACGACGAAGGTGGGCGGGTTATCGGGATACAGGTTGGTGAAGTAGCCCACCACGGCGCCGGCGAGCGAACCCACGCCAGCCTGGACAAACACGTGCGTCGGGCGGTTGATGGCCATCTCGCGCAGCTGCTCGGCAGCCTCGGAGGCCATGGTGCCGTAACCCTCCATGATCCAGGACGGGATCTTCTCGTAGCCCTCCCAGGCGGTGTCCTGAACGATGACACCGCGCTCGCAGGCATCGGCCTCGGCGGCGGCCATGCGCACGCACTCGTCGTAGTTGACCTCTTCGATGGTCACCGTGGCGCCCTCGGCGGCGATGTTATCGAAGCGGGGCTTGGTGGAACCCTTGGGCATGTGCACGACAGCCTTCTGGCCCAGCTTGTTGGCAGCCCATGCCACGCCGCGGCCATGGTTGCCGTCGGTGGCGGTAAAGAAGGTAGCCTGGCCAAAGTCCTTGGCAAGCTGATCGGAGGTCAGGTAATCGAAGGTGCACTCGGCAACGTCCTTGCCGGTCTCGTCGGCAATGTAGTTGGCCATGGCAAACGAGCCGCCCAGGACCTTAAAGGCGTTGAGGCCAAAGCGATAGCTCTCGTCCTTAACGCACAGGTTGGACAGGCCCAGGCGCGCAGCCTGACCGTCCAGGCGGGCAAGCGGAGTGACGGTATATTGAGGGAACGACTGGTGGAAGGCACGGGCCTTCTTCACGTGGTCGAGACTCATGATTCCCAAGTGCTTGTCATCGCTCTTGGGCATCGTGTTGCCCGTCCACTGGATCTTATCGGCCATACGGTGAACTCCTTAAGTCCTCTCTTGCCGGCCCCCGCATACGCGTTTCAGCCCATTCCCATTCATGCGACTGAACTTTTATGTGGATGCCAAACAAAAAGTTTGTTAGCACTGTTCTATCACACTTTTTGATTGGAAAACCTAACAAATTGTTTGTTGCCGTAATCGGTACCTTTTCGCCGCCGAACGGTTATGAATTGCCTTGTTGATGGATTTGTTTGCGGTCAAGTGTGGTTTATGGCAAAGTGTGCCCAAACTAATTTTTAGGAAGGCACCCATGACCCCCGCACAGATTGAGTTCTACAAGCGCCTCGCACACGGCCTGGCGCTCCAATTTGGCCCCAACTGCGAAGTCGTCGTCCACGATCTGGAAACCGAGGACGTGGACCACTCCATCGTAGTGATCGAAAACGGCCACGTCAGCGGGCGCAAACTGGGTGACGGCCCCAGCCATATCGTGTTTGAGTCCATGCACGAGGGCACCACCGACGTGCACGACCGCGAGCCATACCTCACCAAAACCGCCGACGGCAAGCTGCTCAAATCGTCGACGATCTTTATCCGCAACGATGAGGGCAAACCCGTCGGCATTTTGGGCATTAACTTTGACATTACGCTCATGAAGGCTTTTGAGCGTTCGCTCGACGCTTTTACCGGCACCGGCGGCACGGGCTACACCGAGCCCGAGCCCATTACCAAGAACATCGGCGACCTGCTCGAGGACCTGCTGCACGAGTGCGAGCAGTTTGTGGGCAAGCCCGCGGCGCTCATGACCAAAGACGAGCGCATTCGTGCCATTGGCTACCTCGACCGTCGCGGCGCCTTTCTCATTTCCAAGTCGAGCGAGCGCGCCTGCGAGTTCTTTGGCATCTCCAAGTACAGCTTCTATAGCTACCTCAATGAGGCCAAGGCGGCGGCCGGCGACAAGTAGGCGCTCGCCTGGATTGCCCCTCCCCTTTTGGGTGCGAGTTCTGGAAAGCACGAATCCAAGACCGGGCCGCTTGGGAAGTTCCATATAATCGATGTCATTAGTATTTCGAAAGGATGGAACAGAATGGCGTTGAGCAAGGCATCATGCACCGGTCGCGGATTGATTCCGGCAATTGGTGGACATGTGCACCGCATGTTCGATGAGGGTGAAGACGACCTGTTTTCGCTGAGCCTTGACGACGTGATGGATGATCGCCCGTGGACCGCCGACGAACTCATGGGCGGCGGGGCTCGCCCGTCAAGCCCCAATCCCGCACTTGCGCCTAAGTCCGCATCTGCGCCGACTCCTGCGCAGTCGCCTGTTTCGACACCCGCGCCTACGCCCGCACCCACTTCGGCGCCCACGCCCGCTCCCCGCCCCGCAAGCGACCCGTCCGAGACGGCGGCATTTCTCGCTGCAGCGACGCAGGGCAAATCGGCCGACAGCACTGTTATGTACAGCGCCCAGCAGTTGCCTGTTCCTGCGGCACGCAAGCCTCCGGTCGCAAGGCTCGATGAGCCCGTTGCCCATCAGGTTGCCTACGATTCCTGGGCTGCAACCGATCTGGATGAGACCTCTACCGGCATGCCGGCGCTCGATGTTCCAGTTAACCCGCTTTTTGCCGCCAACACGAGCGCCGCGGACTATGAGGGCGGTGCGGCATATTCCGATTATTCCGATGGCTATGCTGGCAACGGTCGCATCGAGACCGAAGATTATGGCACCGCATCGAGCGATTATCTCAACGATCCGTACGCTGCCACGCCTGCACCGGAATATGACCCGGAGGCCGCGTCCGCGCCGGCGTATACCAAAAGCACGGGCGAAGAGCGCTTCGCCGAATATTACGCCGAGGAAAAGGCGCTGCGTTTCTCGGAATTTCCGCAGGCAGTCAAGGTTGCCTTTATCGCCATTGTCATTGCCCTGCTCGGCGCCATTGCGTTTGAGGGATTCCAGCTGTTCCGCGGCCCCACCCAAGCGGAGTCGGAAACCCAGCAAAAAGAGGACGATAACCAGTACCTGGACATCAACACCCTCAAGGGCGACCCCAACGACGGAGACGATGAGTAGCGAGAGCTGAAGGCGGCCGCAGGATCCCGCATCCAGCATCGGCTTCTAAGTGCTGTTTTGTCATCCAACTACACTTTTCCAAAGTTTTAAGGTGCCTATTTCGACACTTTTCCGTACTTTTACACGGCTGATTTCGACACTTTTCCGAATGAAAGCCGAATAATCACTTGGAAAACCAACGCCGTTCACGCGTCATTTCGCAGGCGACGCTTGATTTCCGTCCGTACACGTTGATAGACTTCCTCTTGCCCGCAAGGAGCGGGCGCGTTTTATCCAGAGTCGGGGTAGAGAGTTGGCTCCACGATCCCGACGCCAACCGGCCAAGAGGCACGGTGGCCCTGCCAACATCGATGAAAGGAGTCCGTATGGACAATTTCTCCGTGCGCAGCGAGCGCAACTTCCACAATCTGGTCGTCAAACCGAATCACATGCATCTTCTGGATAAGCCAAATGGCTACGCCTCGGCCATGGTCAAGAGCAGCCTCTCCCACCAGATGCGTTTTACGGTGCAGGTGCTCGAGGAAGAGCTCTGCGCCGCCGGTGACCCGCATGTGTTGCAGATCAAACTGCCCGGAGACGATTCGCGTGAGCCGTCTAGCTGGGAGCGGTTTGCCGATGGCGCGTGCGTTGCGGGCGGGTCGGGCATCTTTGCCCGCGAGTGCTTCTGCGAGGGCGCCGAGGTATTCCTGGATCTGTGCCGCGACACCGTACGCACAGCTGAGCTGCGGCAGTGGAGCCAAAGGGAGCACGAGCTGCTGAGCGCCGCACGCGGGATCGCGGGGGGGTGTAGGAACAGGAGCCTCATGACGGTGACCTCAGCTGGAATGACGTATCGCTCGATAAATGATCTCAACAACGTAGCCGATGCGCTGCATTTCACCTCAAAGGCATTTAGCGATCGAGCGGCGTCTAGCATTTCTTTGATATCCCGAATTGATTGTTCCGAGAAAGTCTCTTCATGCCTTCATGATCGCCCTTACGAGAAACTTGGACGAGACAGGCGTCCATATGCCGTCTCTAAACTAACGAGCCGTTCGCGGAAAGAACATCTGGCTAACGTGGGCCAAAGATACACTGGTATCGTTGCAGCAATTATGGAAGATCGGTGCCGCCAATGACCTCCTTGAAATTCCCCAGGCGCTTTGCACTTAGCCTGCTCGTCCCGTTGTCCGCCGCCGTAGCGCTGGCTTTGCCCTCAACCGCCCTCGCCGCGTCAGACCCGAACCCGCCCAGCATATCCAACGTGACGATATCCGCAACGGCCGTCACGGCAGGCTCCACGCTGCGTGTCGGCTACGATGTGGACGACCCCGATGGGGTGCGGTCAGTCACGCCCATAGTCGAAGTCCTTGTCGAAAACGATACCGGAGACCATGGAATCAGTTCCCGTCTCGCCTTCTCGTCGACCGGCAACACGACCGCGGGCTTCGATATCTCCACCTCCCCGAGCGACCGGCCCTGCAGGTACCGGATCATCGGCCTCGGCGTGACCGATAGTCTTGGATGGGTTACCGATGTCTACGACACGACGTATGCCGAGGAGAAGGGGCTCGACTGTCCGACCTTCACCACCGACCCCCTCGAGTATGAGGTGACCGAGGGACCCGAGGACCAAAACCCGCCGACCGTGTCCTCCGTGTCGCTCTCGAGCAGGGAGGTCGCAACCGGTGCCGACCTCCACATCTCTTGGACCGTCTCCGATGCCGACGGCGTTCGCTCCGTTTCCCCCATACTGCGGCAGGGCTGGGAGAATTCGGACGACGGCTGCTCTGTTTCGTCAGCCTATTATCACGGAGGCTCGTCTATCGACGGGTTTGACCTCACATTCGACAGCAATAGGATCGGAAGGCACAGGCTGATCGGCCTTTCGGTCACCGATGGCCTAGGGTTCGAGACCGATGTGTACGAGAGTTCCTACGCCAGGGCCAACGGCATTTCGGGCGCGACTTTCTCGGTTGGCGACCCGAGCGAGCTGTGCTTCGAGGTGACCGGCAGCGCGATCGACCGGAACCCGCCCACGGTCTCGAACGTTTCCATCTCCGCGAAGAGGGTCCCCGTCGGCGGGATCCTCCGTATCTATTGCAATGTAGGCGACGCGGACGGCGTAAAGTCTGTCTCCCCGATCCTCGGCGACCCCGGCTATGTCGAGGACCCGAACTCTTTAAAGACCCGCAAAACGTTGAGCTGCAGCTACGATGCGGCAAGGGGCTATATCGAAATCGAGTTCCCCACGTCGCTCTCGATGGGCTCGTTTGAAATCCAAGCCCTCGCGGTCCTCGACAAGACGGGCCACGAGACCTTCGTCTACAGCTCCGCCTACGCCGAGCGTAACGGCAAGACCGGCGTTCAGACCTTTGATGTCGACGACGCGGGGGACGTCACCTTCGACGTGACCGCTCCGCTGTATGCCGCCACCAAGGGCGACGGGCAGGCGTATGCAAAGGACGGCGAGGCCGGTCTGACCTTCCGCTTCAGCGGTCCTCTCGATGAGTTCACGCGTCTCCTCGTGGACGGAACTGAGGTCTCCGCCGAGAACTACACCGCAACCAGGGGCAGCACGATTATCGAGCTCAGGCCGTCCTACCTGGACACGCTCGCCGGCGGCGGACACACCGTCACGGCCGTCTGGAAGGACGGGACGGCGACCGATGCGTCCTTCACCGTGGAGGGGAAGGCCCAAGGGGAGCAGGCGGGCGGAAAGACCGACGTAGATTCACCCGGCGACAACAAAAGTGATCCTGCCACTCCTGAAAAGGACGCCGACGAGGCGGCTACAAAAAAGTCGGGACGCACGACAGCCGATGAACCAAAGCTCGCTGCAACCGGCGACTCCACTTGGATGGCCAGCATCGCATTGGCCATGGCGGCCACGGCCTGCTTCACGGCAGCGAGAAGGCTTGAGCCCAAGCAGCATAGGCACGAACAGTAGCTCAAAGCGAACTCAACTGGGAAGGGCAGATGGATAGCCGTCCTTCTCTTATAATCAACCCAATCCGCTGAAATGCAATCAGTTAACGAGTTTCGCCAGACGCTCGGCCTCTACCCCGCTCTAGCAAGCCACCAGGCGATGAGATAATGCCCACGACTATCAACGTAAGCAAGGAGCGCGCTATGGCAGACAACGAGACCAAACCCTCGGCGAACGACGGCCGAGAGGAGCTCGTGGCAAAACAGCTCGCATCGACCAAAATCCACCTCGCGCTCACTCAGAAGCGGGTGGACGTCTCCGGCGCCATCAAGCTACCGCTCGAGCGAATTCCCCAACTCGGCGTGGCGTTCGCCTCGCTCCCCTCGATGTTTCGCACCGTCACCAACACGGTGAGCGTGCCCACGCTGCTCCAGGCGACTGACAAATATGGTAACCCGCTCGATCCGTCGAAACTCAACACGTTCAAGGACGGCAGCGGTCTCACAGGGGGCTACCGCGACGCCGCCAAGGGCCTTGGGCAGGCGCGCTTCCACGTAGTCGAGGGCGACATCGCCACGAGCGTCACGCAGGTGCCTTACGATCCAACATCGCTATTCATGGCAGCCGCAATCGCGCAGATAAACCAAAAGCTCGACTCCATCCAGGAGTCCGTCGACGAAATGTTCGAGTACATGCGTCAGCGCGACAAGGCCAACATGCGTGGCAACCTCAAGACGCTCGCAGACATCCTCAACGGTTACGGCCTCAACTACGGCAACGCCACCTACATGGCAAACGCCCATATGAAGGTGCTCGACATCAAGCAGTCGTCCGCGCAGGACATGGAACTCTTCCGCTCGCAGGCACAGGCGGATCTGAAAAAGAAAGGGTTCATCGAGGTGCGAGACGGCTTGGGCAGACGCCTCGACAAGGTGCTCGACTACCTCAAAGACTGCCAGCTCGCCACCTACATCCACGCGTTCTCGCTGTTCCTCGAACCCATGCTCGCCCAGAACTTCGAGCCCGCAAAGCTCGCGGACGCCACTGCGAAGATCGAGGCTGATTCGATCGCGTACCGCGAGCTCTACACCGACTGCTACAACGCACTCGAAGCGGGGGCTGTCGACACCGTCGATGCGGCACTGCTGGGCGGTATCGCGTCCGCGGGCAAATTGCTCGGTCACGCCATCGCAAAGACCCCCGTGGGCGACCATACACTCATCGACGAGGCGCTCGAAGGCGCAGGAGAGAGCATCGGAAAGTTCAACGACAAGCAATCCGAGAAACTCCTCGAAAAGCTCCATCAGGCAAAGACGCCCGACGTCACGCCGTTCAAGCAGAGCGTAAAGGAGATCGACACCCTCTACAACCGCCCCGCGCAGATCGCCGTGGACGCCGAGAACGTCTACATCTTGCCTGCCAAGCAGCAGGAAGAGTAACGATACGCGACAGGCACGCGCCATGCAGACAGCTAACGCCCCTACCTTCCCGCCGCCTTCAGCTTCAGCAGCAGGTCGCCCAGCTCGGGGCACTTGCTAGAGAGGCGTGTCTGGGCCCGCTCGCCCATCCCCCAACGTTGGCGGACTTCTTGGGCGCGCGGACTCACGTGATAGTCCCCGTCCATCACCTGCTTGAGCAGCTTGGCGGTCACGCGCGCATCGGCTAGGGCGCTGTGGGCATGGCCCGTCGACTCGTCAAACTCGATGCCGAACCACGTTGCCGCGTCGCCCAACGAGACGCGCCCGTGGCTGCCAACGTCCATGATCGAGGTGTAAAACGCCTGCAGGTCGGCCCAGTCCGTAGGAAATGTGGAAAGGTCGATGTGCTTTGCCTGGCACTCGGTCAAAAGCTGCCGACGGTCCGCACCGCTCCAACAGACCACCTGGGCGGAGTAGCGACCGATCCAATCGCTGAGCCTTTTTATCACCATGTAGAGCGGATCGGCCATCGCGGTGTCCACGGCCGATATCCCCGTGAGCTCGCGGACGGGATACGCAACGCCTTCGGTAAATTCCGTCTGCACAAACTGCGAGAACTCGCCCATAACGTTGCCGTGGTAATCGAGCTTAACGGCGCCGACCTCGATAATCTCATTGCGCAGCCCACGGCGCTGGCGCTGCTTTGGCACCGGCGCAAACTCAAAGTCCAGCACAATCTGGCGCGCAAAGTTCGTCGTATCGATAGCCGAGATACACAGCGTCTTTTCAGCTGACACGGTTAGGGCCTTTCTCCGTTGCTTGCCGCTTGTTACATAAGCGGCTACATTGCCGTAAGGATAGGTGGCCGCGCGGACATGAAAGCTGGGCGCAATACCATGCGCTAATCACACGCCATGCAGACGGCCCCAAGAGAGTCGCCCGCTCTATTCAAATGGATGAAAAGATTTAGGCCCGGTGACTTGAATCAGCGGTCATCCCGGGCCCATCAATATGCAGTGTACCTACAGAGGGCTGGTTAATCAAACGGGCTTTCGGTGACGAAGACCTGCGCGTCTAGCCCCAATCGCCCAGCGCCGTCTTCTGCCGCCCTTACGAAAGGCTGCTATTCGAGGGAATCACGTTGCTGTTATTATCGAACATATATTCGTATTTATGACCGCGCTTTGATAGAATGGCAGTTGTTGACGGCAGTTCCATGTGCCGGGCAGCGCCCTCCATGCGACGGGAGGTGATGCCCATGACCGATCTGATTGATTTCGTGAAGCTCCTGACCGCTTTGGTCTCGCTCCTCACGGCGCTTATCGGACTTTCCGAGGCACTTAAGCAGCGTACGAAGCAAAAGAAGAGGGGTCGACGCCGTTAAGGCATTGACCCCTTAATCGAAGTAACGGCGCTGCCCAGCTATCCACAACTTGGGCTGCCGTCGACCTTATTCTACCCACGGACATTGAGTTTAACAAATGGTTTTTCGGTAGCGAAGCCTCGGTCCCTCAGCCGCTCAGCACCTGCTTCCTACTCCAGCCACCATTCCATATCCACGGAGCACTCGACCTCGATAGGCTCTGGCTCCAGCACCGTCTCCTCGGAGCCTCCGGACGCCCCATCGGGAGCACACGCGGCAACACAGTATGTTCGACCATAGCCCGCCGCCCGACTGTTATACGAGATATGCTTGACGCCGCCCAGCATAGACCCCGCCGCAACGGCAAGTGCCTGCGCGTTGCCGCGAGCACGTTCAACCGCACGGGCAATCAGGGCGTCTTCCGCCGCGCGCTGATCCGCCAACTCAAATCGAATGCTCATGTCGGCATGTGACTCGCAGGTATTGAGTGCGGTCCACACAGCAGCAAAGTCAGTCGAATCGACAGGCGCGGCAACCGTACCGTACGCATAGTAGTTGTAGCCCACAATCGTCGCCTTCTTGCGCGTCATCTGCGCATAACAAGTGTACCGACAGCATGTTAATTCGCTATCCAAACCAAAGGGCGCCAGCGCGGCGGCTACGCGGGCGCGATCGGTGTTGTAATCCTCCAGGCACGATTCCTTGGTGGTGCGGCGACCACCAAAGCCAATGCTAAAGATCACGCGGTCGGGCATAACCTCGTCCTCTATCTCGGCGCCAACGCTCACATAACCGGTCTTATCCGTTGCCATGACATCCGTCCTTTCCACGAATGGCTACGTTGCGGTAAGCGTAGCCACCCGTGCGGACACAAAAATGGGATGCTGTGCCACGCGCGCCAGGCACGCGCCATGCAGATGGCCCCAAGAGAGTCGCCCGCTCTATTCAAATGGATGAAAAAGATTGAGGCCCGGTGACTTGAATCAGAGGTCATCCCGGGCCCATCAGAGCTCGTAGAGCTCTTGGTTGCTTTGGTCTCGCTCTTCACGGCGCTTATCGAACTTTCCGAGGCACTCAAGCAGCATTCGAAGCATAACAAGTCGCTGCCATTAAGGCACCGACCTCTTGACCAAGCAACGGCGTTTCCCAGCTCTCCAGAACTTGGGCTGCCGTCAACTTTATTCTATCCGCGAGCATCTGGTTTACCAAATGGATTTTCGGTAAAGGAAGCACGGCACGCCCGCAAAACCACTACGCCCCAAGTGCCGCCATGGGGATCACCGCCACGCCGTCGTCGCGTGTGTAGGCAATGCTCCCCTTTCCAACCACGACCGCCAAAAACGCCGGCGCGGCATTCTGGGCGGCAGGATTGGAGAGCACTTTCCTCTCCAGCGCCTTGAGATTTCTCGCTCCATCGTCTGCTTTCGCATCACTCAGCTTGACCTCGATGGCTCCCATCCGCACAGGTCCTCGGTCAGCTTGAGCCTGTTGAAGAGATCCAGGTGCGCAGCGATGGTCCTCTCGTCGGGGCCCGTCTCACCGTACGAGGCGTCCTTTATGAGCGTCTTGTACGTGACAGCCTGGCTCTCGTTCATGGCAAGAGCTCGCAAAAGGCTGTGTGCAAGCTCGGGCGATCATGCGATATACGAAATTACGCCATTCTCAATGCTGTTTTTACGCCATGACAGATGTAGTTTTTACGCCATTTTCATTGAAGGTTTTACGCTTGGCATCCTTAGCGCGACCCATTCCGAGCATCAAATCAGAGCGCGCTTGGTTATCTCCGCTCGCACATCTCGGCAAACGAAATCAGCTTGGTATCTCCCCTGCTCGCCGCAGCATCCTGACATCCTTGCGTAAAGCCTCGCTTCGAGAAGATCGCATAACTTTTTCGTTGCCGTCTAAAGAGCTCGCTTCGATGCACGAGCTTTTGCAGCACGTCTTCACCCGTCGGTTCATTGCGCCACTTACACTCCGCAAACAGCGCAGCGCCCTCGCCATCGTCAACAATCAAGTCGATTTCTTCCTGCGTATGCGTGCGATTATCCGTCCCCCACCAGCGCCCGACGCTCGCCGGAACCACATCGAGCCGGCCCGCGCGCGCGAGTTCGTAAACATATTGCCTGCATATAAGTTCAAAGACCGTACCCATGTAATCCGATACGTGCGGCTCAATACGCTTATACGCCATCTCGGCCATATCGTTTTGAATCAGCCCGATGTTCTGCGGAACAAACTTGTACCAGAACCTAAACATCTGGTCGCTCAGCAGATACACGGCTCGCTTATTGCTCGTCTCGTTTAGGGGCAGCTCGCGCTCGACAATCCCAAGCGACGCCAGCTTATCCACATAGCTCTTTACGTTGCTCGCAGGGATTCCCGTAGAGCTCGCAATCTCCGAGATCTTCGAGCGCCCCTGAGCAATTGCTTGCACGATCGCATCATATTGCTCGGGATTGCGGCACTCTTGCAATAGCAAGTTACTCGGCTCCTCAAAGAGATAGCCCGTAGGAGTAAGAAAAAGACGTTTGATGTTGTCCTTGAGCGATGCGGTAGGATCGACTTTCTCGATATATGCAGGAATGCCGCCCGTCATGCCATAGCAAACCGCAGCGTTTTCGCGACCCATGCTCTGCCACAACCCGAGGGTCGTCGTAAAATCGAGCGGCATGACCTTAAACTGGGCCGTACGCCTACCGTATAGTGGGCTCTCGTAGCCCAGCACCAGCTCTTCCATGAACGAAAGCGACGACCCGCACAGGATAAGCATGAGCCTGGTCTCTTTGTACAGGTGATCAATCTTATCTTGCAGCAACGAGCTGATCTCGGGATTCGATTGGGCGAGATAGGGATACTCGTCAATCACGACAATCAAACGTTCCGTGCGAGCCATGGTGGCCAATGCATCGAACGCCTCGTCAAAGCTACGAAACGACACGCCCGCAGCACCAACGGAGCCCGCAAGTATCGCCTGGCTAAAGCCATGCAGGTTTGCCTCTGCATTGGTACGACGAGCTTGAAAGTAAATAGCCTTCTTGCCTTGGATAAACTCTGTGATAAGGCGCGTTTTACCCACGCGACGGCGGCCGTAAATCACAGGCATCTCAAAGGAGCCCGTGCCATACAGTCGATTGAGCTCGGACATTTCCGCTGTTCTTCCGATAAACATAGGGCCATCCTTCCTTCACGTTATAGCTAGCCATATTATACCTTCCTATAATATAGCTAGCTATAACGTAATTCGACAAGCGGCGCACGAAAAGGGGCGATACACCGCCGCACGTGGACCGTTCCGGAAAATGTATCCCGTTCTGGAGCCAAAAACTGGGCCGTAGTTTCCGCTTGAGGCCCGATCCGGAAACGGTATCCCACTCTGGGGCCGAAATCTGGGACACAGTTTCCGCTTGAGGGCTGGTTCCGGAAAGCGCGTCCCGTTCCGAGCGGCAATTCCGGGTCACGGTTTCCTCAGGTACAAGACGACGATCCGCAGCCCATATCACATGCCTTCAAGCATGCGGTCCAGAAACACAAAACAGCAGATAGATTGCTCTTTTTTCAAAAAGTACACGTCCCGAAACTTACCAAGGTTTCATATCTAGCTACCGTTCACGGTCGCCGATTACCGCCCACCGATTCAAACAAGAAATATGTCGCCAAAAGCAGGTCATCTACCTGCATGGTTAGATTTTGGTCAGCTATTGGTCAGCTGAGCGGCAAGTTCCAGCTGATACGTTTTTACTACCCAAAAGGAGGCGGTAGCTCATGACCCATTGCAATGACCAGCTCATCGACCAACTGCTCACTCAAGCCGAACAAAAGGGGCGCTGTCTGATTCCCCCGAGCACGGCGATCCGAAAAGCGCTCCTTCGGCGCACCGGCGGCACGGTTGTCTCGCCCATGCCGGGGTTGTTTGCGCGAAAAACGCGCTGGGATGAACTCAACCGAGCGCAACGCCATTGCGAGATTATCCGCGCCCTTGCGATCATCCACCCCGATTGGACGTTCTGCTCGTTTTCGGCAGCTTGCCTGCTGGGGCTCGAGGTCTCGTGGCGACACCTGAACGTCGTGCATGTTTGCAGCTCGACAAAGCCGTCGGCTCGTCCGGGCGCACATATTCAGCGACACCAGATTGAGCCGGCCGGAGCAATACGCAGAGCCGGCATATCGGTAACGCCGCCCATCAAAACGGCCACAGATTGCCTGCTGCAAACTGGTTTTGCCGACGGCATGCCCATTGCCGATTCGGCGATCTCAAAGCTCGGCCTTACGCGAGAGCAGTTGATGGAGGCCGTCGAGCAACGAGCGACCGCCCGCAATGGTCGCGCGATTCGTACGGCTCTCACCACGCTTCGATATGCCGACGCCCGCGCCGAGAGCGGCGGGGAATCGGTCGCCCGAGCCGTCATGATCGAGACGGGCTTTGCGCCCGACTGGCTTCAATACGAGCTGACGGACCCCTTCGATTCGGCCAAGCCCATACGAACGGACTTTGCCTGGGAGCGCCAGGCGCGGGAACTCACGCTGGGCGAGCTCGACGGACTCATCAAATATACCGACCAGACCATGCTGGCCGGACGCACCACCGCCGAGGCGCTCGTTGCCGAACGACAGCGCGAGGCGCACCTATCGCTCTACGGTCACCCTCTGCTGCGCTTTACCATGAACGAGGTTCGCTCGGCAGGAATGCTCGCCAAAAAGCTGCAGACGGCAGGCATCCGGCAGACCGCGCTGCCGACATGGCTCAACGAGGTGGACCTGTAGGAGCTGCTAGGCCACGCATCGCCGAATCGCATCCCCCCCATCTGGGCCGCGTTTTCCCAACGGCCACGCCAACGGAAAGCGCGTCCCAGCCTGGACACTCAAAACGGGATGCGCTTTCCGGATGGCGGGCCTAGCGGAAAGTGTGTCCCGGAATCAGGTCTCGGAACGGGTCGTGCTTTCCGGTTGAGTCCTTCAGCGGAAACCGCATCCCAGAATAAACGCTCAAACTGGGATGCACTTTCCAAACGGCCGGCCAGCGGAAAACACATCCCATTCTGAGGCATGATTCCGGGACACAGCTTCCGGTTGAGGGCCGATCCGGAAAGCGCATCCCACTCCGGGACTGGATTCCGGGACGTAGTTTCCGCCGAGGGCCCAAAAAGGAAAGCACATCCCGTTCTGAGTGCCAATTCTGGGATGTAATTTCCGCCGAGGGCTCCAAAGGGAAAGCGCATCCCATTCTGAGCGCCGAATCTGGGACGCAGTTTCCGCATGCGGAGGCGCTCCAAACAAAAGGCCCCGGCTCGCGATGGAGCCGGGGGCCAAAGGCGCAGCATATGCAGTTGATATTGAGCGCGAACAGCCCATCAGCAATGGCTGTCCGCGCCCTACCCTACCCGCGGTTGCGGACGCGGCTGTAGGGCGTATCCACCATGGGCAGATCCGGACGCAGCTTGCCGTCGAATGCGCGATAGGCGTTCTGTACGGCGGGCGCCGTGGGGATTGTTGCGATCTCGCCGATGCCCTTGCCGCCGTATGCCACGGGCAGCAGCTCGTCCTTCTCCACGTAAATGGCGTGGATATCCGGAATCTCGGGCGCACGGAACAGCCCGAGCGTACCGTACCTTGCCTGGGGCACGCAGTCCTTGAGCGGCCAGTCCTCGGTAAGCGCATAGCCCATACCCATGAGCACACCGCCTTCGATCTGACCCTGGATGGAGATGGGGTTGACCACCTTGCCGGAATCGTGCGCGGCGTAGACCTCGCTCACGCGGCCGTCATCATCCAGAATGACCACATGCGTGGCAAAGCCGTAGCAGATGTGGCTCTTGGGGTTGGGCACGTCGGCGCCCAGCTTGTCGGTCGGCTCCAGGTACACGTAGCCAAACTCGCATCCCTCGAGCGCCTTGATGGCGGCCGCGGGATCCTGAGGATGCATACCCTGGCCGGCGACGAGCTCCTGCGTGTGCAGCTGATAGGCGCGACCATCGTCGTACTCGATCTTGACGCCGTCACCATGGGCGCTCACCGGGGCGGTAGGTGCAGGCTTGCCGGCCTCGATGTCAAGCATGGCATCGCGCAGCAGGAAGGCGGCACCGCGCACGGCCTCGCCGGTCACGACCGTCTGACGCGAGCCAGACGTGGTGCCGGAGTCGGGAGCGTTTTCGGTGGAGCACTCGCCATTGGCAATGCAGTGAAGCGGCAGACCGCAGGCCTCGGCAACGTCTTGCAAAAAGACGGTATTGCAGCCCTGGCCGATGTCGGACGTGGCGGCATAGACCACGGCCACGCCATTCTCGATGCGAATCTTGCAGCGGCCGGCATCGGGCAGACCCACGCCCACGCCGGCGTTCTTCATGGCGCAGGCAATGCCGGCGTGGCCGGGATGCGCGTAGTAGGCATCCTTGACCTCGAGCAGCGTCTCCTTAAGCGCCGTGGAGCAGTCGGCAATCTGGCCGTTGGGCAATACCTCGCCCGGCTCGATGGCGTTCCGGAAGCGAATCTCCCACGGATCCAGGCCGACCTTCTCTGCCAGCAGGTCGATCAGGCTCTCGAGTGCAAACTCGGACTGGCAAACGCCAAAGCCGCGGTACGCGCCGGCGGGCGGGTTGTTGGTGTAGTAGCCAAAGCCGCGAATGTCGGTGTTCTGGTACTTGTAGGGGCCGACGGCATGCGTGCAGGCGCGCTCGAGCACCGGGCCGCACAGCGACGCGTAGGCGCCGGTATCAAAGTTGATCTCGCAGTCCAGACCGGTAAAGTTGCCCTCGGCGTCGCAGCCCAGCGTAAAGGTGCCGTCCATGGCGTGGCGCTTGGGATGGAACGCGAGCGACTCGGCACGCGTGAGCTTGCACTTCACGGGACGCTGGAACTTATATGCGGCGAGCGCGGCCAAGTGCTGGATGGACACGTCCTCCTTGCCGCCAAAGCCGCCGCCCACGAGCATGGTCTCGACAACCACACGCTCGGGCTCGCCATCCCAGCCAAACATGTGGGCGCACTCTTTGCGCGTATCGTAGGCGCCCTGGTCGGTCGACTGCACCTTAACGCCGTTCTTGTACGGGAAGGCGACGGCGCACTCGGGCTCCAGGAAGGCATGCTCGGTGAAGGGCGTGGTAAAGCGCTGCGTCACGGTGAACGCGCTCTCCGCCAGCGCCTTGGCGGCGTCGCCGCGCGTCACGTGACGGCTCTGGCACACGTTGTCCTTGAGCTCCACCGTGTTGCCAAAGGCAAAGAAGCTGTCGTGCAGGCGCGGGGCGTCGGCAGCCCTGGCCTCGGCGATGTTGCGCACGGGCTCCAGAGGCTCGTAATCAATCTTTACGAGCTTCTTGGCCTTCTCGAGCGTCGCCTCGTCCTCGGCAACCACCAGCACAATGGCATCGCCCACGCAACGGGTGATATCGCCCGCCGCGATCATGACGTCCCAGTCCTGGATAAGGTGGCCGACTTGGTTGACCGGCACGTCCTCGGCGCGCAGGATGCCCACCACACCAGGCAGGGCCTCGGCCTTGGAGGTATCAATGGAGAGCACGCGGGCGCGCGGATACTTGGAGCGCACGGCGCTGGCGTAGGTCAGACCCGGCTGATCGAGCTCGTCGATGTCGTCGGGATACTTGCCCTCGCCGAGCACCTTCTTGCGCACGTCGATACGGAAGGCGCGCTTGCCCACGCCGTAGTCATCGCCGCGCTCCAGGTCCTCGTCGATCTGCTTTTCG
This sequence comes from uncultured Collinsella sp., assembly GCA_902466855.1. GTDB lineage: Bacteria > Actinomycetota > Coriobacteriia > Coriobacteriales > Coriobacteriaceae > Collinsella. The sequence goes on along the minus strand of CABQSP010000015.1, from coordinate 14,430 downwards.
CCGCGGAGCACCGCAGCCGCCAGCGAAATGCCTTCGATAATCTTTTTGTAGCCGGTGCAGCGGCAAACGTTGCCGCGGATGGCGTACTTGATCTGCTCCTCGGTAGGCTCGGGGTCCTCGGCGATGAGCGCCGCACCCGCCATGACCATGCCGGGGATGCAAAAGCCGCACTGCACGGCGCCCACGGCGCCAAAGGCGTACACAAAGGCCTCGCGCACGTCCTCGGGCAGGCCCTCGACGGTCACGATGTTACGGCCGGCGGCAAGGGCGGTGGTCAGCACGCACGCCTTGACGGCCGCACCGTCCACGTGGATGGTACAGGTGCCGCAGGCGCCCTCGGAGCATCCGTCCTTTGCGGAGTGAATGTGCAGGTCGTCGCGCAGGTAGCGCAGCAACGGTTTGTTTTGGGTCGTCGTGCGCTCGACGCCGTTAACGGTAAAAGTGAATTCCTGTGCCATGGTGATTCCCTTCTACACGCCGGCGGCGATGCCGGTGCGGTCGTGGATGGCGCCATGCGGGCAGACGACGGCGCACATGCCGCACGACAGGCAGTCCGCACCGTCGATATGTGCGCAGTTGTCCTCGATGCGGATTGCGCCGGCAGGGCACTTTTTGGCGCACATGCCGCAACCGATGCAGCTCGTGTCGCAGATCTTGCGGGCAATGGCGCCCTTATCGGTGTTGTTGCAGCGCACCAGGATGTTCTGGTAGCCGGGAACGAAGGCAATCACGCGCTGCGGGCACGCCATGCCGCACAGGCCACAGCCCGTGCACTTGGAGCGGTCCACGCGGGCGACGCCGTCGACCAGTGCGATGGCACCGTGGGGGCAGGCCGTGACGCAGGCGCCACAGCCAATGCAGCCTTCGCTGCAGCGGGCGTCGCCGCCTGCGGAAGCACAGCCGCTTCCGCAGGCAACGTAGGCCACATTATGTTGAATGGATTTGGCCATAAGAGACTCGCCTATTTCTTAAGAAGGTACGAATAGTTGTCGCGCACAGCCCTGATGGTCAGGCGGACGGCCTCGGGAAGACCGGTGTTGACGGCATCGACCGAGACGGTGCGAACCGTGCCGGCGACGCGGACCTTAAAGTGGTCCTCGTCCACGGCCAGGAAGCCCTCGTTCTCGGAGTTCTCCATGTCCTGCTCGCTCCAGAACAGGGTGAGCTTGTCCTTGTAGGGACGGCCCTCCTGGTAGGGGCAGAACACGGCGCAGTTGCCGCACTCGTTGCACATGCCATCGACATGGACGACCTGATGCTTGGCCAGGCCCGGCACCTTAATGGCCACGTTGGCGCGGTTGGGGCACACGTCGCAGCAGACCTCGCACACCGAGCCGCAACCCAGGCAGCGGGTCTTGGAGCAGTTGCGCTTGTCGCGGCACAGCGACCCCTTGCGCTCGTAGCAGGTGTCCTCGCGGCCAGCCTGCTCGTTGCAATCGGCGTACTTGTTAAAGTCCACGCCGGCGATGGCACGGGCGACCTCGGCGGCGTCGGCAATAGCCTCGACCACGGTAGCAGGACCGCGACGGCAGTCGCCCGCAGCCCAGACGCCCTCGACGCCGGTGGAGGTGGCGGCAAGACGGCCGCGACGGTCGTGCTCGACGCCCGCGGCGTCGTACAGGCTAGCATCGATGCCCTCGCCCACGGCGCAGATCACCGTGGTGGCGGGAAGCTCGACGGTCTCGCCCGTGGCGACGGGGCTGCGACGGCCGCTCGCATCCGGCTCGCCAAGTTCCATAACATCGCAGGTCAGCACGGTGCCGTTAAGTGCCTTGGGCGCCAGCAGCTCGCAGAACACAACGCCATCGGCAAGAGCAAGATCGAGCTCTTCCTCGTCGGCGGGCATCTGCTTCTTGGTGCGGCGATACACCAGGCGCACGTTCTTCACACCAGCCAGGCGCTTGGCCACGCGGGCCGCATCCATGGCGGTGTTGCCGGCACCAATGACCACGACGTCCTCGCCCAGCTCGAGCTTCTCGCCCTTCTTGGCGGCCTCGAGGAACTCCAGCACGTCGAGCTCGGTACCCTCGCCCAGGCCGGCGGAACCGGGCATCCAGGCACCGGTGGCCACGACAACGTCGGTAAAGCCCTGAGCCTTGAGCTCGTCGATGGACTCCACGCGAGCATTGAGCTGCACCTTGGCGCCAAAGGCCAGGCAAAGCTCGGCGTCGTGGGAGATATCGTCGCTGGCGATACGGAACTCGGGGATGACGTGACGGACCACGCCGCCGAGCGAATCGCGGGCCTCAAAGATGGTGACAGGCACGCCGGCGCGCGTCAGGAAGAACGCCGTCGCCAGGCCGGCCGGGCCGCCGCCGATAACGGCAACGTTGCGCTCGCCGTCGTTGGCGATAGCCTGGGCGCGCAGCTTGGGCAGCACCGCGGTCATGGCCTCGCGGGCGGCCTTGAGCTTGCTGGCGCGAATCTGGGCGCCCTCGGGCTCGTAGAACGCACGCTCGCAGGCACGGCCGCAGGGATGCGGGCAGATGGTGCCGGTAATGAACGGCAGGGCGTTGCGCTCGATGATGATGTTGAGCGCATCCTCGTAGCGGCCCTCGTCAACAGCCGCCAGGTAGGCGGGAATATCCTGCTGGATAGGGCAGCTCGTACGGCACGGCGTCGTAAAGCAGTCGGAAAGCGGGCTCTTGCCGGCGACCTTGCGGTCGGGCAGCGGGCGCAGCGGCTTCTTGTAGAGCGGGTTGGTGAGCGAGTCGGTCTGGATCGCGGTCACGGCGTCGAGCGAGACGCCCGCGAACGGCTTGCCATCCAGGTCGGCAAACTCGCCGGCCATCTGGCTAAAGCGCTCGTAGCCACCGGGCTTGAGCACGTCGGTCGCCAGGGTAACGGGCCAAATGCCGGCATCGTACAGGGCGCGGATGTTGTAGACCGTGGCACCACCGGAGTAGCTGATGCGCAGCTTTCCGTCAAACTGCTCGGTAATGCGACGGGCGGCCTCGATGGTCAGCGAGAACAGCGAACGGCCGGACATGTACATCTCGGTAGAAGGCAGCTCGTTTCTCGTCACGTCGACAGGGAACGTGTTGGTCAGCTTGACGCCAAACTCCAGGCCGCGCTCGGCGCACAGGGCAATCAGGCGCTCGAACATAGGCACGGCATCGGCCCACTGCAGGTCCTCGCGGAAGTGCGTGTCATCGAAGACGATGTAGTCAAAGCCCAGCTCGTTGAGGCGCTGACGGGCAAACTCATAGCCCAGCAGCGTGGGGTTGCACTTGATGTAGGTGTTGAGGCCCTTCTCGGTGATCAGATAGGTCGCGATGCGCTCGATCTCCGCCGGCGGGCAGCCGTGCAGGGTGGACTCGGTGATGGAGTTGGAGACGCGTGCCGGGATGGACTCGACAAACGCGGCGTCGACATGCTCAAACTTGTCCAGGTTGGCGAGCGCCCAGGCACGGCACTCGTTCCAGACGTCAGAGCCGCTGGCGTCCTTCATGCCCTCGATGTAGGCGTCGACCTTGGGGCTCTTGATGCCCTCGAGGTCATAGCCCACGGACATGTTAAAGACAAAGCCGTCCGGGCTACCCAGACCGTACTCGCGAGCAATCAGGTGGCAGGCGAACCATGCCTTCACGTACTCAGCAAAAGCCTGCGGAACCTCGAGCTCGGTCGACCACTCGCAGTTGTAGCACTCGTCCTGCGCCACGATGCAGGGCTTGTTCACACACTTGGAGAGCTCCTCGCCGTCCATAACCTGAACGGTCTTAAGCTCAAAGAAGCGTGAACCGGCCACGTAGGATGCCACGATGTTCTGGGCAAGCTGCGTGTTGGGGCCGGCGGCCGGGCCAAACGGGGTCTCGATGCGCTCGTCAAAAATGGGAAGCGCGCCCTCCTGGTTGGCCGTGACCATCTTGCGCACGCCAAAGATGGCGCCCCGAGTCTTGTGCTCCTCGATGATCCAGTTCATCAGCTGCGAAAACGGGATCGGCCTCATGATGTCGCTCATAATGAGCTCCTCTCTGTAACGCCCGGCGAGACCGCGCGGCGGGCGCAAATACGGTGTAGCGCTAGCACAGCGCCGGCGACCCCGCGGAGGCCGCCTATACGCGCGTCGGATGCGGCGAAACATCCGACGCGCGCGAATCTCCAATTGGAATTAGTACACGCGATCGTTGAGCGTGCTCCAGAGCTTCTTGGACTCAGCCATGGTCCACGCGTTGATCTTGTCCTCATCGATACCGACAAACTCGCGATCCTTGTACAGGACGCGGCCGTTGATGATGGTGGTGCGGCAGTTTTTGCCCATCATGCCAAAGAGCATGTGGCCGTCGATGTTCTCCTCGCTCAGCGGCGTAAAGGGCTTGTAGTCCATTACGATGACGTCGGCGGCAGCGCCGGGCTCAAGCACACCGAGCTTGCGATCGAAGTACTTGCTCGCCATCTTGGCGTTGTTCTCGAACAGCATCGTCATGGCCTCGCACCAGCCCACGTTGGGCATAGCGGCGTTGTGGCGCTGAATGATCAGGAAAACCTTGAGGCTCTCGAGCATATCGTGGGTGTAGGCGTCGGTACCCATGCACACGGGGATGCCGCGGCGGAAGAACTCGGGCACGGGGGCGCAGCCCACGGCGTTTCCCATATTGGATTCGGGGTTGTTGACCAGCCAGGTGCCGGACTCCTTGACGATATCCATCTCGGCAGGCGTCACGTGGATGCAGTGACCCAGCATGGTGTCGGGACCGAGCAGGTTATGCTGCAGCAGGCGCTCGACGGGGCTGATGCCGCCGCGGTTGAGGCGGGAGTCCCACACGTCATTCATGCCCTCGCACACATGGATGTGGAAGCCGGTCAGGCCGTTGTTGGCCTCGGCCATCTTGTCCATGGTCTCGTCCGAAAGCGTAAAGGTGGCATGTCCGCCAAACATGGCGGCGATCATGTGGTTGTCGTTATCGCGACGCTCCTTGGCGGCCCACTGGGCAAACTCGGCGTTCTCGGCAATAGCCTGGTCGCACTTTTCCTGGCCACGGCGGTCGGAGACCTCGTAGCACAGGCACGAACGCATGCCCAGCTCCTGTGCGGCGTCCTTAATGGTAAAGAGGCTGCCCGGGATCTCGCAGAAACTCGCATGGTGATCGAAGATCGTGGTGACGCCATCGCGGATGGAATCCAGAATCGTGGCATAGGCGCTGGCCTTGGTGCCGTCGAGCGTCAGGTTGTCGTCAATCTTCCACCACTGCTGCTCAAGATTCTCCAGGAAGTTGGTGGGGTTGCAGCCCTTAATGGCAAGGCCGCGGGCCAGACCCGAGTAGATGTGGGTGTGGCAGTTGATGAGTCCGGGCATGATGAGGTTGCCCTGGGCGTCGACGTACTCGGCATCCGGGTACTTGGCCTTGAGCTCGCGCTCGGGGCCCACTTCGACGATCGTATCTCCGTCAATAGCGACTGCACCGTTGGGAATGAACGGAGTCTGAGCGTTGCGGGTAAAGACGGAACCGTTAGCGACCAGAAGCATAAATGCTCCCTTCAACATCAGAGGCGGGGTTTGACACCTCTGACATGGCGGAAGTGCGAAGCGCCGGCCTACACCGGAAACGGGCCCTCTCCCGTCAACGCTTCACCAAAGGGACAAGCCCTTTGAAGTGCGGCTTGGCGCCGCATGGCGCCGGCGGACGAGGCGATGCATCCGCCGGCGAATAGCACCGAATTGGTTACTTCTTGCTCTCGGGCAGGACCAGATCAACAGCGGCATCCTTGGCGGCATCGATGTGCTGAGCCACGACCGGCGTCTGCGGAAGGATCAGGTTGAGCACGATGGCCATGATGGCAGTGGGGGTCACGGCGTTGGAGCCGATGACGGTGGACACCCAGGTGGGCATGCCCTCGCCGGCAAGGCAACCGCTGGCCATCCAGATACCCAGGCCAAAGACAACGGAGGTGCCGACGATGGTGGTGGTGCGCTGCGTGAGGCCCTCGCGGGTGAACATGCGCACACCGTTCATGGTGATGGTGCCAAAGACGCCGACGGTCGCGCCGCCGATGACGGGCTGCGGGATAGCGGAAAGGACGGCAGAGAGCTGCGGGAACAGACCGGCGATGGCAAAGACGGCCGCGATGATCACAAAGACCCACTTGTTGACGACCTTGTTGGAGCAGATGATGCCCACGTTCTGGCCAAGGGCGCTGGTGGGAAGACCGCCCAGCAGGCCGCCGACCATAGAGGTGAGGCCCTGAGACACGATAGCGCCGGAGAGCTCGCGCTCGGTGGGCATACGGTCGATGGAACCAAGGCAGGCAGCGGAGACGTCGCCGATAACCTGGATGGCAACCATGGGGAACACGACAGCGAGGGTAATGCAGACCTCGGGATCAAACTCGAGCGCGTAGGGCATGAGCTTGGGAAGGGCGAAGACCTGGGCGGTAGCGACGCTGGAGAAGTCGATCATGCCAAAGGGGATGGAGACGATCATGCCAACGATCATGCCAAAGAACACAGATCCCAGCTTGAGCGTGCCCTTGCCAAAGTTGGCGAGCGCAAAGACCACGGCGAAGGTGATAAGAGCAACGCACCAGGCCTGCGGGGTGCCCCACAGCGGCGTACCCATACCGCCGGCCATGTACTTGACGGCCGTGGGATAGAGAGAGACGCCAATGGAGAAGATGACCGTACCGGTCACGACGGGCGGGAACAGCCACTTAATCTTGCTGTAGGCCAGACCAAAAAGGACCGCAACGGCACCGCCGACGATCTCGCCGCCCAGCAACGCACCAAAGCTAAAGCCCGAGGCACCCATGGCCTGCAGGGCCGGCAGGAACGCGAACGAAACGCCCATGACGATGGGCAGGCCGCCGCCGATGCGACGGAAGGGAGCAAAGGCCTGAAGGGCCGTGTCGATTGCCGAAAGAATGAGTGCAACCTGAATGATGTCGGTGCTCTGCTGGCTATTAAAGCCGTAGACGCCGGCCATGATGACCGCCGGGGTAATGATGCCGGCAAACGATGCCAGTACGTGCTGAAGGGCACACGGGATCATTTCCTTAACGGGCGGCATGCCTTCGCGAGTGAACAGGGCTTCAGTGCCGTTCGTAACCGTCTCCTGGGTCATTTGACCACCAATCCTCGAAATAGTTGTTTTCGCATCTAACGCTCTATTGTGACGCAGTGCGGGGTTGAGGTTGTGCCTTCGTTGCATATCGTATTAAAGATGATTCTCATTCTCAATAATAATTTTTTGTTATCAGACTATTCTTCAGCTGAGATAACGCATTTCCGCAGGTCAGGAATGTGTCTGTTCAAAATAACATCTAACTTTTCTTTTGGTCGACCGTTTACCGCCAAATTTCTACCGTTCGTCTGTATTACGCAATGTACCTGCGGATATACGAGATGATGAGCAGCGTGTTACCATGATAAAAAATTGTTATGAACACTTCGATAGAACCCAAAGGAGTTGCCCGTGAACGAGACCGTACGTCGCTTTTTGCCGATGGTCGATTTCCTGGAGCAGGTACTCGGTAAGAACAGCGAGATCGTCCTGCACGATTTCTCGGATCCCGACCACGCCATCGTCGATATCCGCAACGGTATCGTGAGCGGCCGCAAGGTCGGCGGTCCCGCTACCGATCTGGCACTCAAGATCATGCACGACGCCAAGTATCGCGACCTGCCGTTTATAACGGGCTACGAGGGACGCGGTGCCGGTGGCAAGACGTTGGAGTCGGCGACGTACTTTATCCGTGAGGACAACGAGATCGTCGGCATGCTTTGCGTCAACACCGATCTTTCCACGATACGCTCCATCAACGCCATGACTCAGCAGCTCATGGCCTGCTTCGACGCTGTGCCAAGGCAGGCGGAGCCCGCGTCTATCGAGGTCGAAAGTCTTTCGGAGTCTACGCAGGAGCTCATCGACCGCAGTATTTCCGAGTTGCTGAGCGCGCGCGGGCTGGATGTAGCGTCGCTTGGTCAGAGCGACCGCGTGGACGTCATTCGCCACCTCAACGGCAACGGGGTGTTCATGCTCAAGGGCGCCGTGGCCTGCGCCGCCACCGCGCTGGGCATCTCGGAGCCCAGCGTCTACCGCTACCTGCAAAAAGTCCGCAAGGAAGGCTAAACGTTAACCCTTGGGGACGGAGGGAAACGGATCATTTTTGTCGCATCGCTTGACAAAAGACCCCGCAGTTCACACGCACTGCAGGGTCTTTTTTGCATGTCATGTTTTGTTTTCGCCAACGTCTTAGAGAGCGGCGACGACCTCGATCTCGACCAGACCGCCGGCCGGAAGAGCGGCAACCTGGAAAGCGCTGCGCGCGGGGAACGGAGCCTCGAACTTGGAAGCGTAGATCTCGTTCACGGCAGCGAAGTCGGCGATGTCGGCCAGGTAGACCGTGGTCTTGACGACATCGGCAAAGGTGGCGCCGGCAGCGGTCAGCAGAGCCTCGACGTTAGCAAGGGACTGCTTAGCCTGGGCCTCGACGCCCTCGGGCATCTTGCCGGTTGCGGGGTCGATGCCCAGCTGGCCGGACAGGAACACCATGTTGCCGGTCTGGATGCCGGGGGAATACGGGCCGATGGCTGCAGGTGCGTTATCGGAAGACACGACGGTCTTGCTCATGGTTTTCTCCTTACGATCAGATAGAGAGCGTGAGCGCGGCGTTCACACCGGGAGGCACAATTCGGTCTGAACACCGCGCTTGATTTGGGATAGTACCCAAGGTTTCCGCGCGATGCAAGATTATTATCACGTTGCGAGAAAATTTTATCGCCCAACGGCGCCTCTCGGCCGCTGAACGGCACGACCGAACGGTGAAGCTCAAAATGATCCGTTTCCCTCCGTCCCCATCGGATCAGGCGATCCATATGGGACGGAGGGAAACGGATCATTTTTGCTGCAAGGGCTGCTGAAGACTTTATCCTGCTTGGACCACAGGGCTCGTCCGCCGCAACAGCACCACTATACTTTTGATATCTGAGCATTTTGAAAGGCAGGATATGACCGCAATCGCCAGTCGAACCACCAACCGCAGACCCGAGCTTTTGGCGCCCGCCGGAGGGCCCGAGCCCTTTGCCGCCGCACTCGCCGCCGGGGCAGACGCCATCTACTGCGGCATGGGCAGCTTCAACGCCCGCCGCAAGGCCACCAACTTTACCGACGAGGCCTTTGAGCAAGCCTGCCGTGCTGCACACCTGGCCGGCTCGCGCGTCTATGTCACGGTCAACATCGTCATCAAGCAGTCCGAGATGGGCGATGCGCTGCAACTCATCCATCGCTGCTCCACGCTGGGTGCCGACGCCTTCATCATCCAGGACTGGGGCCTGTTCTTTGAGGTCAAGCGCACGATGCCCGGCATCGAGACACATATCTCGACCCAGGCGAACATCCATGACGACCGCGGGACTATCTGGTGCCGCGAGCAGGGCGCCGACCGCGTAACCCTCTCGCGCGAGCTTTCCATCGACGAGATTGCCGCCATTCACGATGCCGCGCCCGATGTGGACCTTGAAGTCTTTAGCCACGGTGCCATCTGCTTTTGCTACTCGGGCCTGTGCCTGCTGTCGAGCTTTGCCATGGCGGGCCGCTCGGCCAACCGCGGCATGTGCGCCCAGCCCTGCCGCCTGCCCTACGAGCTGATCGACGAGGACGGCCGCACGCTCTCCCCTGCCGGTCGCGAGCGCGCGCTATGCCCGCGTGACACCAACACTTCGCAGCTCGTTCGCCGTCTGTATGACGCCGGCGCCGCATCGCTCAAGCTCGAGGGCCGCATGAAAGCGCCCGATTACGTGTACTCCATCGTTGATGTGTATCGTCATCAGATCGATGACATGCTGGCCGGGGTCGCCGTAGATAAGGACGAGGACGCCGCCCGCCAGCGCCAGCTCAAGCGCTGCTTCAACCGCGACTTTACGCACGCCTATCAGGACGGCACCTCGGGCGACGAGATGATGAGCTATGAGCGTTCCAACAACCGCGGCCAGATCGTGGGCACGGTGCTGGGCAGCCGCCCGGCCAACCGCGATGTGCGCGGCCTCAAGCCCGACGACCGCCGTCGCCGCGCCGCCATCGCCCGCATTGAGCTGTTTGAGCCCGTGGGCAAGGGCGACCTGCTGGAACTTCGCCACGATGACGAGTTCGACCAGTTCCTAACCACTATCGCTACCGATGATGCCGCCGCCGGTGACATCATCGAGTGTCGCGTGCCCCGCAGCATGCCCGAGGGCTGCCGCGTGCGCGTCATCCGCAGCCAGCGCGCCATCGATGCCGCCGGCGCCGCGCTCAAACGCGATGTGCTGCGCCGCCGAGCTGTTGATGTGTCCGTCGTGGCGCGTCTGGGCGAGCCGTTTACTGTCACACTCACCTGCTGTGACAACCCCGTGCTCACCGCCACCGCCACGGGCTTCACCGTCGAGGCCGCCAAGACTCGTGCGGTTGAGGCGTCCGATCTGGTGGAGCATGTAGGCCGCATGGGCTCCTCGCCCTTTGAGGCAGCAAGCTTTGACATTTCGCTCGACGCCGGCTGCGGTATGGGCTTCTCCGCCGTGCACAAGGTGCGCGCCGCCGCCTGCAAGGCGCTGGAAGAGGCCATTCTGACGCCGTACGCGGAGCGCGCGAAAACGCTCGAGTTGCCGGTGCTCGACAAATGCACGCGCGCCATGCCCGAGCATTACCGCGACGAGCCGCAGATCTGTGCCACCCTCACCTCGCTCGAGGCCGTCGAGGCAGCCCGCGCGGAGGGTGCAACGCGCCTCTACATGACCACAGACGTGCTCGAGGCTGTCGGACTCTCCCCTGTCGATGCATTTGAGCAGGGTATCGTGCCCGTACTCGACGAGGTCTGCCGTGCTGTTGACCACGAGCGCGTTGACCCCTGGATCAATACCGGAGCCACCGTCGCTATCGGCAACATCTCTGAGCTTGCCCTGGCCGCCCAGGTTGGCGCCACGGCGGAGGTCCGCTCTTGCCTGCCGGTGCACAACACGCCCTGCATGGAGGCGCTTGCTGAGCGTGGAGCCGGTGCGTTTTGGCTCTCGCCCGAGATCACGCTCGGCGAGATTGTCTCGCTCGGCGCCGCCGCGCCCGCGGCTCTGGGCATCACCGTCTTTGGCCGCCCGCGTGTCATGACAAGCGAGCATTGCATTCTGCAGGTTGCCAACGGCTGCATCCACGATTGTGCCAACTGCCGCCTGCGTGCCCGCAAGCTCTCGCTCAAGAATATCGACGGAAAGGTCATGCCCGTCCGAACCGACATCCACGGCCGCTCTCGCCTGTACGATGCCTACCCCATCGACCTCACGCCGCAGGTCCCTCAGCTGCTCGATGCCGGCGTGCGTCGCCTCATGGTGGACGGAACGTTGCTCGAGACGGATGAGGTGGGCCGTGCCGTCGCCCGCGTCCGTCGTGCCGTCGAAGCAGCGCAGGCCGGCCGCAAGCCCGCCGCCCGCCTACGCGGGGCGACCTCGGGCTGCATGTTTGTGGGAATCAGCTAACCGAAAGGCTAACACGTGAACGAAGAACCTCAAGTCCTCTACTGCGACGCCTGGCTCATGGCCATCGACAAGCCCGCCGGCATGATCGTCCACGGCGACGGCACCGGAGAGCGCACGCTCACCGACTACGCCAGCGACCTGCTGCTGGCGATGGGCGACGGCTTTGCCGCGACCGACATGCAGCCGCTCAACCGCTTGGACCGTGATACCACCGGCGTGGTGCTGTTTTCGCTCGACAAGCAGACGCAGCCCTCCTTTGACCAGATGGTCATCGACCACGCTTTCGAAAAGCACTATCTGGCGCTCGCCGAGGGCAAGATCGACTGGAACGAAAAGCTCATCGACAAGCCCATCGCCCGCGACCGCCATGACAGCCGAAAGATGCGCGTCGGCGCCAGCGGCAAGCCGTCTCAAACGCGCGTGAAGGTGCTCAAGCGTCTTAAGAGCCGTCGAGGTCTGCCCACGCGCTCGTATATCGATGTCGAGCTGCTCACCGGCCGCAAACACCAGATCCGCGTGCACCTGGCAAGCGAGCGCCATCCCCTGGTTGGCGACGAGCTCTACGGCACGCCGCGTCCCTGCGGCCTGATGCTCCATGCCCACAGCGTGTCCTTTACGCATCCCGTAACCGGAGAGCACATCCACATCGAAGCCCCCTGCCCCTGGGAGCCCTAAAACCCGCCGAAAAGGGACAGGTTTATTTTGGCAGGTTTTATCTGGACAAACGTCAAAACCACCACAAAGGTTCCTGCCCCTTCGCGGTGGTTTTGGCCTTAGCCCGTCCCCTGCTGTTAGACCGTGATGACGTTGTCCATTGCCCGGTACTTGGCAGGGACATCGCCTGCGGTAATAATCGTTGCGTCACGGAAGTCCGCGAACTTGACGGGCGCCACCATGCCAAATTTACTGGCGTCCGAGATTACGAAGCGCTTGGCCGTATGGCGCATCGAAATACGCTTTACTTGCGCCTCCTCGATATCGGGCGCCGTGAAGCCCTGCTCGGCGGCAATGCCGTTAGAGCCCCAAAAGCCACAGTTGAAGTTGTAGCGGTCTAAGGTTGCCAAGGCATCGGGGCCAACGAGCGCCTCGGTCTCGGGTTTGAGCTCGCCGCCCAGCACCACGGTACGCATGCCGCGCAAAGCAAGGTGCTGAGCATGGAGCACGGAATCGGTCACATAGGTGACATCTTCAAGGTGTGGAAGATGCTCGATGAGCCTAAGCGTCGTCGAGCCCGAGTCGATGTATACAAAGCTCTCAGACTCCACAAGCGCCGCCGCACGGGCGCAGATACGCTCCTTGTCGTCGTTATGGAGGTCGCTGCGCTCATTAAGCGTTAGGTCGCGCGTCACGTGCGCGCGCTCAAGACTCGTCGCTCCACCGTGGACCTTGGCGATGCGATGCGCTCGGTCGAGCGTCTGCAGGTCGCGCCGAATGGTAGACGCCGTCACGCCCAGGGTATCGGCAAGCTCCGGCACTGTAACCGAGCCGGCTTGCTGCACCATCGACACGATCGCGTTGAGCCTATCTTCCGCAAGCATCGCTTACTCCTCCTCGGGGTACACGACTCCCCAATCGGAGCGGAGCCTGGTCATAAGCTCCATAACATCAGAAGCATAATCCAGCAGCTCGCGCTTGGAGTCGTCGCCGGCAACGGCCTTCTCAAGATCGGCCATCTCATAGCAAAGGGCGTAAGCCTCGGTGCCGGCGTGGACCTCCTCGCGGTGGCCGTCCGCAGTCCACACGATGGTCGCATGATCGGCGCGCGGATACTCGTTGACCTCGATATAACACTTATCGAAGCTAATAATCGAGCGCTTGGGCTGCTTGGAGTGGAGCGTAAGGCTCACAACACCCAGCTGCTGCTCTGCATTACGGCAGACGATGCCACCCGCAACGTCGACACCGGTCTCACAGGTGTTGCCCAGCGAAACGACCTCAGCGGGCTGGCTTGCCATAAAGAGGCGCATGACGGACAGGGCATAGACGCCAATGTCGAGCATGGCACCACCAGCAAGGTTACGATTGTAGAAGCGGTTAGTCAGGTCGCCGTACTCCTTGTAGCTGCCAAAGTTGAGCTGAGCGAGGTTCATGTGGCCAAACTCGCCGGCATCCATGCGGCGGCGCAGCTCTTGATACAAGGGCATGTGGAGCACCGTGGTAGCGTCCATAAGGACCACGTTGTGTTCGGCGGCAATGGCGCGGGCCTCATCGAGCTCGGCGGAGTTGAGCGTGATGGCCTTCTCGCAGAGAACGTGCTTGCCAGCCGCCAGGGCGGCGCGCAGATAGGTGATATGGGTGTTGTGCGGGGTGGTGATGTAGACGGCGTCGATGTCAGGATCGGCGTAGAGATCCTCAACCGTGTCATAGACCTTCTCGACGCCGTACTGGTCGGCAAAAGTCTGAGCCTTGGTGAGCGTGCGGTTGGCAACGCCCGTAAGCTTGCGGACGGCCAGGGCAAGGGACTGAGCCATCTGGTTGGCAATAACGCCGCAACCGATCACAGCCCAACGGAGCTCGGGAGCCGTAAAGATGTCGTTAGGGAACGGCTTGTTCTGGACCGAAGCAAATGCCGCTTTGGCGGCTGCCGCGGCGTCGAGTGGAGCCTGCTTGGAATCTGCCATTATGTGTCTCCTGTGTCATAGAACGTCTTGCATTTCTGACAGCTCTATATTCGCACAAACACGCGCGTCTGTGCGCGTTTTTGCGTATCTCACCGCTAAACGGTCATTATTGCCCCGTAAACGGCGCATATATACGCATAGGTGCGTAATTAAACGCAATCTAACGCGCATAAACGCGCACACAAGCAATTTATACAGCACGACCCGCTAATTTATGCTTACCCAGTTAGGGTACTCATTTAAGTCTGTCCCCAATGAGTAGGGATAGAAAAAGGCCCGGATGCCGTGGGGCATCCGGGCCTTTGCTGGCAACTTGTTGTTGCGGGCAGCTTAGAACTTGTGGCCGCACTTCTTGCAGACGCGCAGCTTGTT
>CABQSP010000014.1:0-37066 GCA_902466855.1 uncultured Collinsella sp. | reverse complement strand
CGTGCGACAGCTGCATAGGACTGCCAATATTAAAGGTCTCGTCACCCGCCAGGTCGCGAATACTGCGCTCGACCTCGGTGATCTGGGTCGCCAGACCCTCGGACAGACTGCGCAGGCGATCGGGGTCCACGAGCATGCCCGCGCGCTCCATCTTGGCAAGCACCGGAACGAGCGGCATCTCGATGCCATCGAACACGTTGGCGGCATTCTCGCGGGCCATGCGGTCGCGCAGCGGTGCGACCAGCGCCAGCGTCAAGGCCGCCGTGCGAGCGGCGGGCGCCGGAGCGTCCTCACCGGCATCCTCTGCACCGCGCGCCGCAGGCAGCGCCATCTGCAGATACGTATCGGCAAGATATGCCTCATCGAACTCGGAGCGATCGGAATCCAGCAGGTAGGCAGCGACCACGGTATCGAAGATGCGCGTGGAGTCGACTGCCAGCGGATCCATGAGCTCGGGCTCCGAAGAATCGATGGGCGAAAGCTCATGCAGCAACGCCTTCATATCCGGGCTCGCCACGCAGCCCTCCATAAACAGGCGCGCAAGCACACCGGCGATCACGCCGTGGGCGAAGTTGAAGCCATCGACTACGGCAGTGGTACCGCCGTCGCCCTCCTCAAGCGCAAAGAGCCCCTTGGACGTCGCCAACCACAGCGTGCGCGTCAGTCCAAAGAGCGCGCCCTCTTCCTTATCGTCGTCCACCACGGCGGCGACCCACTCGCCGGCATCAATCGCGCGGGAGACCTCAGCCGCAACGGCACCAAGCGCGTCAACATCGCCGGCGGATGCGCGAACCATCGCAGGTATCTCAAACACACTGGAGGCAGCAGCCCCGCCCTCGTCACCGATCAGCGCCAAGAAACGGTTCTGCATGGCGGTAATGCCGAGCGTACCCAGTGCCGCGGAAACCTCATCGGCAGAAAACGCCGGGAAGGACGTCGCCCCAAAATCGAGCTCAACGGGCGCATCGGTGCGGATGGTCGCCACCTTACGGCTCAGCAGTGCGTCGTCGATGTGTGCACGCAGGTTCTCGCCCATCTTGCCCTTGACCTCGTCGGCGTGTGCGATAACCTCGTCCAGGCTACCGTACTGCGCAATGAGCGCGCTCGCCTTTTTGGGGCCGATGCCCGGTACACCCGGAATGTTGTCCGACGTATCGCCCTTTAGACCGTAAAAATCGGGCACGAGCGCCGGCGTAATGCCGTGATACAGGTCATCCACGCTCTCGGGCGTCATAATCGCCACGTCGGACAGGCCTTTGCGAGTCGATACCACGTTGACGTGCTCGGTCACGAGTTGATACATGTCGCGGTCGCCGGTCACCAGCAGCATGTCGCAGCCGGCCTGCTCGCCCAAGCGCGCCATGGTTCCCAGGATATCGTCGCCTTCCCAGCCCTCAGACTGCAGAATCGGCACGTTGAGCGCGGTGAGCAGCTCCTTGATCATAGGGAACTGCGCGTGCAGGTCGGGGTCCATGGGCGGGCGCTGCGCCTTATACTGCGGCAGCATCTCCATGCGCACGCGCGGCTTGCCCTTATCAAACGCCACGACCACACCGTCGGGGTTAAAGGCATCGATCATCTTAAGAAACATGTTCAGAAAGCCGAAGATCGCGTTGGTGGGGCGACCGTCCGGCGCGTTCATGGTCGGCGGCACGGCGTGGAAGGCGCGATGCATGAGTGAGTTGCCGTCGATAACGGCAAAAGTGCGGCGCTTGTCAGACATATTAAATACCTCGCTTTGAGCTGGGCACGGTTTGCTCACTCCAGTTTACACGCTCCCCGCCCCGCGGCCACCTCACATCAAGCTCCCCCGCCACCGTAAGCCCGCGCGTGATACGATGGCTCACGGTACATCAACCAGCACGATCGATCCGAAAGGAGCCTGCGTCATGGAGCGTCCCTGCGCATGGAAAAAGTACACGCCACAGCAAGTCGAGGAGCTCGAGGAGCTTTGCCGCGGCTATAAGCAGTTTTTAAGCGAAAACAAGACCGAGCGCCTGTGCGTCAAGACCGGCATCAAGATGGCCGAGAAGGCGGGATACGTCGACCTGGAGACCGTGATCGCCGAAGGCCGCGAGCTCAAGGCAGGCGACAAGGTGTACGCCGCTAACCACGGCAAGGACCTCATGCTCGTCAACCTGGGCACCGCCCCGCTCGAGCAGGGCTTTAACATCCTGGGCGCCCACGTGGACTCGCCGCGCCTGGACCTTAAGCAGAACCCCGCTTTCGAGGCCGGCGACATGGCTTATCTCGACACGCACTACTATGGCGGCGTCAAGAGCTACCACTGGGTCGCTTCCCCGCTCGCGCTCGTAGGCGTCATCTGCAAAAAGGACGGCACCACCGTCGACATCAATATCGGCGACAAGGCCGACGACCCGATCTTTACCATCTCCGACCTGCTGATCCATCTCTCGAGCGAGCAGATGTCTAAGCCTGCCAAAGACGCCGTCGACGCCGAGATCCTCGACGTGATCGTGGGCGGCCGTCCCGTCAAGTTCGATGAGGACGACAAGGACGCCCCCAAGGAGCCCGTCAAGCAGATGTTCCTGGACATCCTCAAGGAGCAGTACGACGTCGAGGAGGAGGACTTCCTCTCCGCCGAGATCGAGGTCGTGCCCGCCGGCCCCGCCCGCGACATGGGTCTCGACCGCTCCATGATTCTGGGCTATGGCCACGACGACCGCGTCTGCGCCTATCCGTCCATGCTCGCCCAGATCAATGTGGCCAATGTCGAGCGCACGAGCATCACGCTCATCGTCGACAAGGAGGAGATTGGCTCCGTGGGTGCCACCGGCATGACAAGTCGCTTCTTCGAGAACACCGTCGCCGAGATCATGACGCTCGCCGGCGAGGATAGCCCGCTGGCCCTGCGCCGCGCGCTCGCCCGCAGCCGTATGCTCTCCTCTGACGTGTCCGCCGGCTTCGACCCGGGCTATGCCGGCAAGTTCGAGACCAAGAACGCGGCCTTTATGGGTCGCGGCCTGTGCTTTAACAAGTACACGGGCAGCCGCGGCAAGGGCGGTTCCAACGACGCTGATGCCGAGTACGTGGCCCTCGTCCGCGACATCATGGACGAGGCCGGCGTGGACTTCCAGACCTGTGAGCTCGGCCGCGTCAACGCGGGCGGCGGCGGCACCATCGCCTACATCATGGCCAAGTACGGCATGAACGTCATCGATTCCGGTGTTGCCGTCCTGTCCATGCACGCCCTGTGGGAGGTCGCCAACAAGGCCGACATCTACGAGGCCTATCGCGGCTACAAGGCCTTCATCGAGCGAGCCTAACCAACCCTTCATCAGTTGCGGTGAAATACGGACTAAACTGGCCCATAAACGGCCAAAACAGACCGTATTCCACCGCAACTTTTTTGGCAGAGGAGAGTCCATGCTTCAAGTCATCATTTCGCCCGCCAAGCAGATGCGCGCGGCCCAAGATGCTTTTGAAGTCCTGGGCATCCCGCCCTTTGTGCGCGAGACGGCTCGCCTCCACCGCGCACTGCTAGATATCGAGCGGAATGAAGGCAGCGGCGGCCTGCAGGCGCTGTGGAACGTGAGTGACAAACTGCTTACAGTGTGCCTGGATACGCTTCACGAATTTATGCTCGTCCTGAGCGATGCCGACCTCGCCGATCCCGATATCGCGCGTCGAATCTCCCCCGCCGTCATGTCCTATCACGGCATTCAATACCAGAGCATGGCACCCGAGGTGATGGATTCCGCGCAGCTCGCATGGCTGCAAGACCATCTCTGGATCCTCTCCGGCCTCTACGGGTGCGTTCGTCCCTTTCATGCCGTCGAACCGTATCGGCTGGAGATGGGCGCGAAGCTCGCCGTTGACGATGCCCGAGACCTCTACGCGTTTTGGAGCGACAAGCTCGCGCGGGCTATCGCCCCGGCAGGCTCAAACACCACGATCGTCAACCTCGCCAGCGTAGAGTATGCCAAAGCCGTTC
The DNA here is from genome assembly GCA_902466855.1 of uncultured Collinsella sp. Lineage (GTDB taxonomy): Bacteria > Actinomycetota > Coriobacteriia > Coriobacteriales > Coriobacteriaceae > Collinsella. The sequence goes on along the minus strand of CABQSP010000014.1, from coordinate 33,111 downwards.
TGCCCCACCTCGCGGGCGACGCCACAGCCGTCACATGCCTCTTTGGCGAGGGCATCCGCAACGGGAAGCCCATCCAACAGTCGACCGCCAGCAAAAAGGCGCGCGGCTCCATGGTGCGGTGGATGGCAGAAAACAAGCTCGAGGATGCAAGCGAACTTACCGCATTCAATATCGGCTATCGGCACATCCCCGAGCTTTCAGACAAAAACACCCTGGTTTTCATGAACGCGCAGGCACTATAGGCCCGCCGTTTCCAAACACCCCGTTACTCCGCCAAGCCATCGGCCTTTGCAATCTCGCTCGTCGAGCCATCTTGGTAGGTAATCTTAACGTGCTCTACGTCGGATACCGTAACGCCCGACGGAGGTTCCAGACGCCACTCCGTCAGAGCGATATCCATGGTCGTGGGCACATCGCCCTGATCTTTGAGCTCCACCATGAGTGTTTTGAGTGCCTCATCAAACGTCACGCGTTCGATTTCTTCGCCCGGAATAGACCCGCCGCTCAACTGCAGCTGCACAAACTCGTCGCGCGGATACCAATAGTCGCCCGGTGCGGCAACCGTGTTGCCACCAGAAACTTTCATGGTCATAATCGGCAGGGCATCGTCGGCTTCAAACCCCCAGGTGACGCCGCCACGACCGCCGAACGTCCAAATACAAAAGGCAATCACCAACACGGCAAGCACCGCAAAACCAATCGCGACAAGGCCATGGTGCGCACGGCTTTCCTCGGCCGATACATCCCATTGTGTCTCTCGATATAGATGCTTGTCTTCCATGTTCGCCTCCCCACAGGCACGCTTGTTGGCCCAATCGTACCCATTCAGGCTATACTTGAGCCCACCACATAAACGGGGAGCTTGCAGGACAAGACGGCAGGCTGAGACTGGGCGCGCCCGCCCTGACCCGCAAACCTGATATGGGTAATGCCAACGAAGGGAGCCGTGCCAATGAGCACACAGACCGAGCCCAAGCTCGTCACGCAAATCGACTTCGCCCGCGCCGGGCAGATCACACCGCAGATGAAGGAAGTCGCCGAGCGCGAGCATCGCGACCCCGAGTACATCCGCGAGCGCGTGGCCGACGGCCGCATCGCCATTCCCGCCAACATCGTGCACATCAAAAAGGGCATGCGCGCCTTTGGCGTCGGTGAGGGCCTGTCCACCAAGGTCAACGTCAACTTGGGCATCTCGGGCGACAAGGCCGATGCCGCCGAAGAGTGGAAGAAGGTCAAGATCGCCGAGGACTTTGGCGCCGACGCCATCATGGACCTCTCCAACTCGGGCAAGACGCGCCAGTTCCGCCAGCAGCTCATCGACGAGACGCCGCTCATGGTAGGCACCGTCCCCATGTACGATGCCATCGGCTACATGGAAAAGCCGCTGGTCAAGCTGACCAAGAACGATCTGCTCGAGGTCGTGCGCGCGCACGCCGAAGACGGCGTGGACTTTATGACCATCCACTGCGGCATCAATAAATCGGTCATCAAGACCTTCAAGGAGACCGGCCGCCTCATGAACATCGTCAGCCGCGGCGGCTCGCTGCTGTTTGGCTGGATGGAGGTCACCGGTAACGAGAACCCGTTCTATGAGTTCTACGACGAGCTGCTCGAAATCTGCCACGAGTACGACGTGACGATTTCGCTCGGCGACTCCTGTCGCCCGGGCTGCCTCTACGACTCCAACGACGCCACCGAGACCGCCGAGATGATCGAGCTGGGCAAGCTGTGCAAGCGCGCATGGGCCGCCGGCGTCCAGGTTATGGTCGAGGGTCCGGGCCACATGGCGCTCGACGAGATCGCCGCCAACATGAAACTGCAGAAGCGCCTGTGCCACAACGCCCCGTTCTATGTGCTCGGGCCGCTGGTGACCGATATCGGCGTGGGCTACGACCACATCACCGCTGCCATCGGCGGCGCTATCTCCGCCAGCTCCGGCGCCGACTTCCTGTGCTACGTGACGCCGGCCGAGCACTTGTGCCTGCCCAACGCCCAGGACGTGCTCGACGGCCTCATGGCCACCAAGATTGCCGCACACGCCGCCGACATCGCCAAAAAGGTGCCCCACGCCCGCGACATGGACGACAAGATGGGCCAGGCACGCCGCAAGCTCGACTGGGACGCCATGTGGAAGTGCGCGCTCGACCCGGTTACGGGCAAGAAGCGCTACGAGGAGTCCCCCGCCGCCACCGAGGGCACTTGCACCATGTGTGGCAAGATGTGCGCCGTCCGCACCGTTAACAAGGTGTTCGAAGGCACGACGATCGACCTCGGCATGGAGGATTAACGCGTCTCCGGAGCCACAATCGGTAACAAGGTGTTCGTCAATTGTTGACGTGTGAACATTTGCTTGCGTTTGCGTAAAGATTGCACTACCCGCCCGGGTTCGGCATACAGCCGGCCCGGGCAACTTTATAATGCAGGCAGAAGACCCATTTGAATCCGACCGAACAAGGGAGCGAACATGGATCGCAGTAAGGTACCCGCCGTTCTATCCATCGCAGGATCAGATTCCAGCGGTGGTGCCGGCATTCAGGCCGACATCAAGACCATCACGGCGCACCGTCTGTATGCCGAGACGGCCATCACAGCCATAACCGCACAAAACACGCTCGGTGTCACCGCCGTGCAAAACATCTCCCCGGATATTGTCGCGGCGCAAATCGATGCCGTTTTTGACGATATCCGCCCCAGTGCCGTCAAGATCGGCATGGTCTCCTCTGCCGAGATTATCGAGGTTATCGCCGACCGTCTGAGTGCCTGGGACGCACAAAATATCGTCGTCGACCCCGTCATGGTCGCCACCTCGGGTGCTCGTCTGATCGCAGAGGACGCCGCCGAAGCACTTACACGCCGCCTGTTCCCACTGGCGACCGTCATCACGCCCAATATTCCCGAGGCCATGGCGTTGCTCGATTATGAGGTCGATTCCGAGCGCACTCAGCAAAATGCCGCCATGCTTCTCACCCGCCGCTTTGGCTGCGCGTCTCTCGTTAAGGGCGGGCATTTTGTCAACGAGGCCAACGATGTGCTAGCAGAGCCCGCGCCGCTCGATGACGAGGGCAACCACCTGGGCGATCCGCTCACCACGTGGTTCCGCCACAAGCGCATCGAGACCGGCAACACGCATGGCACCGGTTGCACGCTCTCGTCCGCCATCGCCTGCGCGCTGGCCCAGGGCATGGATCTTGCCGACGCCGTCAACGCAGGCAAGGCATACCTGACAGGCGCTCTGGCCGCCGGCCTGAACATGGGCAAAGGTTCCGGCCCCGTCAACCACATGTGGCAGTATTAAGATTCGCAGTCCAAGCCACCGCAAAGGCGCCCGCCCCCTTTGCGGTGGTTTGGGGTCGCGCTACTCTCCGAGCATCTCTTGGAGCTTGGCTGCCACGGCGTGACCCAGGCTCTCATGGCTTTCGGGCATCATATGCAGATAGTCGATATCGCCCGGCTCGGCAAAGTCGGCGGCATTCAAAAAGTCGCAGCCAAACTGCTCAGCCACATGCGCGTAGTACTCACCAAAATGTTCCGAGGCTTCTACGGAATGCTCGTCAAAATCGGTCATATATACGTCGGCGATCTGCGGCTTAATCTTGATAGGCGCCATCAGCAGAATGCGCGGACAAGGCGCAGCGTCGGTCCACGGAAACGCGCGGACGGCGCGAATCAGCGCCATGGCGCCACGAGCGATATCGGCAGCCGTCACGTTAAAGACCGTCTTGCAGTCGTTGGTGCCCAGCATGATCACAATGGCGTCCAGCGGCTTATGGGCCTCGAGCATCATCGGAAGCGCGCGAATGCCGTTAAGATTGGTGTCCAGATGGCACATGTCGTCGCGTACCGTCGTGCGGCCGTTGAGGCCTTCTTCAATTACATGCCAGCCCTCGCCTAAGTCACGTTGGGCCACGCCACACCAGCGCACATCCCGCGCATAGCGCACCGCGGTGCCGTCGCGCATGCCCGCCGGATCGTAACCATAGGTGTTGCTGTCGCCAAAGCATAGAACGTTTTTCATCGTAAGCCCTTCCTTTTAGTAAAAAGCCGACGGGAGCAGCCTCTCCCGCCGGCTCGACCTATCTGTCAACACGTACCGGTTACAGGTACTTGCGCCAATCGTCCTCGTCCTCATCATCCTCGGTAGCAGCCTGGGCCTGCTCGGCGGCGCGAGCTGCCGCAGCGCGAGCGGCAACCTGAGCATAGGACTCCTCGTTGCGCTCGGGGAAGTTTGCCAGCACGTGCTCGAACTTGGCAAAATCCTCATCCCAGCGCGTAGAAGGCACGGCAAAGAAGACTTGCTTGACCTTAAAGTCGCCCGACGCGAGCTCCTTGCGGAAGAGCTCGGCCACGGCCTCTGCGTCAAAGCCGTTGTTGTCGCAGCCCCAAGCACCCAGCACGAGCTTCTCGCGACCCAGCTCGTCGCAGATGGCAAGCACAAAGCGGATGCGATCGCGCAGGGCGTCCAGCAGGGCATCGTCACCCACACGATACTCCTGGCGGGCGCGCTTAACGTTGGGCGCGGCGGCCACGATCACGTCGGCGTATGCATGCACGTGGTTGCGGTCGAAGCGCACCGCAGGCACCACTAGGGCGCGGTTACGATAGAGCTCGCAGTTGATGTTGCGGCGACGGTTCTCGCCGTACCATTTGCGCTGCTTATCGAGAACGTTGTACAGATACGAATCGGCGCACAGTGTGGCCTCCTGGCCCAGATAACCCTGAATATAGCCACCGCCCGGGTTGGTGAACGAGGCAAAGGCGAGCACGGCCATGTCGCAGAACTGCGCATAGCCACGACCGTTGTCCAAGATGGCCTGCGTGGCGGAGGCATCGAGCACGGTGACCTCAGGCAGGGACGCAGCAGGCTCCTCAGCAGGCGCGGACTCAGCTCCGGCGATTTCCTCGGCAGGCTCCTCGACGGGCTCAGGAGCTGCCTCGGTCTCGGGCGCTGCCTCGCTCTCGGGTGCCGCCTCGGTCTCGGCAGCCTCCGCGCCCTCGACGTCCTCGGCAACCTGTTCTTCGGTGGCCACAGCACTCTGAACCTTGGCCTTCATCGCCGCGACAAAGCCGGCAGGCATACCGTCAAACTCGCGAACACCGGCAAGCGAACGCTCGATATCCTTGGCGCACGCTTCGGACACAGTTGCCGCGTGACGCTCGGCGGCCTTGGCACGGGCCTCGCGCTTGGGATTGGGCTGACCCGCTCGGTTGGACCTGCGGTTACGGTTCCTGTTGTCGACGTCTGCCATACGTGGCCACCTTTCCTGTCGCTGCCGCTATCGGCTTTTCCCATCCATGATACCCCGCCGCGTACAAAAAAGACGGCCCCGAAGGACCGCCTTTCGCATCGATTTACACGCACGGCAAGCACCGCCGCAATTCGCCACTAGTCACGACGGCCAAGGATGTTCAGAATGCGCAGGAACACGTTGATGATGTCCACGAACAGGTTGGATGCCATAAGCACGGCGTTGGGCAGCGTAGGCGGCACCGTCGTGGCAACATAGGTGTCGTAGCCAATAAAGCCGGCGAACACCACGATCACGATCAGATCGGTGATGGTCTGCGAGACGCCCATGAACATCAGCACGATCTCAACCAGAATAGTGGCGAGCAGAATGCCAAAACCGATGCCATACACGCGCTGGAAAAACTTGGGGAACGTCACGCCCAAGGCGCCAAAGACAAAGGTGATGGCGGCCGTGGCGATAAAGGCAGTGTTGATGGTGGGCAGGTCGTAGTTGGCAAGGCCAAACGACGCGGTCAGGCCAAAGGTACTCGCAAAGATTACGTAGCCCACAAGGGACAGGCCCACGGACTGCTTGCTGGCGGCGGCCGACATCATGACCATGCCGACGATGGTCAAAATAAACGAGCCAAAGACCAGCGGCAAGGCGGCGCCGCTCATCATCATGCGCGCAAACGACATGGTGCTCGTAAAGTAGGCGCCGGCGCCCATGGCGCAAAAGCCCAAGAAGATCAGGGCAGACATGACAAGGTTGTACGCGCGCGGCGACATCTCCTTGGCGCGGCTTGCGCTGCTCTCGATGGGGCCGTTCTGATAGCCCTGGATATCGTTCATAGTTTCGTCCTTTCAAAAGCGCCGCGACAGCGCCGTAGGTGACAAGATTCCTGTCATTGTACCCGAATGCCATATGTCCTTACCCACGGCGCTCGCCCTCGAGCGTACGATCAAAGGCCCAGACCCACCAACGTATCAGATGGGCCTGCGAGCCATCTGGTCGTTCGCGCGTCTGGTCCTCCAGATACAACTCGGTCGCGTGCCCGCCAAAACGCACCTTATAGGTTGCCGTACGAATGCCGTGGACCGTCAGGCCAAACCCAGTGGTCGAGACAATCTCGTCAATCGTAAAGCAGCGACCGTCGACCCAGCAGACGGTAACCGGCACGACTTGTCCGCCCGCGAGGATGCGAGCTACAACGTCCACATACTGCTTGTGCACGCGTCGAGTTTTGCCATCTGTCTGTCGATATTCCATGCCTCCTATTATCGAACGCATGTTTGCATGTTGTAAAGCGAACAGACTGTGGTTTTGGAGTGTCGTAGTAATCGCACGTGTCCGCATGGCGTGTTAGCAAAAAGAACACCCGCGGTCAACAGGGCTAATATTCAATTTTAGTGCCAAAAAGTTCACTTCTCCCATCAGAACTCGGTAAAGAAACCCACAGGAGGTGATACGATTTATCATGTTTTTGTAACGTGTCTGCAAACTTCGAGAAAGCCCATATATGGACGTAACGTTCTCAACCTTCCTCGGCCAAATTGTGTCGAACCCAGTCCTTGCCGTCACCGTGATCCTCGCGTTGGGCGCCATCTTCGTCAATGGATGGACCGACGCGCCCAACGCCATCGCGACCTGCGTCACTACGCGTTGCATGCCCGCCCGCGCCGCCATTCTCATGAGCGCCGCATTCAACTTCCTCGGCGTGCTCATCATGACGCACTTTAACGCGAGCGTCGCCAACACCATCTCACATATCGTCGACTTTGGCGGAAACAGCACCATGGCGCTCGCCTGCCTCTGCGCGGCGCTGTTCTCCATCGTCGTCTACGGCGCCACAGCGTCGCGTTTTGGCATCCCCACCTCGCAAAGCCACAGCCTTATCGCCGGCCTGACCGGTGCCGCCATCGCCCTCGGCGGTGCGAGCAGCGTCAACGTCCACGAGTGGATGAAGGTCATCTACGGCCTGGCGCTCTCCATCGGCCTGGGCTTTGTCATGGGCTGGGTCCTGTGCAAGCTCGTCTCGATTCTTTTCGCCGCCGCCAACAGGCGACGTGCCAATGTCTTCTTTAAATACGCTCAGATCGCGAGCGCTGCGGCCATGAGCTTTATGCACGGCGCGCAGGATGGACAGAAGTTCATCGGCGTGCTCTTTTTAGGCGTGGCCTTTGCCAGCGGCCAGACGAGCGTCGGCGATGCCGGCATCCCCATCTGGATTATGCTGCTGTGCTCGGCCACTATGGGTATCGGCACCAGCGTGGGCGGCGAGCGCATCATCAAGTCCGTCGGCCAGAGCATGGTCAAGCTCGAAAAGTACCAGGGCTTCTCCGCCGACCTCGCAGGCGCCGCAAACCTGCTGCTTGCCACCCTTACCGGCATCCCCGTGTCCTCCACACACATCAAGACCTGCGCCATCATGGGCGTCGGTGCCGTCAAGCGCCTCTCAGCCATCAACTTCGGCGTCGTCAAAGACATGATGTTCACCTGGTTCTTCACCTTCCCCGCCTGCGGACTCATCAGCTTTGTCATGGCCAAGCTGTTCATGATGTTCCTCTAGTCAAACCGAACGTCCATCCGGACTGCATTACCTCGCCCACCCGTCTTCGCCTCGAAAGGACCCACCCATGGCAAAGAAACCCGATTCGTTCTACTTCGACAACTACGTCGCCTGCGCCGACCTTGCCGTCCAGGCCGCCGAGCTGCTCACCAAGATTTTCGAGAACTTCGATCCCGCAAAGATTCACGATATGCTCAACAAGATGCACGCGATCGAGCATGCGGCCGACAAGAAGCACCATGAGCTTGAGGACGCCTTGCTCACCGCCTTTATCACCCCGCTCGAGCGCGAGGATCTGGATCTGATGAGCTGCTCACTCGACACCGTGCTCGACCGCATCGAGGGCGTCGTGCAGCGCGTCTACTTCACCAACATCCAGAGCATCCATCCCGACGCCATCGTCATCGCCCACAAGGTGACTGACGCCTGCCGCGCCATGAAAGACCTGATGGTCGAGCTGCCCAACTACCGCAAGTCCAAGACCCTGCGCGAACTCGTCATCCAGATCAACACCATCGAGTCCGAAGCCGACGAGCTCTATATCAACGCCATGCGCAACCTGCACGTTAACGGCAAGGACCCGCTCGAGGTCATCGCCTGGCGTGACGTATACGCCTTCCTGGAGTACTGCGCTGACTGCTGTGAGAATGTGGCCGATGTTGTGGATTCGATTGTCATGAAGAACAGTTAATTGGGGGTACGTGTCCCGGCGGCGAAGGGCCGGCCACGGTTTGCTTTCTCACTCCGGCTGCGTAGCAGAGTCGTTCGAAAGTAAACCGTGGCCGGCCCTTCGCCTTACGTACCACCATTGGAACTTTGGCTGATAGTTAGAGCGCAATGGGGGGTTGGCCGAGGGGGCCTTTAATACTCAATTGAACACTTTGGTATTCGGTGGGCGTTTGGGTGGATGGGGGTTTGGGTACCCTTTGGTTTACCTTGGATTGATTTGCTGACTTTGGAGGGTTTGGTTATGGGGTATTTGGATCTGGCTCGGTCTCGGTATTCTTGTCGTGAGTTTGAGGATCGTTCTGTTGAGCAGGCTGTGGTGGATGCCATTGTTGAGGCTGGGCGTATTGCTCCTTCTGCTTGTAATAATCATCCAACCCGTGTGATGGTGTTGGATACGCCTGAGCTTCTGGAGAAGGCTGCTGCTTGTCAGCCTCGGTTTGCTCGTGATGGGTCTATCTTTGGCGCTCCGCTTGTCTTCCTTATTTGCAGCGTTACTGATGATGCTTGGGTGCGCCCGTATGATCAGATGAATTCCAGTGAAATCGATACGTCCATCGTATGTGATCAGATGATGATGGAGGCCACCGAGCAGGGCCTGGGAACGTGCTAGGTATGCCATTTTAAGCCCGAGGTGGCACAGGAGCAGTTCAACCTGCCCAAAGGCGTTTATCCCTATCACATGCTCGTCTGCGGATATCCTGCCGACCACATCGCCGATCCCGAGCATCGCGAGGCCCGTACCATTCCCCTCTCCGACTTCCTCCTCAAGTAGGTTTTGGGACATGCCCTAAAACCTATCCTTGACCGCTCACCGGTTCGCCGAGTTCTGCGCCACTATGTGCAGGGCTCGGTTTTTTATGTTGCGCGCCCCGGTACAGTCATAAAAAAGGACCCGCAAGCTGCGGGTCCTTTCTAGGCACTAAATTGTAGGCCGAATGTTAGTCCAGGTCGTCGGCAGCGAAGTTGTCGATCGGGGCGAAGGGATCGGCCACGGGGACAACCGGGTCAGCGACGGGCAGCGGCTCGGCGGGAACAGTCACCGCAGGAGAAGCGGCGGAACCGACCGGCGTGGAGGCCATGAGGTCGGCCGGGAAGGAGTTTTGGGCATCGTCCATGAAGTGCTGGATGAGCTTGAGGTACTCGGCCTTGAACTCCTCACGGGAAGCCTTGAGACGATCGATCTCCTCGAGCTCGGCCTGCTTCTCGGTCAGAGCCTGGCGGATAACCTCGCGGGCCTTGGCGTCAGCCTCATTGCGGATACGCTCAGCGTTCTCGTTGGCATCGTTAACGATGGTCTCAGCGGTCTGCTGGGCAGCGATCAGGGCAGCGGAAATCTGGCGCTCCTGAGCGGAGAAGTCAGGGGCGGGAGCAGCCACGGGGGCGGCAGGAGCGGCCTGGGCGGTGGCATCCTGAGCCTGGGCAAGCTGAGCCTGCGCATCGGCAAGCTGCTGCTCGGTAGCAGTCAGACGACCCTTAAGGTCGACGATCTTAGCGAGCATAGCGTCAACCTCGGAGGACAGCGTCTCCAAGAAGACGTCGACCTCAGCAGGATCGTAGCCACGCTTGGCCTCAGAGAAAGTCTGAGCCTGGATGTCTGCAGGGGTAATAGCCATAACAAGTCTCCTTTTTCATCGCTTCGGCGCTACACGCCCGACGTAAGTTACTAAGTCAGTTCTACACGAGTATACCTATAAGAAGCTGCAGAACCAGCCTCTGCACCAACTGCAACGCAATAATCGCAACGACCGGCGAAAAATCGATACCGCCCATCGGCGGGATGAAACGACGGAACAGGTTGAGCCACGGACCGCACACGCTATCAAGCACCGCGGCAATATCCTGAAGCAAACCACCCTGCTTCATGGGAATCCACGTCATAAAGCAGTAGACGACAATGAGCGTGGAATAGAAGTTGAACAGCGTGTTGACCAGCTGGACGATAGTGTAGATGTTGATGGGAATCTCCTCGTCTTGTCTTTACTTGAGGTAGCCGTCGGCACGAAGCTTCTTGAGATCGGAATCTTTGACCTCGCAACCGGCGGGCAGCACCATGAACACGCGGTCGCCCACCTCCTTGACCGTGGCACCCAGACCGCAGGCAAAGCCGTAAGAGAAGTCCAAGACGCGCTTGGCAACTTCGGTGCGTACGCCCACAAAAATCAGTGCGACAGGCTGCTTGGTGCGAACGCGGCGCACCACGGTCTCCACGTCGTCATAGCTCTCGGGGCGCAGGACATAGGCCGGCAGCTGCGGCGTGGCGTTGATGATATTGCTCGCATAGGCCGAGGCATCGCTCGGTGCAGGCGCGGGCGCAGCGGCGGCACGGGCGCGGGTGTTCTCGGCGTAGCTCGACGGCGTGTCATAGGCACCAGGACGATAACCGCTCGCAACACTGTCCTGCGAGCGCGAAGGCGGGTTATACGTCGTGGCATGGCGGGAGTCATCGCCGACCAGCTGACCGGAGCGCGTATACACGGCAACCGACTCAGCTTCGCCACGGCGCGTCTGACCAAGCAGGCCGTTGCTCGGCTCGTCTTGGGTGTAGAAGCCCTCGCCCGAAGCACCACTGTAGCCGTTGCCCTGATAGCCATCGTCATAACCATCATCGTAGCCGTAGTCGTCGTCCTGGCCATAACCCTGGTCGTAACCCTGCTGGCCGCCCAGGTGCATCTTATTTTTAATCTCGTCAAGGAAGCCCATGGTTGTGTCCTCTCGCGGTTTAGTGCAGGCGCCCCGATAATCAGTGCGCACTTCAGAGCCTTATTTTACTGCAAACTCCGGGCTAAATACTACCCTGCCCAGGCGAACGAGCGTAGAGCCCTCCTCAAGGGCAGGCTCAAAGTCCTCGCTCATGCCGCAGGAAAGCTCAGGCAGGTTCAAATCGGGATGCGCCGCCTCCAGCTCATCCCTCAGCTCACGAAGCCCCGCAAAGGTGCGGCGTGCCACATCCTTATTCCCCCGGGGCGCCATAGTCATAAGCCCCTGTACGCAAATTCCCTCAAGTTCCGCAAGCTCACCCGCGGCGGCGCGAATCTCATCGGGCGAAAAGCCTCCCTTCGACTCCTCACCACTCACATTGACCTCAATGAGCACACGCTGGGGGCCGGCGAGCTCGCCTGCCTCAATCTTGCGGACAGCACGGCTCGAGATCGCCTGCGCCAGATGCAGCGAACCCACCGAGTGAATCAGCTCGGCTGAGCCCAGCACCGCATTGATCTTATTGGTCTGCAGGTTGCCGATCATATCGAAGCGCACCTCGGGCAGCTCCGGATGCTCCGCCAGACCCGTGAGCTTGCGAACCAGCTCCTGCGGGCGATTCTCGGCAAAATGGCGATACCCCGCCTGGATGGCGGCAACGGTCTCATCGACACCAACGGTCTTGGACACGGCAATGAGGCGCGCGGCGTCGTGGGGACGGCCTGCGCGATCGAGCGCCGCATAAAAACGTTCCAGAATCTGCTCGCGGCGAGCGCGCATCAAGTCCAAATAGTTATCCATTGCTAATCGCCTCCGCTGACAGCCAAACAAGTAGTCCCATGCTAACGCAAGAGCGCGGCCCCGCATGTGCAAGGCCGCGCTCACTTAGGTATTTACAATCTTTCGACGAACGGGGTTACTTACTCCTCGTCGTCCTCGCCATCGTCCTCATCCTCAAGATGATCGAGCAGGTAGCGAAGACCCTCGCTGACCTCGTTAACGGGCACCTTGGCAACGTAGCGCGCGTCGACGGCGGGCCTCATGATAACACCCTCGCCCGAAGGCACACGCATGCTCTCGAGCTCATCCTCATCAGTGCGGGCGATATCGCCGGCATTCATGCGCTGACCAGTCAACAGGAAGGTCAGACGGCAAGCGGCATCGATGGAAATCGAAGCGATGCGATCGAGGTAGCGCGAAACCATGATAGCGCGGCGCAGGTCGTCATAGTTGCTGTCGTCGTCCATAAAGTCGCCCGTATCCATACGGTTAAAGGTGCGGAAAAACTTCTCGTAGGCGGCGTGCACTGGCTCGTCCTCGACGGCCAAGTTGCAGATGATGGACATATCATTGGTGACGAGCGCGGAAAGCGAAGAGCCCAGCACCTGGTAGACGGCCTCAGCCTCGGCCTCGACCGTGCCGACAAGCTCCTTGGGCAGCGAGATGTCGGCCTTGATCATATGACGCGTGGCGCGGCAGATCTGGCGGACCTTATCGGTCATGCGCTGCAGGTTAAAGTCGACGTAGATGATCGTCTGAAGCAGGCGGAAGTCGGAGGCGACCGGTGACTGCGTGGCGATCAGGTTGTAGCAGACGGCCTCCAGGTTGGCGCAGCGCGCGTCAATCGAAAGCGTGCGCTTCTTGGTCTTGGTGGCGAGCTTGCGGTCGTCGGTCACATAGGCCCTCACGGCATCGTGGAGGGCCAGATCGACGGCCTCGTAGATGCTCAGCATCTCGTGACGGGCCTCGACGAGCTGACGGGAAAACAGTTTGCGCATGGTTCACTCCAATCAGTTGGGTGCGGTCATGCCGCCCGCACAGTGAATACGCACCGGACCAGGTCCGATCGGCTTGGGACTAGTCGCACCGATCAGCCAAAGCGGCCGGTGATATAGTCTTCCGTCCGCGAGTCCACCGGACTGGTGAAGATCGCGTCGGTTTGACCATACTCGATGAGCGTGGCGGGCTCGCCGGCAACTTCCTGCAAGAAGAATGCGGTGTAGTCGCTAATACGAGCTGCCTGCTGCATTGAATGCGTGACGATGATGATCGTCATCTCGGGCGCCAGCTCGGCCATCAGATCCTCGACCTTAGAGACGGACGTGGGGTCGATGGCGGAGCAGGGCTCGTCCATCAAAAGGACATCGGGTTGCACCGCAAGCACGCGCGCGATGCACAGACGCTGCTGCTGACCGCCCGAGAGCGCCAAACCATCCTTGTTGAGCTGATTGGATACCTCTTTCCAGAGGTTGGCGCGCTTGAGCGATTCTTCCACGATGTCATCGAGGTCACTTTTGCTAGTCACGCCCTGCAGACGAGGGCCAAAGGCGACATTCTCGTAGATGGATTTGGGAAACGGGTTGGGCTGCTGAAAGATCATGCCCACGCGGCGACGGAGATCGACCGGATCGACGCCCTCGGCATAGATATCGTTGCCGTCGAGCGTCATGGTGCCCTCGACGCGCGCACCCTCGATCAGGTCATTCATGCGGTTGATGCAACGCAAAAACGTCGACTTACCGCAGCCCGAAGGGCCAATGAAGGAGGTGATGGCGTTTTTGGCGATGTTGAGGTCAAGCCCCGTCAGCGCATGAAAGTCACCGTACCAAAAGTTGAAATCCTTGGCCGTAATGGCCGCTTGCTCCAGCGTAGGAGCGGACTGATAGACGGACATGGGACTCCTTAACTAGCGACGCTTGCGCGACAGGAAGCGCGCAAACAGGTTGAAGGCCAGAATGATCACCATCAGCAAGAGCGCGGTGCCGTAGGCTGCGTTCATGTTGATGCCGTCGTTGGCAAGCAGGTACAGATGAACCGTCATGGGGCGGCCGGAATCGAGCGGCGAGATAGGTAGATTGATGGCCTGGCCCATGGTGTAGAGCACCACCGCGGTCTCGCCAATGGCACGGCCGATGGCGAGGACGATGCCCGTGGCAATACGGCCAAAGGCGGAAGGAAGCACGATCTTAGAAACGACCTGCCACTTAGTGGCGCCCAAGCCATATGCGCCCCAACGGATATAGCGCGGCACGGCGCGAATAGCCTCCTCGGTGGTGCGCATGACGATAGGCAGCATCAGAAGCGCCAGCGCCAGGGCAGCCGAGACCATCGAAAGGCCCAGGCCCATGGCCTCGACAAACAAGGCGTAGCCAAAGAGACCCATAACGATGGAGGGCACCGAGGCCAAAGCATCGGCAGCATAACGGATGAGCTCGACGACCTTGCCCTGTTTGGCGTACTCGGCCAGATAGACGGCCGCTAGCACGGCGACCGGCGTACAGATGAGCATGGCGAGCGCCGTCACGTAGATGGTCGAGACAATCGTAGGCCAAATGCCGCCCTCGGCGTTGACACCCTGGGGCCAACCGAAGATAAAGTCGAGCGAAATATGCGGTAAGCCATTAACAACCACGTAGGCGATGATAGCGACCAGCACAAGCGTGGTGATGTAGGCCGCGGCGCGGAACACGCCGAGCATGATCTTGTTTGACAGGTCCTTGTTGATACGGCCCTTCTTACCGTGGGAAAGGGCACGCTTGATGCGCTCGCGCGACGAGGTCGTATCGACCGTCGTGTCAACGGAATCGGACATAGCCTACCCCCTCTTCTTCTTGGAAATCAGACGGACGATGCCCACCAGCATGGCGGAGATGATAAACAGGACCACGCCCATGCCGAACAGCGCCGAGCGGTGCAGGCCCGAGGAATAGCTCATGTCGAGCGCGATCTGGCTCGTGAGCGTCGAGATGGGGCTCGCAATGCTGTCGGGAATAACCGGAGCGTTACCCACGACCATGAGCACGGCCATGGTCTCACCGATGGCACGGCCCATACCCAGCACGATGGCATCCACGATACCCAGTTTGGCGGCAGGTAGCACGACCTTATAGATGGTCTGCCACTTAGTAGCACCCATGGCATACGATGCCTCGCGAATGCCCATGGGAATGGAATTGAGGGCATCGATGGTAAGCGTCGTGATGGTAGGGACGATCATGATGGCGAGCACGAACCACGCTGTCAGCGCACCAAAACCAAGACCACCGGTCAGTTGTGCGATAAACGGGCGGATGATGATCATGCCGAAAAAGCCGTAGATGATAGAAGGGATGCCGGCCAGCAGGTCGACGGCAGGGCTGATGAGCTTGCGCACGCGCTTGCCGGCGATCTCGACCAGGTATACGGCCGTACCCACACCTAGCGGCACGCCCATGGCGAGCGCACCGACGGTCACCAGACCTGAGCCGGCAAGCAGCGACATGATGCCGTAGTGGCCCTCAGAGGGCGCCCACGTAAAGCTAAAGAAGTCCGCCAGACCGATGTCGGTAAAGACGGGCAGCGCCGAGTACGTGGTAAAGACAAAAATCAGGATGACGGTAACGACCGCCAAGAACGCGCAGGCAAAGAAGATCCACTGCAGCGCCTTCTCCTTGATATAGGTACTGCGCGATACGAGCGCCAGCTCGCGCTTCTTGGGCGTCTGAACATTCTGCTCAGTCTGGGAGTTTTCCTGTGCTTCCATGCTACTCACTCCCCTTCTCGTCGTTGGTGACGGGGATAAAGCCCGCCTCGCGAATCTGCTTGTCCATCTTTTCGGACGTCACGTAGTCGATGTAATCCTGCGCCTGCTGCGAAGGCGCACCCTTCACAAAGAAGTAAAGGTCGCGCGAGATGGGATAGCCGCCGCTCGCGACCGTCTTCTCGGACGCCTCAACATGATTGACCGAGACGGCCTTGACCGAGGTCTTGGCGTTGAGGCTATCGACGAAGCCCAGCGAAATGTAGCCAATGGCACCGCGCGAACGAGATACCACGTCGCGCACCTGGCCCGTGCCCGAAAGAACGGCCGAGCGGCGATCGAACGGGGTGCCGTCCATCACGATGGTGCGAAAGGCCTCACGCGTGCCGGACGCCTCATCTCGGTTGATAACCTGAATCCTCAGGTCCTCGCCACCGACTTCTTTCCAGTTGGTGATCTTGCCGGCGTAAATATCGCGGAGCTGCTCGGTCGAGAGGTTATCGACCGGGTTATCGTCGTTCACGATGACCGCGATACCGTCGTGGGCAATGACGATGGGAGTCAGGCCCAGATCCTGTTCGTCGGCATTGAGTCCACGGGAGGAGCTGGCGATATCGGCCGTGCCGGCGCTGACGGCCTCGATGCCAGCGGAAGAACCCAAACCGGAAACGAGCACGTCGATGCCGGTCTCCTCCTTAAAGCCCTCGGCCGCAATCTCGGCGATAGGAAGGCAGGTCGTGGAGCCGGCGACAGTAATGGAAGAGGTAGAAGATCCCGAAGAACAGGCGCACAGCGTAAGTGTAAGCACAGCGGCGCTCAGGACCGATACGATCTTTCTCATAGCATCACGCCGATCGCAGCATGGCGCCCACAGGTGCCGTCCTCGTTACGGTAGGAATAAAAGCGGTCGTTCTGACGCACAGTCGAAAGCTGGGTATCCACGATATTATCCGCGTCGACACCGACATCTACCAGCGCCTCGCGAATGGCAGCGGAAAGATCGAGCATGCGAGAGGCACTCGCATCGATGCAAGAGAACTCGGCGGCAAAGCGATCCATGAGTTCCTGGGATACCTCATATTCGTCACCCAAGATATGGGGGCCAATATAGGCGGAAACGTTGCTCGCATCGCAGCCGGCAGCATCGCAAAGCGCCTGGCACGCCTTGGCGGAAATACGTGCAATCGTGCCCTTCCAACCGGAGTGCACCACGGCAAATCCGCCGGGGGCCACCAGCACCACGGGAACGCAGTCGGCAAAGCAGAGCAGCACGGGCACGTTATGCGCCGTGCAGACGATGGCATCACAGCCCTCGGCAATCTGCTCGCGAACGTCCTCAAGGTCATCGGCGCCGTTCGAGGTCACCGCAACGATATGATCACCATGGACCTGATTGGGAACGAGCAGGTTGTGCTCGCACTCGGCGGCACCCATAGCCTCGAGCGCACGACAACGATTTTCTTGAACAGCAAAGGGGTCATCGCCAACATGCGAGCCCAAGTTGAGTGAGGAGTACGCATCTTCGGAAACGCCACCGGCGCGCTCGGTGAAGGCAAAGCGAACATCGGATGTCGCGCCCTCCACCAACGTAACTCCATCATGGTCGACACGCGAAACTTTGTCCGCACGTGCTGCCATACTAAAGCCTCCTAATAACACAAGTACCGCGGCATCGCCGCTACAGCCCGCGTTTATACGGCTGTCATACTTCTCTAAAAGGATACCTGCTGCGCTGGAGGCAATCGTAAAGGGAACGTAAAGAGATTGGAGGTTCTAGTTTACAAAGTCGAAATAAAAAGGGCGCGTCCATACGGACACGCCCCTGTGCACAACAATGCAAAGAACGACTTAGAAGCTACCGCGCTTCAGGAAGTCGGGAAGCTCGAACTGATCGTTGCCGAAGTTAGGAAGCTCGGTGCCACCGACGTTGCGGGTCGGAGCGGCCTGAGCCGGGCTCGTGGCAGGAGCGGTGCGCTGCGGCTCAGCGGAGGCAGCGGCCTTGCTCTGAGACTGCTGAGCAGCAAAGAGCTCGTCCTGACGGTTGACGTTGGAGTCGGAGAAGCCCGTAGCGATGACGGTGATACGCACCTGATCGCCCAGGGACTCGTCGACAACGGTACCGAAGATGATGTTGGCCTCGGGGTCGACGGCGTTGGCGACAACGTCGGCGGCGTCGCTGATCTCCTGGATGCCCAGGTCCTTGGAACCGGCGATGGAGAGCAGCACGCGCGTGGCACCATCGATGGAGCTCTCGAGCAGCGGGCTGGAGATGGCCTGCTGGGCAGCGTCGACGGCACGGGTATCCCCAGAAGAGGTACCGATACCCATCATGGCGGTACCGGCCTGCTTCATGATGGTCTTAACATCGGCGAAGTCCAGGTTGATGATACCGGGGACGGTGATGAGGTCGGTGATGCCCTGGGTGCCCTGGGAAAGGACGCCATCGGCAATCGCGAAGGCCTCGAGCATGGTGGTCTTCTTCTCGGCGATGTCGAGCAGCTTATCGTTAGGGATGACGATCATGGTGTCGACGCAATCGGAGAGGGTCTTAATGCCCTCCTCGGCGCTCTTCTTGCGCTTGCGGCCCTCGAAGGTGAAGGGCTTGGTCACGACGGCGACGGTCAGCGCACCGACCTCGTTCATCGCGATATCGGCAACGATGGGAGCAGCGCCGGTACCGGTGCCACCGCCCTCGCCGCAGGTGATGAACACCATGTCGGCGCCAGCGAGCGCCTCGGCAATGTCGTCGCGGGACTCATCGGCAGCCTTGCGGCCAACCTCGGGGTTGGCGCCGGCGCCCAGGCCGCGGGTAAGGTCGGTGCCGATGTGCACCTTGATATCGGCATCAGAGATCGCGAGTGCCTGAGCATCGGTGTTGATGGCAACAAACTCGACGCCGCGGATGCCCTCTTCGATCATTCGATTGACCGCGTTGGTACCGCCGCCGCCGACGCCGACCACCTTAATGACGGCAAGGTAGTTGTTGATCTCTGTCTCGTGCATGTCGGTCCTCCGAACAAAGGTTATAGCCATAGCATGGGTCGACCCCTGCGCACATTAACCTTCAGGTTGAAAGTAAATGCAAAGGTAAACCGTATTATGTTTGCACATTATGAACGTATCAGTCAAATAATTGACCGTGAAAACCAAACAAACCAGACAAACGGCGTGGTATGGCCCCTCAACAAAGCATCAACCAGCGCTATGAGGTCGGAGCGTTCCTAAATGTATAGTTACCCGGAGAGCGCACATTGATATACGTTACGCCCTCTACCTGCGAAAGCAGCTTGGTGACTACGCGCTCCTTCTTGACGATATCGTTCGAATCGCCCAGCGACACCTCAATGCCGTTATTGAGGTTTGCCGAGATGGCTTCGACCGAAGGCGTGGAAATATCCTTGACTTGTCCCAAGAACTCGCTCGAAAAACCACGCACATAATCCAAGCCAGCCTTAACGGCCTTGGAGCTCACCGCCTGGCCGGAAACCGGAGCGACATCCGCCGAGACATCAGTCAACAACACCGCGCCATAGTGCTTAGCGAGCGCCAGCGCGGCATCAATGCCGGTCAGGGTATTTGAGCCCTGCCCCGTCGTGATGACGTTGCCCTGGTCATCCACTTCGACCGACGTCGACAGCGGGGCGATCCAGGTGTCATCATCCCCGATGGCCCAGGCAAGGTCATCGGAGCTGATATAGGCAATTGCAATGACCTTGCGCTCCATCGGCGTAATGATGAGCGTATGTGGGAACTGACGTTGGACATCCACGCCCGAGACCCACGGGTTCTGCTTGAGGTCCTCGGTAATCTGGTCGGGATCGACGTTAAAAAGCGACGTTCCCTCGGGCAAATCGATCAGCTGGATAGCATCGTGCTTCGTCACATGCTCGCTTCCTTGAATCTGAATATCAGTGGCGGTAAACAATCCAGAGTTAATCACCACGATAGCAACGACGACGAGCACGGCCAAGACGGCCAAAACGCCGCCCACGATTTTGCCTTTGCCTGTAACGACAGAAGCGGCGTCTGATGTTTTATTTGCCATCGCCCTAAGTGAAGACAACGGGTTGACGCCTTTTTTACCCGAAGGCTTCTTGGCGGTAACCGGCACCGATGTCAGCGAGCGCGGTTTCGATGCGCCCAGCGTGCGACTCGGACGCGCCGCCTTAGTTCCTGTCGAGGGCTTAGGAGTTGCCATAGGACGGGCAGGCTTGGCGCCCATAACAGGCTTTGACGTCACCGAGGGACGCGAGGACTTTTTTGCGGCCGGACGATTACCGAGCTGCGAGCCGACAACCGGACGACTGGTCTGTCGAGCATGCCCGACAGACTTAGAGTGCGCGACGGTATTGCGTTGAGGTTTGGCAGGCGCGCCGGAACGCCCTCCGGCGCGGCGGAAGGTGGGTTTCGATACTCTAGAAGCCGAGGAATTTAACTTCCGGTCTGAGCTCGATGCCATACGCCTCCCTCACCTTTCCGTGCACATGTCTGATAACCGCGGCAACGTCATCGGCCGAGGCAGTTCCGTTATTAACGATAAAATTAGCGTGAACGGGCGAAACTTCCGCGCCGCCAATCGAAAAACCCTTTAATCCACAATCCTCGATAAGCTTGCCCACACTCGCATCGGGCGGGTTGCGAAAGACCGACCCGCAGGATGCGCGACCCATGGGCTGCGTACGCTTGCGCCTCGTCAGGTACCGTTCCATGCGCTCGCGGATGTCGGCCTTGGGCGCCGGTTTAAGCTTGAGCACGCACTCGAGGATGATCTCATTGCGGGGAAGGCTACATTCGCGGTAGCCCCAAGTGATCTCGGACCCCGCATAATGCTTGATACCGGATGCCGGGTCAAACGTTACGACATCCTCAACCAGCGAGCCAATCCACTCGGTCCGTGTGCCGGCATTCATAGATATCGCACCGCCGACCGAACCAGGGATGCCAACGGCAAACTCAAGGCCCGAGAGGCTACGCGACAGGGCATCGTTGACCAGGCGCGCAAACATCACGCCCGCACCGACCGTCAGCGTACAACCGTCATCGGCAACAACCGTGCGCTGAAACTCACGTCCGAGCGAAATGACGGCGCCGCGATAACCGCCATCGGCAACCAGCAGATTGGAGCCCTTGCCGATGATGACCCACGGCACCTGCTCGCGATCGAGCACCGCCACGGCGCGGCGGAGGGCATGATAGCTATGGCACGTCACAAAGAGGTCGGCCTTGCCGCCGATACGATAGCTCGTATGACGCGCAAGGCGCTCGTCCTCGATCACATCCGTGTCGATCATGCCCGAGAGCGCCATGACGGCGTTAAACAGACCCATTAGACTTAAGCGTCTTTCTTGGCAGTCAGATACTCGATAAACTCGGGACCGACGGTCGTAACGTCACCGGCACCCATAGTGAGCAGCAGGTCGCCCTCGCCCACCATCTGCTCGAGCTCCTGATTGAGCTCAAGACGGCTGGAGCAGTACACGACCTCCTTGCCAGGATGCTTGGCGCGCACGGTATCGGCGAGCATCTTAGAGGTGACACCCGGGATGGGCATCTCGCCAGCCGAGAACACATCAATCAGCAGCAGTTTATCGGCATTGGCAAATGCATCGGCAAAGTCGTCGCACAGGGCCTGCAGGCGCGAATAGCGGTGCGGCTGGAACACGACGTCGACGTGCTTGTAGCCCAGCGACGAAGCGGCAGCAAGCGTCGCCTTGATCTCGGTGGGGTGATGGCCGTAATCATCGACCACGGTGATGCCATCGATATCGCCCACGTGGGTAAAGCGGCGGCGAACGCCCTCAAAGCTCGAGAGCGCCTTGGCGGCGGCGTCGATGTCAAGGCCCAGGACATGGGCGACGGTGAGCACCGCCGTGGCGTTGAGCATGTTGTGGCGACCGGGATTGCTCTTGATCTCCACGGCATGTTCAGTGCCATCCTCAAAGCGAACGATAAAGTCACTCTGGATACCCTTGACATCCGGGTGCATGCAGACGATGTCGTTGCTCTCGGCAAAGCCGTAGGAAAGCACGTGACGGCCCGTCGACTTGGCGAGCTCGACCAGATGCGGGTCCTCACCGCAGACGATGACGGTGCCGTCCTCGCCCACCAGGCTCATGAATTTGGCGAAAGTCGCTTCGATCTCCTCGATACCCGAGTAGTGATCGAGGTGATCGGCCTCGACGTTGGTCACAATGACTACGTTGGGGTTCAGGAACAGGAAGGAGCTGTCGGACTCGTCGGCCTCGGCGACAAAGTAGTCGCCCGAGCCGTTCTTGCCGTTCGTGTCATAGCCCTCGACGATGCCGCCGATCAAGAAGCTCGGATCCAGACCCATGCGGTCGAGCATGGTGGCGCACATCGAAGACGTGGTGGTCTTGCCATGCGTGCCGGCAACAGCGACGGTGGTGTAGCCGTGGCCCAAAGCAGAGAGCATCTTGGCACGGGGCCACACGGGAATACCAAGCTCGCGAGCGCGCACGAGTTCGGGGTTGGACTCCGGAATAGCGGTGGAGACAACAACCACGTCGGGCTTGACCTCGTCGATCGTGGCGGCCTCATGGCCCACATGCACCTTCACGCCAGCGCGGGTAAGCTGGCGGATATAACGTGACGTCTTAAGGTCGGAGCCGGTAACGGCATAACCGCGCTCGTGCAGAACGAGGGCGATGCCGCTCATGCCGGCGCCGCCGATACCGATAAAGTGGGCGCTCTTAAACTCGGGCGCGGAGGTTGCAGTCTGGGAATCAGCCATGTGCTCGTGTACTCCTTGCGTAAACACTGCCTGTAACCCGTTAACTGTACCGCACCTACCGCATCAGCGCGAGGGCGACCGACGATATCCCGTCTAACTAACGCAAACCCTCTACCGCATCCGCCAGAAGAGCGGCGGCCCTATCCTGAGCCAGACCACGCGCCGCCTGACGCATGGCGTCGCGTGCCGCCGCGTCATCGACCAGGTGCAGCAGTTCATCGGCAAAGGCAGAACCGCCGATATCGGCATCGGCGCAGAGCACGCCGGCCCCGGCGTCGACCAGATACCGGGCATTGGTGGTTTGGTGGTCGGCCGTCGCATGCGGGTACGGCACGAGCACCGAAGGCACGGCGAGTGCAGCGATCTCGGCCACGCTCGATGCGCCCGAACGCGAGAGCACCAAATCGGCAGCAGCCAGCATATCGCCCATGTTGTCGATGTAAGGCTGGACGCGGTAATGCTTCGCCTCCTCGGGCGTCAGCGCCAAAGCGCGCTCGGTCTCCTCAAAGCCGTCGGCACCCGTCGAATGCAACACATAGAGGTTCTTGCGCGAAAGCAGCTCGTTTTTGAGCGAAGCCACACGCTCGTTGAGGTGCTGGGCGCCAAGTGAACCGCCAAAGACGAGCAGCAGCGTAGCGTCCTCGGGAACGCCAAGTGCCTTGCGGCCGCGAGCGCGATCGCCCTCGATCACCGAGCGACGTACGGGGTTGCCGGTCATGAGCACGTGGTCAGGGTCACCTTCGCGCTCAAAGACCGAACGCGCTGCCGGCACCGAGATGCACACGCGGGCGGCGTGGGAGTTCATCATCTTGTTGGCCAGGCCCGGAACAGAGTTCTGCTCATGCAGCAGATACGGAACGCCCGCGCCCTTGCACCACCCCAGCAGCGGAACCTCGACATAGGCACCAAAACCAATGGCGGCATCGGGCTTGCCGACCTTTGAGAAATGACTGGCGAGCGCACGCTTGGCTTTGTTGACACGCCATAGCGAGGTCAGCGCCGTCCAAGGACGGGAGCGGTCGAAGCCCGTGACCGTAATGGGCACAAAATCAAACCCAGCCTCGGGGACCAGACGACCCTCGAGCTTGCGCGACTGGCCCACGAACACAACGTGGTGGCCACGGTCACGCAGCTCTTCGGCCAAGGCGAGCGCGGGGTTGATGTGCCCTGCCGTGCCGCCGGCTGCAATAGCAACGGTCATTTTATCGGTCATGGTAGTCCCTTCGTACACGCGGTCCCTGGCCGTCGGTACGCAGACGCGCCGACGGGTCTGAGTTCAAATCGATTCGATTATATCCGCCGCCCGCATTGCGAGGAGTGGGGCGCTGAGGACGACCTTGCGGCGCCGTTCGCTGACGCGGGCGGGCTGCGGGGTCGGTCGCAGAGCCATCCAGGACGGTAAAACCGTTACGCGAAGATCGCTCGCCGCGCACGTGGGGCACGCCGGCGGTACTCTCATCCATAACGGCAAAGCTCTCACGGCGGCGGTCATACTCATCGCGGCGGGCGCTCTCGTACGAAACGCGCAGGATCAACCCGGCAAGCATGAGCGACACAATAATCGACGAACCGCCGTAGCTAATAAACGGCAACGGTTTGCCCGTCATGGGAAACACGTTGAGGATGCCCAGCGCGTTAATCAAAAACTGCACTGCGAGAATGACCGCGGAGCCAGACGCCATAAGCGCGCCCCGGCGATCGGTCGCCTGCTCGGCAATGCGAAACGCCGAGTAGATCAGCATCGCAAACACCAAGAAGAACAGCACGGTTCCGACAAAACCGACTTCCTCGCCAATGATGGCCAGGATGTAGTCATTGTGCGCCTCGGGCAGATACGAGTACTTCATGGTTGAGTTGCCGATGCCACGGCCGAACAGACCGCCCGAGGCAAAGGCCATAATGGCAAGCGTGGCCTGATAGCCGTCACCATACTCGTCGGCCCAAGGGTTCAAGGCAACCTGAATACGCACCATACGGTACGGCTCTGCGACAAGCGCAATCACGATCACGAGAATGCCGAAGATTAGCACGCCGATGATAAATCTGGGGTCGAGACCCGCAAACAACGCCATGCACATGAGGGTCAACAGGATGATCAGGACAGTACCGAAATCGGGCTGGATAAAGATCAGAAAGAGCGAAATGCCAAGGTAGATGCCCATCTTGCGAAGGAATTCGTTGATGTTGCCACCGGGCGAAAAGAAGCGATCAAGCATGATGGCCGAATACGCAATGGCAAATGGCTTTAAAAACTCGGAAGGCTGGAACTGAATGCCGGCGATGTTGAGCCAGCGCGTGGCGCCACGGCTGCCGCTGCCCACCAAGAACACCAGAAGCAGTAGCCCTATCATGCCTATGAGGAAGATCCTGAGCACATCCTCCCCAAACCAGCTGTCCGGCAAAACGCGCACGATGGCAATCAGCGCCAGAACACCGACCACTGCAAACGCGGCCTGTCGGCCCAGAAAAAACGTCGCCGAGCCATTCTCGTGCAGCGCCTCGACCGAAGACGCCGAGTACACCATCAGCAGGCCAAAGCATACCAAGGTAAACAAGCAGGCCATGAATATCAAACGGGGGCGCATGATACGGGCGGGAACGCCGGCAATATAGCGTTCGCTAAACGACTGCCCGCCGCGGCTGGAACGCGGTGTGATGCGCCGTGAGGAAGCACGGTCCGAGTCGGGCATCCTCATACCTTGTCGGGGGCTCTCCTCTCTCACCGCAACCCCTATTCCATTTGTGATTTCGCTGTAGCGGCAAGCTGAGCCACGTAGTCCTTAAACACGCGGCCGCGCTCCTCATAGCCCGAGAACTCATCGAACGAAGAGCAGGCAGGAGAAAGTAAGATCACGTCACCACGGCTCGAAAGCGAACGGGCAACGTCCACGGCGTCGCGCAGGTCATCCGCCTGGGCGATATCCACATCGCCATCGACATCAGCCTCGTCCATAGCGGCGGTGAAGCGCTCGCGCGCATCGCCAAAACAGACGACCGAGCGCACGTTGTCCATAACGACGCGCGCGAAGTCCGTGAGCGGCGTGCCCTTATCGTGGCCGCCGAGCAGCAAGATCACGTCGTCATCGGGAAATGCCGTCAGTGCCTTCTCGACCGCATCGGTGTTGGTTGCCTTGGAATCGTTGACGTAGCGCACGCCGTCAATCTCGCCACACGGCTCCACGCGGTGCTCGAGCGGCTGGAACGAGGCCAGACCGCGGCAGACACCATCGACATCGGCACCGACCGCCAAGGCGGCCGTGGCAGCACACAGGGCATTGATAACATTGTGATGGCCCGAGATCTTGAGCTCGGATGTAGCGATGAGCGGAGTCTCGACACCCTTCAGACGCACGATCATCTTGCCATCGCGCACAAAGGCGGCATCCTCGCCCTCAGGCTCGTCAAAGGCAACCTTGCAGATGCGACGACCCGGCGTGTAGATGTACTCATCGAACTCGTGAATGCCGGCGTCTTCGACGTCGACAACTGCCAGATCGTCATCGACCATATTGTCAAACAGCTTGACCTTGGCAAGCGCATAGTTCTTATGGCTCTTATGCCAGCCCAAGTGGTCGGGAGTGATGTTGAGCAGCACCGCCACTCGAGGGTGGAGCTCGGTGGTCGTAGCAATCTGATAGCTCGAGAGCTCAGCCACAAACCACTCGTTGTGGGCTCGGCCGTCAATCTCGTTGACCGGCGGCTCGCCGATGTTGCCGACAGCCACGCTGGCCTCGCCGGCAGCCTTGAGCAGATAATCAGTTAGCGACGTAGTGGTCGTCTTGCCGTTGGTGCCCGTGATGGCAATCCAGTTATCGGGCGACAGGCGATAGGCAAACTCGGGCTCACCCATAATCTGGGCGGCATGCTCGCGCCCGGCCTTAAAGAAGCCCGAGAATTCCGAGATGCCCGGGCACGTCACGCATACGTCATAGGCGCCCTCGACCTGTTCGGTCCCATAGACAAACGACGCACCAGCAGCCTCGAGCGCACGCGTGGCGTCATTGGGCTCAGAGGTGCCGCCGCCATACACGGTAACGGCGCTTACGCGCTCGGGATGTGCCAGCGCCCAGCGGGCGACATCGAGACCGGATTTGCCCTGACCCAAAACGAGCAGGCTAAAGACATCAGCAAGAGGCATGAAAGACCACTATCCCAACTGGAAGAACAGGGCAAGGCCAACGGCACCAAAGGCAGCAGCGATAATCCAAAAACGGATGACGACCTTGGTCTCGGCCCAGCCCTTCTTTTCGAAATGATGATGGATGGGCGCCATAAGGAAGACGCGCTTGTGCGTAAAGTGGAAGTAGACAACCTGAATCATGACCGACAGGGTCTCAACGATAAACAGGCCGCCGATGATGAGGGAGACGACCTCGGTGTTGGTCATGATGGACGTGCAGGCAAACGCGGCGCCCAGGGCAAGCGAGCCGGTATCGCCCATAAAGATGCTCGCCGGATAGCAGTTGAACCACAGAAAGCCCAAGCAGGCACCGGCACACGCGGTGCAGAAGATGGACAGGTTCACGTCTCCGTGCAAAAACGCCATGGCAGCCATGGCGAGCATGGCAATCATGGAGGTGCCGCCAGCAAGACCGTCAAGGCCATCAGTCAGGTTCACGGCATTAGAAAGACCGGCGATCATCAGCCAGCAAAAGACAATGTAAAGCCACGGGAACGAAAGGCCGCAGATAGCGGTCGAAAGAACACCGAGGTCAATCGTCAGGCCGCCGGGAAACCGAATCTCGGGGGCGACGCCGCACCAGTTGACGGCAAGTACCGTAAAGGTGACACAGATAATGGTTAGACCGATCATCTTGGCATGAGGCGTCAGACCGAGCGAGCGCCCATGCGTAACGGAGGTCAGGTCGTCGATCAGGCCCAGCACGCCGGTCGCCAGCGTGGCGAGCAGCACGAGCACGAGCTCAGTGGTGAGCCTGCCCATCAGCAGGCAGGTCAGCGAAATCGCGACGAGGATGACAACGCCACCCATGGTGGGCGTTCCCTGCTTAACCAAATGACGCTTGGGGCCGTCGGCACGAACCTGCTGGCCGATACCCTCGACCTTGAGCAGCTTGATCCACCACGGCATGAGCAGCAGCGCAATGGCGGCGGCGATGCCAAGCCCCAAAAAAGCCTGATACGTTGGATACGAGGGATTGCCGAACATGGGCTAGCACACACCTTCCACAAAGCGGTCGAGCTCAACAAAGCGGGAACCCTTGACCAGTACAACATCATGTTTTTCAAGCGCGCCGCCCATGCGGTCGAGCACCTGCTGATAATCGGAGAACACCTGGATGCGGTCCTCGTCCATGCCCATCATGCGCGCGGCATCGGCCATAAGCTGGGCCAGCTCACCACCCACGCACGCCAGCATGTCGAGCTTCTTGGCGGCGGCATAGGCGCCCACGAGCTCATGCATGCGAGGAGCCTCATCGCCCATCTCGCCCATCTCGCCCAGGATCGCCATGCGAGACCCCGTGCACGAAAGCGAGCACAGCAGATCGAGACCAGCAGCCATGGATTCGGCGCTGGCGTTATAGGAATCGTCGATGACGCGGGCACCGCTCTTGGCGCGCTTGATCTCCTGGCGGTGCCCGGTGATCGTGAGGCCCCTAAAGGCAGCATCGATCTGCTCGGGCGTCACGCCCAGGCGATAGGCAACCGCGGCGGCCTTAACGGCATTTGGAACGGACTGCACGCCGGGGATGGCAAGCATGGTATCGATCGTCTCACCCTGGCCAAAATCGAGCGTAAAGACCGGACGGCCCTCGTCATCAACACGAATGTCGCAGGCACGGACCTCATCGTCGTCCGAGACGCCGGCCAGCATCACGTCGATACCAGCAGGCTGGGCGAACGTATCGCGAATGAACGGCGTAAAGTCGTCCTCGCCGCCCAAAACCAGCAGCGGCAAGAAGTCGCCGGCGGCGCACATACCCTGGACAATCTCGGCCTTAGCGCGGGCGATGTTCTCGCGGCTGCCCAAAATGCCGATGTGAGAGGTACCGATCTTGCTCACGATGGCAAGGTTGGGATTGGCGGACTGGGACAGGCGCTCAATCTCGTGGAAATGGTTCATGCCCATCTCGAGCACCAGGACCTCGGTATCGGCCGGAGCGGAAAGCACCGTGAGCGGCATGCCGATCAGGTTATTGAAATTGCCCTTGGTGGCCCAGACACGATAGCGCTTGGCGAGCACGGCGGCGAGCACGTCCTTGGTCGTCGTCTTGCCGATGGAACCGGTAATACCAACGACCAGGCAGCCAAGCTCCAGGCGATACGCGTGCGCCAAACGCAGCAGAAAATCCTCGGGATCATCGGTCAGCAGGATGGCGCACCCCTTGTCCTGCGCCAGCGAGACCAGCTCGGCCTCGGGCTCACGCGTCATCACGACGGCGCCGGCACCTGACTGGACGGCACGGGAAGCAAAATCATTGCCGTCGACGTTTTCACCGGGAAAGGCGACGAAAATCGTCCCTTCCTCGACCTGGCGCGAGTCGATAACGCACCCACGGCATACCCGATCGGCTTCTCCCGTCACGGTTCGGGCCCCTGTTGCGGCCGCGAGGTTGTTGACGGCGATCTCTATCATTGCAGCTCCCCTGTAAACCTAATAATGCTATCGGCGTATTGTATCCCAGCGCCGCACATGCGTGGTGCAGGGCATGTGAACACCCTCATATGGGACAACAAACAACGCCCCAAAGATTGTAACCCCCTACTTCGTGTGCGGGATACCCAGCACGTCGAGCGCGTTGGCCATAATGGACTGGAACGGCACCGCAGCGGCATCTGAGCCGCTCGGCGTTCCGTCGAGCGTGATATAGCACAGCACCTTGGGCGATTGTGCCGGTGCAAAGCCCATAAAGGACGACATGTAGTTCTCCTTGAGGTAGCCGCCGTTCTCGTCGGCACGTTCGGCCGTACCGGTCTTACCCGCCACGTCATAGCCGTCAACCGCGCCGCCAACGCCCGTTCCCTCGGACACGACCGTCTGCATGCACGATGTCACCTGGGATGCGGCATCCTCAGAAATCGCACGCTCGCCTTCGCCCCAGTCCTTCTCGTCGCCTTTGCTGGACTTATAGAAGTGCGGTGTCATCATCACGCCGCCGTTGGCGATGCCGCCCACGGCACGTGCGATCTCAATTGGCGAGACGGACAGTGCCTGTCCAAAGCTCATCGAGCCCAGCGTGGCGCCGTCATACTGGTCACGCTCCTTGACGATACCCAGGCTCTCGCCCGGAAAATCGACACCCGAGCTGTGACCGATGCCCCACTTGTCCACATAGGCGGCAAAGTCGTCGGCACCGATCTTGCGCCCCACTAGGACAAAGCCCACGTTGGACGAACGGCGCATCATCTCGCGCACATCCATGGTCATGGCATAGTCGCGCTTGTCGGCATCGGTGACGGTATCGTCGCCCACCTTGATGCTCGCCGGCACCTCAAACGACGTACTCGATCGCACGACGCCCAAGTCGAAGCCGGCGCCCGCCACGAGCGTCTTAAAAACCGAGCCGGGCTCGTAGGCGTCGGTGACCAGGCGCAGATTCATATCCTCGGTCTTGGCATTCTCCAGATCGGTCTGGTCGTAGGTCGGGTACGAGCAGGCTGCCAAAATCTCGCCTGTCGTAGGATCGGTGACCAGCGTCGAGCCGTTCTTGGCCTTAGTCTTCTCAACTGCCTCTGCCAGGGCATCCTCGGCCGCACGCTGGATATTGACGTCGAGCGTCGTCACGATATCAACGCCGTCGACCGCAGCCACCTTTTTATAGGCACCGCCCGCGATATAGCTGCCATCCCTCGCGCGCTCGCGTACGAGAGAACCGTTCGTGCCGGTCAGAAGCTTGTTGTATTGCTTTTCGAGACCCGTCAAGCCGTCGTTGTCTACATTCACTACACCCAGCACCTGCGATGCCAGATTGCCGTATGGATATACGCGCTTCATGGCCTGCTCAAAAAGCACGCCGGGCAGGTTCTTCTTCTCCAGCGCCGCAACATCGTCTTCGTCCACCTGGCGCTTGATATACACCCAGGTTCCATCGGACTCAACGAGCTTGCGGCAGGTCTTTTTATCGATTCCAGTTGCCTTGACCAGCGCCGACACTGTCTTGTCAACATCCTCGACAAGCTGCGGGTTCACGGCGATGTTGCGACATTCGACCGACGACGCCAACACGTTGCCGTTGCGGTCGTAGATGGTGCCGCGTTTGGCATAGAGGGTCTGCGCAAGCAGGCGGCGCGCATCGGCACGCTCGCGCAGTTTATCGGCTTCGACAATTTGATAGTCGGCAAGGCGAAAGACGCCCAAGCCCAAGCCAAGCCCGATGAAGCCCATGACGGCTTTGCGGCGAGGCAGAGGCGCGCCTGTGAGCCATTCGGTCGACGAACTCTTGCGCGACCTGGTGTTATGCACTTGAGGGCCGCCCGAGCCGCGAAGTCGCGACGCCGGGTCGTTGCCACGGGACCGCCCGGCGTTGTAAGATTGCCGACCCGTTCCTTGATAACCAGAACGTCCCCGCGACGAGGGACGTCCAGAACCGCGGCCCCCATCGGAACCGCGGCGATAGTCATTTGTCATACTCAGCTACCGTCTTGCTACTGAGCGGTCGCGGTCGCGTTGGCGCCCGCGGCTGCATCCTGCGAAAAGTCAAGTGTAACGCTCTCGCTGGGCTCCACCATGCCATAAGCGCCCGCAAGGTCGCGAATGCGCGTGTCGGCACCATAGACCGAATGCATGACCTCCAGGTCGGAGCTCTCATCGGTCGCCTTTTCGAGCGTGCTGGTAAGCTCGGCGTTGCTGTTGAGCACCTGGGCCGTAACGCCGGCGAGCGCCACGCGGGCGACGCCGATCGTCATGAAGATAGCCGCAATGATGCAAAACGTTTTAAGAACGCTCATGAAAACCGGGCTTACCGCCTGGTTTGCCTGACGGCCCGCGCCCGTGTAGACATCAAAGCGCGGCGCGCGCTGCTCACGGGGAGCAACGGGGGCCTGCGGCGTCTCACGATAGGCGGGCATGGCGTTCATATCATAGGCGAGTGCTGCGCTTGAAGTGTTGTAGCCCATGATATGCCGCCTCCCATCCCGAGTACGTTGGTAGTGTGTTTAAGCTTCGTTTATGGTGCGAGCGGGAGGTCCAATATCGCGCGGTCGCGCCTACAGACGCTGCGCCACGCGGATCTTGGCTGATCTCGCCCGAGGGTTGCGCTCAACCTCATCAGGCTGGGCAACCAGGGGTTTGCGGGTGATGACCTTGAGTATCGGCACGTTGCCGCACACGCACACCGGAATCTCCGGCGGACACGTGCACCCCTGGCTCATCTCCTTAAAGTGGTTCTTTACGATACGGTCCTCGAGCGAGTGATACGAGATGACGCAGATACGTCCGCCCGGGTTGAGCCACCTGGTGGCGGCATCAAGCCCTCGTTCGAGCACATCGAGCTCGTGATTGACCTCGATGCGAATGGCCTGGAAACTTTTCTTGGCCGGGTGTCCACCATGCCGACGAGCGGCAGCCGGGATACCCGCCTTGATGATCTCGACAAATTGGCCGGTGGTTTCGATCGGTTCTTGCTCGCGGCGGCGCACGATCTCGCGCGCGATCTGCGAGGCGAACTTCTCTTCGCCGTAGACGCGTAGAATCCGGGCGAGGTCGTGTTCGTTATAGGTGTTGATGACCTCAGCTGCGTTTAAGGTGTTATTACCCGGATCCATCCGCATGTCCAATGGGGCGTCCTCGTTATACGAAAAGCCCCTGCCAGGGATATCGAGTTGCGGTGACGAAACGCCCAAATCGAACAGGAAGCCATCGACCCCGGGCACCTCGGCCGAGCAAAGCAGCTCGTCCAAGTCGCCGAAGTTGCCCTTCAGCAGCTGGTGCGGAACGCCGGGAACCTCGCGGTCCAGACGGGCGCCAGCGGCCTCGAGGGCCATGTCGTCCTGATCGACGCCGAGCAAAAGGCCCGTCTCCCCCACCTGCGCGGCCATCTTTACCGAATGGCCGGCACCGCCAAGGGTGCAATCGCAGACAACGGAGCCGCTCTTTAGCCGCAGCGACTCAAGCACTTCGCCGAGCATGACAGGTTCATGCCGATATTCTTGTGTCAAGATCCCACGCTCCATCCGTTACCCGTGCCTTGCCCTTACGAGAAGAAGAGGTCCAGCAGGGCCTCATCGTCATCGTCCTCATCGGCCGCGGCGCGATCCCAAACCTCAAGGTGGTCGTAGTTGCCCACAACCGTGACCTCGCGGTCGAGGTTCGCCTGCTTGCGGAGAGACTCGGAAAGACCGATACGACCGGCGCTGTCCACGTCCATCGACGTGGTGCGCTTGTTGATCGCCCTCATGAGCTTCTGGTCGTTAATGTCACGCGGGTTAAAACCCTCGTGGCCCTCACGACCCGCGAAGAGTCCTTCGACCCACTTATCGAAGGCCTCGGCAGAGAACACGTACAGAGCATCGACATCCAGGGCTTTGAACACGCGAACATGCTCTCCAAGCTCCTCACGAAGGGGTGCAGGCAGGGACAGACGACCTTTTGCATCGAGATTGCGCTCGTATGCACCAGTCATTCCCATGTGCGCCCTCCCCTCGGTTACTCAGATGGCAT
>CABQSP010000013.1:0-37695 GCA_902466855.1 uncultured Collinsella sp. | reverse complement strand
CCTCCCATTTCCCGATGTCCAAGAAATGGGAGGCAGTTCACTGTCCCCTTTGTGGTGGTTTTTGTTTTTGAGAGAGGGGCGGGACGCTGATGGACGTCCGTACGGACGGCGATATTGCCGATAGCTTTTGGTGGCGGCGCACGACGCTGACGCGCCGCACTCCTCTGTATGACGCCTGCGTATCGGCGGGGCTGCTGGTCGCGGCGACGATTGTGGGCGCGCTGCTCGACCATCCGGGTCTCGCACCGAGCATCATGATCGTCTATGTGTTCGCCGTTCAGTTGTGCGCATTCTTTACCTGGAGTCGCCTGTATTGCTTGCTGAGCTCGGCTGCCGCCGTGGCGCTCTACAACTTTTTGTTTGTCGACCCGCGCTACTCGCTGTCGCTTATCGACCGCGGCTATCCCGGCATGTTCTTCATCATGTTCGTGGTTTCGCTTGTGTCGAGCTCGATTGCGTTGGCCCTGCGCCGCGCCTTGGCACAGGCTGCCGCCAGCGACCGCCGCACGCATATGGTGCTCGAGACCAACCGCATGCTGCAGCGGTGCGCCGATCAGCATCAGATCGTTCACGCCATGGCCACGCAGCTGGCGCGTCTTTCGGGCTGTCCGGTTGTGTGGTACAGCGCCGACGCCGAGGGCGATGACCTGTTGCCGCGTGCGACGTACACAGCCGTGGGCGATGCCGCCCCGGTGCACGAGCTGGCGCCGCAGATGCCGCCGCGGCTCTCGGCGTCCGCCTATGTGGGAACGCCGCTTGACGCCACGTTTGGCGGATCGGCGTTCTATGGCATCTACCTGACGGTTCGCACGGGCGACGGCTTCGTGCGCTCGGGCGACCCCGCCTCGGTGGTGGGCGTGCTGGCTATCGTTGCCGAGCCCGATGTGCTAACACACGAGGAACGGACGCTTGCCGATGCCATCGTGAGCGAAGGCGAGCTGGCACTCGACCGCGCCCGCGCCATGGAAGCCCGCGAGGAGGCGGCGGTGCTCGCCAAAAACGAGCAGCTGCGCGCCAACCTGCTGCGCTCCATCTCGCACGATCTGCGCACGCCGCTCACCAGTATTTCGGGCAATGCCGACGTGCTGCTCGACCAGGGCTCGACCGGCACCGCGGTGCTCGATGCCCAGACGCGCCGCGGCCTGCTTCTATCCATTCGCTCGGATGCGCTGTGGCTCAACGCCACTGTCGAGAACCTGCTCGCCATCACCAAGCTCGAGGGCGGCGGCATGCATCTATCGACTACGCTCGAGCTCATGGACGATATCGTCGAGGAGGCGCTGCGCCACGTGAACCCTGCCGTGCGCGAGCACGACCTTAAGGTGGTGCCGTGCGACGAGCCGGCGCTCGTCAACGTCGATGCGCGCCTGATGGTGCAGCTGGTGGTCAATCTGGTGAACAACGCCATCACCTATACGCCCGCAGGCTCGCATATCGTGATTTCGATTGGCGTCGACGATGGACGCGTGGCGTGCTCGGTGGCCGATGATGGTCCGGGCATTGCGCCCGAGGACCGCGAGCGAATCTTTGAGTCATTCTACACCGCCAACCACGGTCTTGCCGACAGCCATCGCAGCGTGGGCCTGGGTCTTTCGCTTTGCCGCTCCATTGCGCTGGCGCATGGCGGTAGCATAGAGGTTGCCGCGGCGGACCCGCACGGCTCGGTCTTTACGATTGAGCTTCCCGTCGCCGACGTTTCGTTTGATAAGGAGTAGCGCTGTGCCGAACTCTGCCGTAAAACCGCTCATCTTGGTCGTTGAGGACGACCCCGCCGTTCGCAATCTTATTGTTGCCGCGCTCGAGGCGCACGGCTTGCGTCATATGGCCGTGGAGACCGCCCATGCCGCCATCGCCGCCGCCTCATCGCAGGCACCGAGCATTGTGCTGCTCGATCTGGGCCTGCCCGATATGGACGGCGTCAAGGTGGTGGAGTCGGTGCGCGCATGGTCGGGCATGCCGATCATCGTGGTCTCGGCGCGCAGCGAGGATGCGGACAAGATTCGCGCACTCGATGCCGGTGCCGACGACTACCTGACCAAGCCGTTTTCGGTCGAGGAGCTGCTCGCGCGCATTCGTACGACACTCAGGCGCCTTTCGTATGCGCAGATTGGCATGGGTGCGTCCGAGGGCTCGTTCGATACCGGTGAGCTGCATATCGATTTTGATGCCGGCATCGCCACGATGGATGGCGAGGAGCTGCATCTGACGCCGATCGAGTACAAGCTGCTATGCCTGCTGGCGCATAACGCCGACAAGGTGCTGACGCACCAGTCTATCCTGCACGAGATTTGGGGCACGGCAACCAAGAGCGACCTGGCGAGCCTGCGCGTCTTTATGGGCACGTTGCGTAAGAAGATCGAGTCCGACCCCGCGCACCCGCGCTATATCCAAACGCACGTGGGCATCGGTTACCGATTGGTCACCCAAGGGTAGGACGGCGTCCGCCATCCCAATTCCACCGCAACTTTGTTATTTGCCCTTGGGCTTGCTGGCGTAGAACTTCTTCTTTTTGGACTTGCCGGCAGGGGAGGGTTTGCCGGCAAAGTTGGACTTGCCGTTGCCGGCCTGCGCGTGCGTGGGCACTGCCGCGCGAGGCTTGCGGACCTCGGGGTTGCGCAGCTCCTCGGTTCGCTCGGCAATCTCCTCGGCGCTAAAGCCGACCTCTGCCATGGCGTCCTCAATGGGCAGGCGGCGCACGATATAGCAGTGGTGCACCTTCTGGTTGCGCGCGAAATCCTCGGGGATGGTCTGCGCCGTAATGTTCTCCAGCACGACGCCCGCGCGCGCGAGCTTGCGCGTCTCGGGGCGGAAGCCACGCAGGTTGCAGCTAAAGATGGCGTGGCCGCCCTGTGCGAGCAGGCGCGATACGCCGGCCAAAAGCTCAACATGGTCGCGCTGGACATCCCAGGTGCGGCGGCCCATCTTGGACGAGTTCGAGAACGTGGGCGGGTCGACAAAGATCAGGTCCCAGCGGTTGCGCGTCTGGCGCTGGTCACGAATCCAGGCGAGCACGTCGTCGCGCACAAAGTGATGCTGCGGCCCCACAAAGCCGTTCTGGCGCATGTTGCGCTCGGCCCAGTCCAAGTAGGTGTTGGAAAGGTCGACCGTCACGGTCTCCTCGACGCCGCCGTCGGCTGCGTAGCAGGTGGCGGTGCCGGTGTAGGCGAACAGGTTGAGGAAGCGGCGCGCCTGCTTGGCGTGCTTGCGCACCAGGTTGCGGGTGACGCGGTGGTCCAGGAAGATGCCCACATCCAGATAGTCGTCAAAGTTGACGGCAAAGGTGAGGCCGCCCTCTTCGATGAGCGGCAGACGACGGCGTGCGATATTGGCGCGCTCGCCCGATGCACTCTTGCCGGCACCCTGCTTGCCGTACTGAGAGCCACCGCGCGAACGCATGCGGGCCTTGGCGTGCACGTGCTCGGCCGGAACATCAAGGATGCGCGGCGCGATGGCCAGAATGTCGAGCATACGGGCCTGGGCCAGTGCGGGGTCGATGGTCTTGGGCGCGGCGTATTCGGCGATGACGAGCCAGCGGCCCGGCGTCTGCGGGCAGCCTTCGTACAGGTCGATGGCGGCGGAGTAGTCGGGTAGGTCGGCATCGTAGACGCGGTAGCAGCTCACGCCCTCGCGCTTTGCCCACTTGCGACGCAGACGGGCATTCTTGCGCAGGCGGTTGGCGAACTGCTCCGACTCGGGGATGAGCACGGGCAGTGGCTTGCCATCGCCCAAGTCGAGCGTGGCGGCAGGTTCGGACATGGGGGTGTTGGCGGCTTCGTCTTGAGCGTCTGCGGTCTGCTCCTCGGCATCCGCGCTGGTCGCAGCCTCAAACGCTGCAGCGGCGTGGTCGAGTGAGGGCCAAACTTCAAGAGCCGCCTCCTCGTTGTTGGGCATGATGGCGATCGAACGCTCGGGCTCGGCGTGGAGCGCGCGGGCCAGCAATCCGTCGCGGGTGAGCGCGGCGACCGGTGCCGAAGCGAGCTCGGGCGCGCGGCGCAACTCGCCGACCAGCGTCATGGCGTCGTGCATGAGCGAAAGCGGGGTCTCGGTGATGTCTGCGACCACGGCGGCACCGGCGACGGCGCCCGCATGGTCCAGCACGGTGGCGGGCTTGGCGGCACAAAAGTCGACAAAACGCTTGTAGCCGGCGCACTTGGCCATGCGCTCGGCAGTCTTGCGGGCGGCGGGGTCGATGTCTACGGCCACGATGCGCGCCTGGCGCTCGCGCGCTGCCGCCTCGCGCTCGCGCGCCTCGGCAAGCAGCTGCTCCCACAGGGCGGCGTCGTGCAGCTGCCAGCCCTCAAAGCCCCAGCGCTCGCGTGCGGCGCCCGGGGCGCGGTCGGTCAGAATGTTCACGGCTTCCAGCAACAGGCCGCCGCCGGCGCACGAGGCATCGATTAGCGTGGGAAGGGCTTCATTCTCGTAATCGTCGGCCGTCAGCTCGCGCTCGCACAGTGCGGTCCAGCCGACCTGCGCCAGCACCAGGGCGGCGTAGTCGGGGCGCAACACGTGCGCGCCCTCGCCGGCACGGGTCGCCGCGGGCGGCAGGCGCTTGAACAGCGGGTCGCCCGAAAGGTCCAGGCTGATGCTCGCGCGGCGCTGACGCAGCGAAAGCAACAGGTGAACATCGGGGTCGGCGGCATCGACGTCGGCGCGACGGCCCGTGGTCTCGGCCAGACGGTCGCACAGCGCGTCTTTGGCGCGCAGGGCCGAGAAGCGCGTGTTGCGCAGCTGCTCGGTCACGCCGCGGGCGGTGATGGCGATGGTGGCGCCGGGGCGGATGATGGTCTCCCAGGCGATGTCGTAAACGCTATCGTACAGTTCATCGGCATCCTGCGCCTCAAAGCGCCCGAGTACCACGAACACACGGCTCGCCAGGCGCGACCACAGACAGGCGCGGTAGCCTTCTTCGAGCTCGCCCTCAAATGTAGCGCGGCCCTTCAGCCGGCGAACATGCGAAAGCCCGAGGCGTTTAAGCTCATCGGCGAGTGCGGACTCAAAGCCCTCGGGGCAGCTTGCGTAAAATTCCATGGGTGACCTCTCTGGTTGCGTCGCTCCATTATATGATGGATACTTCGTTTACTCTCGCCCCCGAAAGGAACCCATATGATTGATGCGTGCCCCGATTCCGCCGTGCTCTTTTTTGACGTGGACGGCACGCTGACGTCGTTCGATCCCGACAACATGACCGACAAGGACTTTTCGGCGGTTCACCCCTCGCAGGCGGTCGTCGAGGCGTTTCATCGTCTGCGCGACGCGGGACACCATGCATTTATCTGCACGGGTCGTCCCTTGTGGCTGATTGCCGATGGCCTGCGCGCGCTGAACCCGGCGGGTGTCGTTGCCATGGCGGGTGCCACGCTCGAGGTCGAGGGCCGCGTGGTACACGAGGACTGCTTTGACGAGGACGTTGTCGAGGAGCTTGCACGCCGTATGGCCGCGGCAGGGATTGAGGCCTTTTTCGAGACCAACGTGGCTACTTTTGCCCTGGAACCCGCGGGTGTTGAGCAGTCGTCTCTGATCGGCACTTCTGTGGTGCACAGCACCGAGGAAATGCGCGTCGACGGCAGTCTGCGCGTGGGCAAGGTATGCCTCAATGTGCCCAGTTTGGCTCGCGTAGCCAATGATGACGGCTTTATCGATTGCGAGTTTGAGCTGTGCAACACCGGTGGCCAGAATCGCGAGCTGAGCCCCAAGGGCATTGACAAGGGCGTGGGCGTGGCGCGAGCGCTGGCGTATCTGGGCCGCGAGGGAAATGCGCGCACCTTTGGCTTTGGCGATTCGGGCAACGACCTGGGCATGCTCGCCGCCGTCGAGACAGCCGTGGCCATGGGCAACGCCATGCCCGAGGTCAAGGCGGTCGCCGACTACGTGACCGACGATGTCGCACACGACGGCACCGTCACAGCGATGCAGCATTTCGGCCTCATCTAATGAATCCCGCGTTCTGACGTTTGCCCAAACTGCGACTCTTTGCTTTTGCATGCTCAATCGATTTATCAATCCAAACACTGAGGTGTTTATACCGTTCGCCGAGAAGATAAAAA
The DNA here is from genome assembly GCA_902466855.1 of uncultured Collinsella sp. Taxonomy (GTDB): domain Bacteria; phylum Actinomycetota; class Coriobacteriia; order Coriobacteriales; family Coriobacteriaceae; genus Collinsella. The sequence continues at coordinate 31,651 of CABQSP010000013.1, read as the reverse complement.
ACCGCAGCTCAAGCCTTGATAAACGTAGGTAAAGTGTTTAGCAGTTTATCGGCCGTATGCTAACGAAAGGAATCAGGCAGATGGCAATCAAGGTGTTCGCTGACGGTGCAAACCTCGAGGGCATGCTCGACATGTACGAGAACGGCAACGTTCAGGGTTTCACGACCAACCCGTCCCTTATGAAGAAGGGCGGCGTGACGGATTACCGCGCGTTTGCCAAGGAGGTCCTGACCCACATCACCGATGTGTCCGTCTCGTTTGAGGTCTTTGCCGACGACGTCGAGACCATGGAGGTCGAGGCGCGCGAGATCGCTACCTGGGCCGAGAACGTCTACGTCAAGATTCCGTGCGTGACCACCAAGGGCGAGTCCACCGCCGAGCTGGTGCGCAAGCTTTCGGCCGACGGCATCAAGGTCAACGTCACCACCATCTTTACGCCTACGCAGGTTGATGAGATGGTCGAGGCCGTCGACGCCGAGACGCCGTCCATCATCTCGCTCTTTGCCGGCCGCATCGCCGATACCGGCGTCGACCCCATTCCGTTTATGACGGAGTCGGTCAAGAAGGCCGCAGCAAAGCCCAACTGCGAGGTCCTGTGGGCGTCCACGCGCGAGCTCATCAACATTTACCAGGCCGAGGCCTGCGGTTGCCAGATCATCACGGTGCCCAACAGCATCCTGGCCAAGCGCAAGAACATTGGTCGCGACCCGTACGAGGTCTCGCTCGATACCGTGCGCGGTTTTGCCAAGGATATCGCGGCGCTCGGTTTCCATATCCTGCCGTAGCGCGAACACCGACTGTACCGTGGGCTGTTCGCCCCGGCCTTTCCTTTCCCTATCGCTCACGCGCTCCGCGAGGGTCGCGCTAGGCAAAGGAAAGGCCGGGGCTGCCGGCACGAGCTTGCCAGCAAGTTGGCGCTTGGCTTCCATATCCTTCCGTGGGCAAAGGTACCCCCGCCTGCACCGTGCAAAATCGAGAGTATTCAGCAAGGTAAAGGTCTTTATCAGTTAACCGAAGCATGGAACGGCCCCCGTTTTGGCTCTGATGACGCTAAAACGGGGGCTGTTTTTTGCTTTTTCGTCTCTGAGGGGCATCCGGAACGGTGGAATTTGCAGAATACTCGCGATTTTGCACATCGCTACAGGGGGTACCTTTGCTTTGGCGGTTTACTTGCCCTGTACCATGGTGAGTGAGATCTTCTTGCGGTCGCGATCGACCTTTTCGACCCACACCTTGACCGTGTCACCGACGCGCACGACGTCGCTGGGGTGCTTGACAAAGCGGTTGGCCAGCTTAGAGATATGTACGAGGCCGTCCTGGTGCACTCCCACGTCGACGAAGGCGCCAAAGTCCACAACGTTGCGCACCGTGCCCTTGAGTTCCATGCCGGGCTCTAGGTCGTCGATGGAAAGCGCCGAGCGGCTAAAGACCACCTCGGGCGCGTCGTCGCGCGGGTCGCGGCCGGGCTTCTTGAGCTCGTTAACGATGTCGATGAGCGTTAGGGTGCCGCAGTCCAGGTCGCTTGCCAGCGCCGAGATGCTGCCCAGGCGGCGCTCGATGTCGGGCACGCCGCCGCGGCTGAGCTCGCTTGCTTTAACGCCGGCGCGCTCCAGGACGGCCGTGGCCACCTCGTAGCTTTCGGGGTGGACGCTTGTCGCGTCGAGTGGGTTCTTGCCGCCGCTAATGCGCAAAAAGCCTGCAGCGTTGAGATATGCCTTGGGTCCCAGCTTGGGGACCTTCTTAAGCTGGCGGCGATCGGTAAAGGCGCCGTTTTCCTCGCGGTAGGCCACGATGTTTTTGGCCACGCTCGGCGTAATGCCCGATACGTATCCCAGCAGACTTGCGCTCGCGGTGTTTACGTCGACGCCTACGCGGTTGACGACGTCCTCCACCACGTGGCCCAGAGTGCGCGAGAGCTCGGCCTGGTCAAGGTCGTGCTGGTACTGGCCCACGCCGATAGACTGGGGCGGAATCTTGACGAGCTCTGCCAGCGGGTCCTGCAGGCGGCGGCCCAGGCTCATGGCGCCACGCACGGTGACGTCCAGGTCGGGATATTCCTGGCTGGCGAGCTCGGAGGCGGAGTACACCGATGCGCCGGCCTCGTTGACGATGGTGTAGCGAAGGCTGGGCGCCTGCTCGGCAATGAACTCCGAGACGACTTCCTCGGTCTCGCGGCTGGCGGTACCGTTGCCGATGACGATGGTGTTGACGCCGTCCTTCTTGACGAGGCGGGCGAGCTCGCGCTTGGTGCCGGCGACGTCGTGGCGCGGCTTGGTGGGGTAGACCACGCCGTGGTCGAGCAGCTTGCCGGTCTCGTCCATGACGGCGACCTTGCAGCCGGTGCGGTAGCCCGGATCGAGCGCGAGCACGCGGGCGCCGCGCACGGGGCGTGCCGAGAGCAGGCCCTCGAGATTCTTGGCAAAGATATTGATGGCCTCGGTCTGCGCGCGGACGGTGAGCTTGGCGCGGGCCTCGCGCTCCAGCGAGGGGGCCATGAGGCGCTTGTAACCGTCGGCGATGGCGGCGTCAAAGACGGGCGCGAAGACGCCCTGGCGTCGGGGCCAACGGCTGCCGAGGCGTGCCGTGGCGGCAGCGCCGTCGACGTTCACGCGCACGCGGAGCTTGCCCTCGCGCTCACCGCGGTCGATAGCCAGCACGCGGTGGTTGGGTATACGGCGCAGCGGCTCGTCAAAGTTGTAGTAGGGCTCGTAGGGGGTCTTCTCAGCGGGGTCGGTGGCCTCGACGATGATGTCGGCGGTGCTCTGCGTAAAGGCGCGCAGGTCGGCGACGTTCTCGGGGTCCTCGGCCACCGTCTCGGCCACGATGTCCGCCGCGCCGGCGAGCGCCTTCTCGGGCGTGTCGAAGCCGGCTTCCTCGTTGACGTAGGCCGCGGCGGCATCGAGTGCGCTGCCCTTGGCCGAGGCCTGCATGATGATCATGTTGGCAAGCGGCTCCAGGCCTGCCTCGCGGGCCTTCTGCGCGCGGGTCATACGCTTTTTGCGGTAGGGCTTGTAGAGGTCCTCGACACGCTGGAGCTGCGTGGCCTCGCGAATCTGCTGCTCGAGCTCGGGCGTGAGCTTGCCCTGGGCGTCGATGAGCAGAATGACGTCCTCTTTGCGCTGTTCAAGATTGCGCAGGTAGGACAGGCGCTCGTCGAGTGCGCGCAGGGCGACGTCGTCCATGCCGCCCGTTGCTTCTTTGCGGTAGCGCGAGATAAAGGGGATGGTGTTGCCCTCGTCGATGAGCTTGACGGCTGCCTCGATGTTGGCGGCCTTAAGGTTGAGCTCGTGGGCGAGCTGGGCGATAAGATCCATGGGACTCCTTGCGTTTAAGGTGCGTTTGCAGCACAGGGCTACCAAGGATACCACCCGCCACTCCACCCAAGTAGTCATTTTGGGACGGGGCTCTTTTAGCCACTTTTGCCGCCCCGTCCCAGAAAAATCGCCGGCAAGGTACCAAAAAGCCCCGCGGGCAGGAGGCTGCTCGCGGGGCAAAGAAGAGGGGCTTGTTGGTGGCGGACCGAAGGGTTCGGCATGGGGGTTTCTGCCGCGGTCGCTCTTAAGGCATTACAGCTCGACGAGCTGGCCGGTCTCGGCGGCCTCCTTGATAGCGTTAAGCAGCGTGAGCGTCTTGACGTTATCGGCGGGGGTCACGACGGGCTCGACCTCGCGGCGGACGACCTTCACAAAGTGCTTGAGCTGCATCTTGTGCGGCAGCGCCGGGTCCACGGCCGGGATCTCCATCTGCAGCGGCTTGTGCCAGTTAGAGGCGCCGTCGTAGGAGAACTGGTGCAGGCGGGGCAGCGACAGGGCGCCCTTAGTGCCGCCGATAAAGTAGGCGTCGGCGTCGAAGGGGCGGTACTGCGGGTCCTCGCGAGCGGTTGCCTCCCAGTTCCAGGGGCTGGCGGTGGCGTCGGAGATGGTCATGCTTGCGAGCGCGCCATCGGCAAAACGGACGTTGACCACGGCGGAGTCCTCGGTCTCAAAACCGCGGGCGGCGCTGGACTGCATACCCTGGACGGCAACGGGCTCGCCCAGCAGGTAGCGGAGCAGGTCGACGTCGTGAACCAGGTTGACCAGGATCGGGCCGGCACCCTTCTTACGGCGCCACTCGACGTCGAAGTACTCGTCATTCTTATAGATCATGTAGTGGAAGCTCGACACGGTGAGCTTGCCCAGCTCGCCGGACTCGATGATCTCCTTGGCCTTGTTGACGAAGGGGTTGTGGCGACGGTGCTGACCTACGAGCACGGGCACGCCGGCGGTCTCGGCCTCGGCGGCGAAGGCCTGGGCATCCTCGAGATCGTTGGAGATCGGCTTTTCGACCAGCGGCACGATGTTGCGCTTCACGGCCTCGCGGGCAACGCCCAGGTGCAGGTCGTTGGGGGTGGCGATAATGACGGCCTCGGGCTTGACCTCGTCCATCATCTGAGCGGGATCGGTGTAAAACGGCACGCCGGCGGCCTCGGCCGTGGCGCGGGCGCCCTCAAAGGCGTCGGCGATGGCGACGAGCTCGGCCTCGGGCTCCTCGGTGACAAAGCGGATGTGGTTGCGGCCCATGGCGCCGGCGCCGATAACGGCAATGCGGACGGGGTTGAGCTCAGACATTTCGACTCCTTAATACTGGTGACCGGTGGAATGCGACAAAGGGGCCGTCCCTTTGTCGCATCGGTAAAACTAGGCAGACTTCTTCTTGCTGTCGGAGACCATCATGTAGACGGTGAGCACGACGGCGATGGCGGCGATCACAATGGCGCCGTAGAAGGACTGCTGGTAGGCGGCGCTGCCGGCCTCGGCGTGATACAGCACGGCGGTGATGGGCTGGCTGATCCAGGTGGAAGCGGCATAGCCCAAAAACATGATGCCGTAGTTGACACCGATGTTGCTGGTGCCAAAGGCGCCACCGGTGAGCGGCGGGTAGATGACGAGCAGGGCGCCAAAGCTAAAGCCGAGCAGGGCGAGCGCAACAAAGAACATGGCCTGCGTAAAGCTCATCGACATGATGACGAGTGCGACGATGGTGACGACAAGGCTGATGAGCAGCGACTTATAGGCGCCGAGCTTGTCGATGATCTGGCCAAAGGACAGACGGCCGACCAGGTTGGCGCAGGTGTTGACGGAGACCACCACACCGCCGAGGGCGACGGCCGCGGCGCTCGTGGGGTCGGCGAAGAGCTGGACGGCGGCGATGGAGGCAACCTTGCCCACGAGCAGGGTGCCCGCGGTGGCGGCAAAGGCGAAGGTGACGATGAGGACCCAGAAGCGCGGGGTCTTGACCATCTCGCCCGGGGTGAGGTCGCCGAAGGTGCCGGCATGTGCGCCACCCTTGGGGGCCTCGAAGCCCTCGGGCAGCCAGCCGGCCTCGGGGGCCTTCAGGAACAGGGCGGAGGCGGCGATTGTCACAAAGAAAATGACGCCGAGCGCCTTAAGGGCGCCAAAGATGCCCAGGCTCGGGATGAGCAGCGAGGCGAGCACCGGGGACAGCACGGCGGGGCCGGCGGTCGAAGCGGCCAGGGTGATGCCGGAGGCGAGACCCTTCTTGTCGATGAACCACTTTTGGCCGGTGGTGAGCGCCGGGTTGTAGCCCAGGCCGTTGCCGATGGCGGCGACGAGCGAGAACCACAGGTAGAACTGCCACGGCTCGGTGACGGTACCGGACATGAACCAGCCCAGGCCGTAGCACACGGCGGCGGCGATCACGACGTTGCGCGGGCCGATCTTATCGGAGATGCGGCCGGCGAAGATGCCCGTCACGGCCATGATGGTCTGAAAGACCGGGAAGGCCCAGGTAAGAGCGCTGGACCACTCGGGGTAGACGGCGAGCAGGTTCTTGCTCACGACGGAATACAGCGCGATGGAGCTGATGAAGAACATGGTGACGCACGCGGCGGAAAGCACGACGGCGCGACCCTTGTTGGAGTTGGTGGAAGCCATTGGACTCTTTCTAATCGATACGGGGGAGGAACAGGCGTGTCTGCGGGTCCTCCCTGTCGGGTTGGTTTACTGGTCAGTCGGCTTGGCGACGCCGGACTCATCGGACCAGAGCTCGACACCCTTGTTCTTAAGGTAGTTGTCGGCATAGGCGCGACGGCCGCCGGGCTTGGCGGTGAGGTCGCCCATCATGTTGGAGAAGCCGCCGTCGACCTTGATGGCGTCGCCGGTGGTAAAGTCCGAGCGCTTGGACGCCAGGAACATGACGGCGTTGGCGATATCGCTGACCTCGCCGATGCGGCGCGTGGCGATCAGGCGGCTGCGGCTCTTTTCGACCTCGGGGTCGGCGTAGAAGTTGGCCGACATCGGGGTCTTAACGAAGCAAGGCTCGACGCAGTTGGAGCGGACGCCGTAGGGGCCCCATTCGGCAGCCAGCATCTTGGACATCATGTTGACGCCCGCCTTGGTGGAGCTGTACACGCCCGAGAACGTCTCGGGGGAGTGGCTGGCAACGGTCGAGATGTGCACTAGGCGGCCCTGGCCGGCCTTGATCATCTCGCGACCAAAGCGCTGCGAGGTGATGAAGTAGCCGGTGAGATTGACGTTGAGCACCTGCTCCCAGTCGCTCAGCGGCAGGTCTTCCATGGCGGCGAAGCGCAGGATGCCGGCGGTGTTGACGAGAACGTCGACGCGGCCGAAGTCGGCGATGGTGGCATCGACGGCGGCCTGAACCTCGGCCTCGTCGGTGGCGTTCATCTTGTAACCCTCGGCGTGGATGCCAAACTCGGCGGCGAGGTCGGCGGCTGCGGCCTTGACCTTCTCTTCGTCCAGGTCGAGCAGAACGACGTTGGCGCCATTGCGGGCGAACTCGCGGCAAATCTCGACGCCCATACCGCCGAGCGCGCCAGTCACGGCGCAGACATCGCCCTCGAGCTTAAGCCAGTTGCTCATAGGAACTTCCCTTCTTGTCTTCTTGTGCCTCCCTGTGGGTCGCTCCCATTAACCGACCCACGTGGTTTTCGCTGGTTATCGTATGCTTTGCATTTGCGCAGGTGAATTGCATATTTGTTAGAATGGCGTTAACCGTAGGTTTATAGCTTGCAAGACGATGCGCCTTTAATTGAGTGTGTGACCTGCCAAAACAACCCCCTTCGGCAGTTCATTGCCATGCGTCTGGAAACAGGAGATTGACGTGTACGATCGACGACTCGAGGCCATATCGGCCGCCGCGGAGCTGGGAAGCTTCTCGCGCGCGGCGGCAAAATTGCGCATGTCGACTCCGGCGCTCGTCAAGCAGGTGTCGGGCTTCGAGGCCGAGTTCGGCATCACACTGTTCGAACGCTCGCACTCGGGCGTCAAGGTGACGCCGGCCGGCGCACTGCTGGTGGACGACGCGCGCTCGATCATGCGGCAGTCCGAGGACGCGCTGCGCCGCGCCCGACGCGCGGCGGGCGAGGGCGGTGCCGTGCGTCTGGGTGTGTCGATGATGTGCCCGGGGCGCCAAACGCTGTCGATGTGGTCGGGCATTCACGATCTGGAACCGTCGCTGCGATTTGAGATCGTGCCGGTAAGCGACCTCTATGACGAGCGCGAATCCGTCATGCGCAGCTTGGGCCGCGAGGTGGATGTAGTGCAGTCGAGTTTTTCTACTCCACGCTGGGGCGACGCCTGCCAAAAGCTTCGCATCGTTAACGTGCCGTTTTATATCGACCTGCCGCGCACGAGCCCGCTGGCGCGCAAGACGCGCATCACAGTTGCCGACTTAGAGGGCATGCGCCTGCGCGTGCTCCGTCACGGCAACGACGCTATGGACAGTCTGCGTATCGATCTGTTGGCCGACGGCGGCGTAGACGTGATCGACGTGGACAGCTTTGACTTTGCGCTCTTTAACGAGGCAGAGGAAAAGGGCGACGCGGTGCTCACCTGCGGCGCATGGTCGGGGGTGCACCCGGCCTTTGTGGGCGTGCCGTTCCTGTGCGGGCGAGAGGTGCCGGTCTTTTTGCACTATCCGCTCGAGCCCACCCTCCAAGTACAAAAATTCGTCAACGCCATGGCCCAGCTTCTCAACTAGCTCATTTGGGACGAGGTTTTTTGACTCCTTACAAAATGAGGCCCTGGCCAAACGGCCAGGGCCTCACAAACTTTTATTCCGTTCTAAACGACGGGCTGATCGTGCGCAGGAGGGTGCCCCGAGGGTGGCGGGGTAATTCCTTCGTGCGCAGTTTCGCAGCGCAGTGAGAATGTTTGAGCACGAAGGAAATACCCCGCCACCCTCGGGGCACCCTCCGTCAGTAACCGGTCCTACTCGAGCTCAAACGCTCCGGTATAGAGCTGATAGTAGTATCCGCGCTTGGCGATCAGCTCGTCGTGGTTGCCGCGCTCGATGATGCGGCCGTGGTCCAGGCAGATGATTGCGTCGGAGTTGCGCACGGTGGACAGGCGGTGCGCGATGACAAACGTCGTGCGGCCTTCCATGAGCTTGTCCATGCCGGCTTGCACGATAGCCTCGGTGCGGGTATCGATGCTCGACGTGGCCTCGTCCAGGATCATCGCCGGCGGATCGGCGACGGCGGCGCGTGCGATCGAGATCAGCTGGCGCTGGCCCTGCGACAGCTGGGCGCCGTTGCCGGTGAGCATCGTGTCGTAGCCGTCGGGCAGGCGGGTGATAAAGTCGTCCGCGCCGGCGAGCTTTGCTGCCGCGATGCACTCCTCGTCGGTGGCATCCAGATTGCCGTAGCGGATGTTATCCATCACGGTGCCGGTGAACAGGTTTACGTCCTGCAGCACCACGCCCAGCGAGCGGCGCAGGTCTGCCTTGCGGATCTTGTTGACGTTGATGCCGTCGTAGCGAATCTTGCCGTCGGCGATGTCATAGAAGCGGTTGATGAGGTTGGTGATGGTCGTCTTACCGGCACCGGTGGCGCCGACAAACGCGACCTTCTGGCCCGGCTTGGCAAACACGGACACGCCGTGCAGCACCTCGTGGTCGGGCGTGTAGCCAAAGTCGACGTTGTCCATGACCAGGTCGCCACGCAGCGGTACGTACTCGATCTCGCCGGTTGCGCGGTGCGGATGTTTCCACGCCCACATGCCAGTGTGGTGGTCGGCCTCCTCGAGCTGCCAGGTATCGGGGTTCACCTGAGCGTTGACAAGCGTCACATAGCCTTCGTCGGCTTCGGGCTCCTCGTCGATGAGCTCAAAGATACGGTCGGCGCCGGCGAGGCCCATGACCACGGCGTTGATTTGCTGCGAGATCTGGCCGATCTGTCCACAGAACTGCTTGGTCATGTTGAGGAACGGCACCACGACGGCGATGGACAGCGCCATGCCCGAGATGCTCAGGTTGGGCACGCCCAGCGCTAGGAAAATGCCGCCGGCCAGTGCGACCAGCACGTAGAGCAGGTTGCCCAGGTTCATAAGGATGGGCATGAGGATGTTGGCGTACATGTTGGCCTTCTGCGAGACCTCGAAGAGCTTTTCGTTGCGCTCGTCAAAATCGGCTTCGGCGGCAGACTCGTGGCAGAATGCCTTGACGACCTTCTGGCCGTTCATGACTTCCTCGATATGGCCCTCGACAACGCCGAGCTCGGTCTGCTGCGCAATAAAGAAGCGCGCGGAGTTGGAGCCGAGCAGCTTGGTCATAAAGGTCATAAAGGCGACGCCGGCAATAATGACCAAGCACATCCACACGCTGTAGTACAGCATGATAAAGAACACCGTGACGATGACGATGACCGTCATGAGCAGGTTGGGCAGCGACTGGCTGATCATCTGGCGCAGCGTGTCGATGTCATTGGTGTAGTGGCTCATGATGTCGCCGCGCTGGTGCGTGTCGAAGTAGCGGATCGGCAGGTCCTGCATGCGGTTGAACATCTTCTCGCGCAGCTTCTCGAGTGAGCCCTGCGTGACGATGGCCATGGCGCGGTTCCAGAAGAGCGAGGACAGGATGCCGATGCCGTAGATGCAGGCGAGGGTGGTCACGAGCTGTGCGATCTTGGGCTGCGCGGCTCCCCAATCGCCCGACTGCCACGATTCGCTAATAATCTGCAGGGCGCTCTGAAGGAAGGTCGCGCCGATGGAGTTGATGATGGCGCAGAGCACCACGCCGGCGACGACGAGGGGCAAAAGCACGGGGTAAAAGCCAAAGAGCGTCTTGATGAGGCGCGACATGGTGCCGCCCTTGCGGTTGAGCGCGCGCTCGGCGGTCGTTGCCTTACTCATGTGCCTCGCCTCCTTCCTGGGTCTGAGCTTGCGTTACGGATGCCTCGGTGTCGGCCTCGACGGCCTCTTCGCCCTCGGCAGACATCTTGTTCTGCGAGGTAAAGGTCTCGCGGTAGATCTCGCTCGTCTTGAGCAGCTCGTCGTGGTTACCGATCTGCGCGATACGGCCGCCCTCCATGACGATGATGCGGTCTGCGTCCTGCACGGAGCTAATGCGCTGGGCGATGATGAGCTTGGTCGTGTTGGGCAGATAGCTTGCCAGCCCTGCGCGAATCTTGGCGTCGGTCTTGGTGTCGACGGCGCTGGTGGAGTCGTCCAGGATCAAGATCTTGGGGCGACGCAGCAGGGCGCGCGCAATGCACAGGCGCTGCTTCTGACCGCCCGAGACATTGGAGCCGCCCTGTTCGATCCAGGTGTCATAGCCCTTGGGGAAGCCGTCGACAAACTCGTCGGCGCAGGCCAGATGTGCCGCCTCGCGGACCTCCTCGTCGGTGGCGTTCGGGTCGCCCCAGCGCAGATTCTCGGCGATGGTGCCGCTAAACAGCACGTTTTTCTGTAGCACCATGGCCACTTGGTGGCGCAAGGCGTCCAAGTCGTAGTCGCGTACATCCACGCCGCCCACGCGCACGGTACCCTCGGTGGCGTCGTACAGGCGGGCGATGAGGTTTACGAGCGTGGACTTGGCCGAGCCGGTGCCGCCGATGATGCCGATGGTCTCACCGCTCTTAATGTGCAGGTCGATATCGTCGAGCGCCTGGCGCTTCGCATGCGCGGAATACTTAAAGCTCACGTGGTCAAAGTCGATGGAGCCATCGGCGACCTCGAGCACGGGCTCGGCGGGATCGGCGATCGTGGGCTCGGCGGCCAGCACCTCGGTGATGCGGTGCGCCGATTCGTCGGCCATGGTCACCATGACAAAGATCATCGATAGCTGCATCAGGCTCATGAGGATTTGGAAGCCATAGGTAAAGATCGAGGAGAGCTGGCCCACGTCGAACAGCGTGCCCTGGCTCGTGATGATGAGCTTGGAGCCCAGGTAGATGATGACGACAAACGCGCCGTTGACGCAGATGTTCATCATGGGGTTGTTAAAGGCAAGCAGCTTCTCGGCGCGGGTGAAGTCCATTTGGACGTCGCGTGCGGCGGTCGCGAACTTCTCCTTCTCAAAGTCTTCGCGCACATAGCTCTTGACCACGCGCATGCCGGTGACGTTTTCCTCGACGGACTCGTTAAGGGCGTCGTACTTGTGGAACACGCGCGAGAAGATGGGACGCACCTTAAAGATGATAAAGAACAGCCCAAAGCCCAGCAGCGGAATGATGACCAGGTAGACCATGGCGACGCTGCCGCCCATGATAAATGCCATGGTAAAGGCGAAGATCAATACCAGCGGCGCGCGCACGGCGATACGGATGATCATCATAAAGGCCTGCTGCACGTTGTTGATATCGGTGGTCAGGCGCGTGACGAGCGAGGAGCTCGAGAACTCATCGATGTTGGCAAAGCTGAACGTCTGGATCTTGTAGAACAGGTCGTGACGCAGGTTCTTAGCGAAGCCGCAACTCGCATGGCTGCAGGTGACGCCGGCAGCGGCGCCAAAAGCAAGCGACGTCAGCGCGATGAGCACCAAAAAGCCCGCGGTGGGAAGCATCTCGGCTACGGTGGTGCCATCTTTGATGGCGTCGATCAGGTTGGCGGTGATAAATGGAATCAGCATCTCGCAGAGCACCTCGCCAAGCACGAGCAACGGCGTGGCAACGGTGACTTTTATATAGTCGCGGATGCTGCCCATGAGGGTTTTAATCATCCAGTTCCTCCCAGGTTACACGGATTTTCTCGAGCATTTCGGCGAGCTGCTCGCGCTCGTCGTGGGTGAGGGCACCAAAGGCCTGCTCTCTAAAGCGAATGCGGGCTGCCTGGTCGATGCGGGCGTTTTCCCGGCCGGTTTCGGTCAGGCGAATGGTGAGCTGCCGTCGATCCTTGGGGTTACGGCTGCGCTCGATGAGGCCGTTGACCTCGAGCTTGGACAGGATCTCGGAAAGCGACCCCGGTTTGAGGTCAAAGTGCATGCCGAGTTCCTGCTGCGACATCTCGCCGCCGGGCTGCTTGGCCAGCAGGCAGATGATGGGCGCCTTGCCGGACACGCCTCCGCCATGAAAATGCATGTAATGGCCGCAAAAGCCCAGGCCGCTCAGGATGCGCTTGGCGAGTTTGTCTTCAGCGCTGACCGCTTCGGGTATGTCTACCGGTTGCGACGGGTCACCGCCGGGCTCATGCGGAAGGACGAGTGCTTCAACACACATATCTAAGCTTCGCTCCTTTCCTTAGTTAGGTAGAGAAATTGTTTTGTGCCTAACTAATTTAGGAGCGCATAGATTGATTGTCAAGGTACCAAACTTATTATGTTCAAGCGGCACTTAGGGACGTTTCTTATGTGCCGGCACTTGGGGACACTCCTTGTGCTGATAGTCGTTGGGGACGTTCTTGTTTGCCTAGTCATTTAAGAACGTCCCCAACGACTAACTTAAAAACTATGCCGGATTACGGGGCTGAACGACGGATTGCCGACCATGCCGAAATTGGTAAAAAGAAAACCGCAGGTAGAAGGCTCGCTATGATTTGAAAATAGGGGGTGTGGTTGGCTCATTCAGGTTCAGCCCCGTAATCCGGCATAGTTTTGAAATGGCACTGAATAAGTGGCGGCAAATGAGCCGCAATGAAGCAAGCTAGCCCCTCGTTTCCGAAACCTTTCCGCAACAATTTGCCCTTCGTGCCGCTCGACTCCGCTCGCAACGTCCCCTGCGCTACACTTAGTCGCACTGTGGCGCTGCTGCGCCGTGCCCGAACCAAGGGAGACCCTCATGAAGAACACTCAGCTGCTGCTGATCAACGATATGTGCGGCTACGGCAAGGTCGCGCTTTCCGCCATGCTGCCGGTGCTGTCGCACATGGGCTACCGCATCCACAACCTGCCGACGGCACTTGTGTCCGATACGCTCAACTATCCCAAGTTCTACATCCACGACACCACCGAGTACGTGCGCCAGAGCCTCGCCATCTGGGAGGAGCTCGGCTTTGAGTTCGACGCCATCTCTACCGGCTTTATCGTGACCGAGGAAGAGACGCGCATCATTTCGGACTTCTGCCACCGTCGCGCGCAAAAGGGTACCAAGGTGTTCGTCGACCCCATCATGGGCGACAACGGCAAGCTCTACGCCGGCGTGCCCGAGTCCACGATCGGTCTCATGCGCAGCCTGCTCGAGTGCGCCGACTATGCGGTGCCAAACTACACCGAGGCGTGCCTGCTCACCGATACGCCCATTGCCGAGCAAATCACGCCCGATGAGGGCCGCACTCTTGTGGATGCCGTGCGTGCCCTGGGCGCCAAGTCGGTGGTCATTACGAGCGCTGTGGTCGACGGTGCGAATGTCGTCATCGGTTACGACCATGTGGCGGGGGAGTACTTCACGATTCCCTTCGACCTGATCCCGGTCTATTTCCCGGGCACGGGCGACACGTTCTCGGCGGTGCTCGTCGGCCGCGTTATGGCAGGTTGGAGTCTGCAGCGCGCGACGTCCGATGCCATGCGCGTGGTGGCTGAGCTTATCGAGCGCAATGCCGACCAAGAGGATAAGTCGGCTGGCCTTCCCATCGAGGCCTGCCTGGACGTGATTGACCATGAGTAATGCTGGCGAGGGCGGCGCCAAGCCTGCGGGCGGGGGCAAGCCGCTCGGCGCGCCGCGTGGCAAGCGTCCGCGTATCCGCGTGAGCTGCGTGGACCAGCTGGGTGCGTGCCGCTGCCACCATGGTCACAAGCCGGGCGACGTCTTCGACTTTGACCGCGACCGCGGCAAGATGTGTGCCATGGCCTGCCATGTGGGCTTTCCCTATATCGATATCCTGCGCTATGGCGGAACCGTGCCCGGCAACGAGCCTGGTACGGCAAAGTTCTGCTGTCCCGAGGTCGATACGCTGAACGTCTGGCTTGCCGAGATCGTCGACGAGTAGTCGAGCGCAATGTGACAAAGGGACAGTTCTTTTGTCACATTCGCCGGTGGTGCCCCTTCTATTATGCTTGTAATCTCAAATCTCTGCATTTCATCCGTTTTTAGGTTCTAAAAATTTTGCGTTTCATCGATAATCAAGCGTATAAAACTTTGCATTTAATTTGATGACACTGAGGGGAGAGCCTATGCTGCGCAGGAAAATAGCGGTAGAGCTGGAGCGTTGGCTGAAGTCTGCCGAGCAAAAGGCCTTATTCATTACGGGTTCTCGCCAGATCGGCAAAAGCTATTCGATTCGCGCATTTGGCAAAGCCAGCCATGCAACCTACATCGAGCTCAATCTCATGGAAAATCGCCAGGCAAAAGATGCTCTTCTCGAGGCGCGGAATGCCGATGATTTCATCAGCAGGGTGACGCTTCTTTCGGGAAAGTCGATTGCACCAGGCAAAACGCTCGTGTTTATCGATGAGGTCCAAGAGGCCCCCGACATCATGACGATGGCAAAGTTCCTTGTAGAGGACGGGAGGTGCCGCTGGGCGTTTTCGGGGTCAATGCTCGGGACCCAGTTCAAGGGCGTCAGGTCCTATCCCGTGGGGTATGTCCACGAGCTTAGGATGTTCCCGCTCGATTTTGAGGAGTTTTGCTGGGCAACCGGGGTGAGCGAGGGGGCTCGCCAAACGATACGTGACGCGTGTATCAGCGAGAGGCCCATTCCTGATTACATTCATGACGCGATGATGGCAAACTTCAGGACCTATACCGTTGTCGGCGGAATGCCGGAGGTCGTGCAGCGTTTCCTTGACACGCAGGGCGACCTTGCCTCTGTTCGTCAGCTGCAGTCAGAGCTCAACGAACAGTACCGGCGGGATATCTCCAAGTATGCAAGCGGGCGAGCCCTGCAGGTGCAGAGCATCTACGATCAGCTCCCTATTATGCTCGAGGGCGAAAACAAGCGCTTCGTGCTCAATTCCATTGACCCCAAGGCTCACTACGAGAAGTATCAGCGAGATTTTGTATGGCTTGTCGATGCCGGCGTTGCTCTCAAAGCCGATATCGTAACCGAGCCAAAATCGCCCCTGCTCAAGACGGCACGGCCATCGCAGTTCAAGCTATATCAATCGGATACGGGCATGTTGATGGCGCGCTACCCCGTTGGAGTCGCCCAAGCGGCGTATCTTGATAGCAAAGAGCCCAATCTGGGCGGCATTTACGAAAACGTGGTGGCCCAGCAGCTAGCTGCCCAAAATCGCCAGCTTTACTACTATCAGACAAAAAAGCGCGGCGAAGTGGACTTTGTGGTCGATGGACCGGATGGGACGGCTGTTCCGATCGAGGTTAAATCGGGCTCCTATTACCACGCGCACGCTGCGCTCGGTCATGTGCTTGATACGGCTGAATATGGCGTAAGGCTCGGGATTGTTTTCTCGAGAGGCAACGTTGAGCGCAACGGAGCGGTTCTCTATTTGCCGCTATATGCGACCTGGGCCCTTTCGGATGTTTTGGGCGACTCCTGCGCCGAAGGGATAAAGCTGGAGGTCAAGCCGGTCTAGGGCCAGTCCCGGATGTGGCAAAGGGGTAGTCCCTTTGTCACATTCATGAGCGTGGATTTTCTCCCACCGAGATAACGAGCGTGGATTTTCTCCCGTTTAGAGCGCACTCGAACGCTCAAAGTGGGAGAAAATCCACGCTCGTTTTATGCCGATGGCGTGGCCCGTGTGCCCGCGCCGCCCGAGCGCCTACAGCTGCTCGAGCATGGCGGTGCAACCGGCGAGTACATCGCGGTAGGTGGCGTCGAAATTGCCGGTGTACCAGGGGTCGGCCACGTTGCCGGGGCGATCGGTCCAATCGAGCAGGCGCGAGATCTTGCCATCGGGGTCCTTCCCAAAAATTCGGTACAGGGCGCGGGCGTTCTCGTCGTCCATATAGACAATGTGGTCCCAGTCGCCATACTCCGCGCGACGCACCTGACGTGCGCGATGTGCGACGACGGGAATCCCGACCTCGCGTAGCTTGGCAACGGTACCGTGGTGTGGCGGGTTGCCGATCTCCTCGGTCGAGGTCGCCGCGGAATCGATGGCAAACTCCGCCTCGCGCCCAGCGCGGCGCACGAGCTCGGTAAACACCGACTCGGCCATCGTCGAGCGGCAGATGTTTCCATAGCAGATAAACAGTACACGTTGCATATGCGGTTTCCTTTCGATCGCCATCATCGAGCTCGAGTATCGCATCTACGCCTGCGCCATCGCCCTCTTGCGTTCCCAGCGAGCCAACTTAATCGTCACCAGCGTAAGCACCCAGGCCACAAGCGAGAACGCGGCACCCACTGCGCCTACATATGCAATGCCAACGCTGCTTACCACGGCGCCGCCCACTGCGGTGCCAAACGAGATGCCGACGTTAAACGCCATGGGCTCAACCGAACTTGCGAGTACCATCGACTTGGGATGGCGGCTGCGTGCCACGTCCATAAAGTGCGTGATGCACGACACCGAGAACAGGTACATGAGCAGCGCCAGGCTAAAGACAAAGACCGGCGCGAGCGGCATGGTGCCGCCCACAGCAAACAGTCCGAGTAACGCTGCAGCCTGCAGCACAAACGTCACGAGTAGCGCCTTCATGCCAAAGCGCGCATCGATCCATCCGCCCAGGATGTTCGAGATCAGGCAGAACACGCCGTAGGCCATGAGCGTGGTACTGGCTTCGACCGTGCCCATGCCCAGCACCTGCTCAAGATAAGGCGTCACGTAGCCGTAGAAAACGTAGACCGACCCCACGCCAAACAAAAAGATGAGCATGCCGGTGATGATGCTCGGCTCGCGTAGCAGACCCGCCTGCTCGCGAAAAGTGGCGGGCTCGTCGGTTTGCCCAGCGCGCGGCATAAACGCCACGAGCGCTCCGCAGATCAGAACGGCAAAGGCCAGCGTGCCGTACATGGCCACGTGCCAATCGAGCGTGTCGGCCACAAACTTGCCGATCGAAGTGACAAAGACCATTGCCACGGAAAACGCACCATATACCACCGAGATGGCAAGCGAAGTTTGCTGCGGAGACAGAAGCTCGGGGATGTACGTCACGCCCACGGCGAGCAGTGCGCCAGAGACGGAGCCCAGGATGATGCGCGAGATGAACAGCACCTGGAAGTTGGGCGCCAACGCCATGACCAGGTTGCCGAGCACAAAGACGATGCTGTAGCACACGAGCAGCTGGTAGCGGCGAAAACGCCCCGTACTGAGCGCGAGCACCGGCGTCGAGATAGCGTAGATCAGTGCGAACACGCTAATAAGTTGGCCTGCGGTGGCAAGCGATACGCCGAGTTCCGTCGCTAGGTCGCTTTCGATGCCGATGACCACGAACTCGGAGCAGCCGAGCGAGAATCCCAACAGCACGAGCAGCGCCAGGCAAAGATTGGTGCGCGCGGGGGAGAGCGCGGCGGCGGTTGACTTACTTTTTGGCGTGGTTGCGGCGGTCAAGGTTGTCACTCCAATGTCGCGTGAATAAGCGGGATTCAATCCCTGCAACTCTAACAGAATGTGACAAAGGGGCAGTCCCTTTGTCACATGGAGGGCTTGCCTGTATAGTCGCAATACAGGCGAAGATGGTCTCAGGTACATCGCGGGCGGCAGGAGATCCCATGGGTATGCACACGACAAAGGTTGCAGTGGGCGAGGGCAAGTTTGCGCTCGAGGCCCAGCTGACGGTGACGCCGCGAGGCATGGCGGTGTACGCCTGCTCGCCGGAGTTTGCGCACCTGGGCGCCACGGCGCAGGCCATTCCGCGCCCCGAGCCCGGCCGTACGGCAACGGTGAGCATCCTGGCCGTTCCGTGCCATCGAGACGAGATCCCGGCGCACGATATCGCGGCGGCGCTGGCCACGCGCTTTGGCGTGCCGGTAGTTGCAAGCACGGGTTTTCATGTTGAACAAGCGAGCGGTGACGACCTGCAGCGCGTGCTCGACACCACCAAGGAGCTCATCGCCGCGCTCGAGGAAGCCGCAGCCCGCATTCTGCGCGCCGGCTGGGATGAGGGCGGTGCGGGCGCCGAGGTCGTGGCGGTCGATGCTGCGACCGGCGAGGCGCTTGGCCCCGTCGACCGCATCGAGGCCCATGCTGGTGAGGGCATCCTGCATCAGGCATTTCTGACGCTTTTGGTCGAGGGCCGGGGCGAAGACGCGCGCCTGCTGCTCTGTCGCCGCAGTCCGCTCAAGCGCCTGTGGGGCGGGGTGCTGGCCGATAGCTGCGCCGGCCATCCGCTCCCCGGGGAAGACGTCGCGGCCGCCACGGCGCGCCGCATCAACGAAGAGCTCGGCATTACGCGCGAGCCCGATCAGCTCAAGCACCTCGGACACGTGGTGTACCGCGAGGACCACGGCGACGGTCGCTGCGAGTGCGAATGGTGCGAGGTCTACCTTGCCCATGTTGAGCCGGGCGAGCTGCATATCAACCAAGAGGAGATCTCGGAAGTGCGTCGCGTGGCTCCGTCCGAGCTCAAAGGCTACCTGCAGGGTCACCCCGAGCAGCTGGCCCCCTGGCTCCGCGAGGTCCTCGGCGACCCATTCATCCGCACGGCCCTCGCTATGTAAAAAAGACAGTCCCTTTGCCACATCCAAACCGTCACAACATTCGGCGAAAATCTCGAAAACGAGGAAAAGCGTCGAATGTTGTGACGGTTTTTGTCTAGGGAATCGCTTCTCATCCAAAAAATCCGCTTGACTGTATTGCCGCAACACAGCGCAACGTAAGGGGTGTCCGATAACGGGCGCCCCTTTTTAAGCGGCAACATGGCTGCGAATTCGGAGCGCCCCCAACAAGAAAGGTGGGGAGATGGAAGCGGAAAAGAAGGCGTTTAAGATCACCAAGCGCGAAATTGGCTTTGTGCTGGGTATCGTTGTCTTTTTGCTGGTGAAGTTTCTTCCTTTGGCGGAGCTGAGCTCGACGGTCGAGCTCACGGTCGGCGGTCAGACCTGTCTGGCACTGACGCTCGCCACGGTGGTGTTCTGGGCATGCGGCGTGGCACAGCCGGGCTTTGTGGGCCTGCTCTACTGCGCACTGCTCGTCCTGTTCAAGGTGTGCGTGGACGACACGGGCGCCGCGAGCATCTCGGCGACGGTCGCCTCCACGTTTAGCTCGTGGACCAAGGCCACCATGTGGCTCGTCATCGGCGCCTACCTCATCGCCAGCGCGGTCAAGGAGTCGGGCCTGGGCGAGCGCATCGCCTACGCGTTCATGCTCAAGTTCGTGCGCGACGCCAAGTCGCTCATCATCTCGATCTTCGCGCTCACCTTTGTGCTGTCGCTGCTGATCCCGCATCCGTTCCCCCGCGCCTTCCTCATCCTCGCCGTCGTCTCGGTCATCGCCGAGTCCGCCGGCTACGGTGACGACGACAAGGGCAAGCTCGGCTTCCTCGTGTTTGCCGCTGCCGCCCCGGGTTCCATGTTCTTCCTGACGGGCGACTCCACGCTTAACCCGCTCGTTGCGCAGTACAGTGCCGAGGCCGGCGGCATGAGCCCGTCCTTCGTCGACTGGTTCCTGTACATGAGCGTGCCTATGCTGGTTGCGCTGCTGTGCACCCTGTTCCTGGGCCTTTTCCTCTTTAAGCCCAGCAAGGAGCTCGTCTACGATCGCGAGCAGATCGTGGCCAAGCAGGCCGCGCTCGGCAAGCTCTCCGTCAAGGAGATCCGCACCATCGTGTGGCTTGTCATCGCCATCGCGCTGTGGCTCACCGTCTCGGGCGACTATATCGGCTGGGTCACCCTGGCCATTGGCGTTGCTCTCGCCATGCCCATCATCGGCGAAGTCCTCACTCCCGCCAGCTGGAACGCTGTCGACATCAAGTCCCTCATGTTCCTGACGGCCGCCATGGCCGTGGGCTCCGTGGGCGGTGCCACCGGCATGAACGCCTGGATCGCCGACGTCGTGCTCCCCAGCTCCGTGCCTGAGAACATCTTCCTGTTCGCCCTGCTCGTCGCCGCGCTTTCCATGATCATCCACATGTTCATGGGCTCGGTCATGGCCGTGCTCGGCGTGTGCGTGCCGGCATTTATCAGCTTTGCCGCCGGCTCCAGCGTGAGCCCACTCGCCGTGGCGCTCATCGTCTTCACGTCCATCAACATCCACTACATCCTGCCGTTCCATAACCTGCCGATCCTTATCGGCGAAGGCAAGGACGCCGGCGGCTACACCTCCAAAGAGGCTATGCGCATGGGCATCCCCCTCACCGCGGTCGTCTTTGTCGTCGTGCTGGTCGAGGCCGCCTGGTTCCACCTCTTTGGCCTGATGTAAGCGGTCGAGCGCCCCGGCTGTAAGCAGCCAAGCGCTTGAACTTCGAGTGGTCGAGCGCTCCATTTGTGAGCGCCGCGGCCCCATTACGTTACCCCGTCCGGCGGCACCCCGTCGCCGGACACTCTCCCGAAAGGAGTACGCCATGTCCACTACCGATGCTTCCCAGATCCACGACCTGCGTTCCGCGCTCGACTTTTTGCGTGAGATGCCGGGCCAGCTGCTCGAGACCGACACCCAGGTTGATCCCGATGCCGAGGTCTCGGGCGTCTACCGTCACGTCGGTGCTGGCGGCACCGTCATGCGCCCGACCAAAGAGGGTCCGGCGATGGTCTTCAACAACGTCAAGGGCTTTGACGACGCCAAGGTCTGCATCGGTATGCTTGCCAGCCGCAAGCGCGTTGCCGCCCTGCTCGACCTGGACGAGGAGCACCTGGGCCTCGAGATCGGCAAGCGCTTCGAGAACCTGATCGCCCCCGAGCAGATCGCCGAGGGCAAGCACGTCGACTGCCAGGAGGTCGTGTACAAGGCGACCGACGAGGGCTTTGACCTGCGCAAGATCGTTCCCGCTCCCACCAACACGCCCGTTGACGGCGGCCCCTACATCACCATGGGCCTCGCCTATGGCACGAGCCCCGATGGCACCCAGTCCGACGTAACCATCCACCGCTTCTCCTGCGTCGACAAGGACAAGCTCGCCATGTGGATCACCCCGGGCAGCCGTCACCTGGGTGCGTTCTTTGACGAGTACTGCCAGCGCGGCGAGGATATGCCCATCTCCATCTCCATCGGCCTGGACCCCGCCGTGTACATGTGCTGCGGCTTCGAGGCTCCCACCACGCCGCTCGGCTTCAACGAGCTGCAGATCGCCGGCGCCCTGCGCGGCCGCGCCGTCGAGCTTGCCGACTGCGTCACCGTTCCGCAGAAGTGCATTGCCAATGCCGAGTACGTGCTCGAGGGCTACCTCATGCACGACGAGACCATCAACGAGGATGTCAACGGCCACGGCTACGCCATGCCCGAGTTCCCCGGCTACACCGGTGGCGCCAAGGTCTGCCCGGTGATCAAGATCACCGCCGTCACCACGCGCGTCAACCCCATTATGGAGAGCTGCATCGGCCCTTCGCACGAGCACGTGTCCATGGCCGGTATCCCCACCGAGGCCTCCATCTACAAGATGGTCGAGACCGCTATCCCGGGCCGCCTGCTCAACGTTCACGCCGCTCCCTGCGGTGGCGGCAAGTTCGTTGCCATCATGCAGTTCAAGAAGTCGAGCAAAAATGACGAGGGCCGTCAGCGCAACGCCGCCATGCTCGCCTTCTCGGCGTTCTCCGAGCTCAAGCACGTCATCCTTGTCGACGAGGATGTCGACATCTTCGATATGAGCGACGTGATGTGGGCCATGACCACGCGCTTCCAGGCCGACGTGGACCTCATCACCATCCCCGGTTGCCACTGCCACGTGCTCGATCCGTCCAACGACCCCGCGTTCGATCCTTCGATCCGCGAGCACGGTATCGCCTGCAAGGCCATCTTCGACTGCACGGTTCCGTTTAACCTCAAGAAGAACTTCATCCGCTCGCAGTTCATGGAGATCGACAAGGACAAGTGGGCCGCCGAGCTCGCCTTCTAGTAAGTAGCCCTACCAAGTAGTTAAGGAGTTGTCATGCCTGAGTCTTCTGTTCGTCCCCGTCGCATTGTCGTTGGCGTGTCTGGCGCCAGCGGTGCGGCACTGGGCCTTGAATGCCTCAAATGCCTGCGCCAGGCCGGCGCTGAGTCGGCGCTTGTCGTCACGCGCGGGGGAGAGATCACCATCGAGCAGGAGCTCGGCATGACGCTCGACGAGTTTGCGTGCTATGCCGATGTGGTCTACGACAACAAGAACATTGGCGCTGCCATCGCAAGCGGCACCTATCCGGTCGACGGCATGATCGTGGCTCCCTGCTCCATGAAGACGCTCGCCGGCATCGCGAGCGGCTACAGCGAAAACCTGTTGCTGCGTGCGGCCGATGTGCAGATGAAAGAGCAGCGCCGCCTGGTGCTTATGGTGCGCGAGACGCCCTTCAGTGCGATCCATGTCGACAACATGGCACGCCTGGCGCGCGTGCCGGGCGTCATGCTCATGCCGCCCATGCTCACGTTTTACAACGGCCCCGCCACGCTCGATGAGGCGGTGCATCACATCGCCGCCAAGGCACTCGAGGCCGTCGGCGTGTCGTGCGCCAACTATAAGCGCTGGTCATAGGCATCTTTAGGGTAGGATACGAGTAGTGTTTGAGCCCGCTGCCCCTGTGGGCGGCGGGCTTTTCGTGTCAAAGGGTGTGTCGGGAGGACCTATGCAGACGGGTATGTATGCGATTAGCGAGATGGCGAGCTTGTTTAACGTTTCGCGCCAAACGCTCATCTACTACGACAAGATCGGTCTGTTTAAACCCGCCGTGGTTAACGAAAAAGGCTACCGTTTCTATTCGCCCACGCAGATCCCGCTCATGCGTCTGATCTGCATGCTGCGCGACTTGGGACTGGAACTCGATGAGATCGATCGCCTGACCTCGACGTTCGACATTGGAGAGATGACCGATCACCTGCGCTCGCGGGTGCAGGCGCTCGACGAGCAGATTGCCGGGCTCAAAGCCGAGCGCGCGAGCGTGCAGGAGCGGCTGAGTTTTTACGACGAGGCGGTCTATTGGCGCGAGCGCGAGGGCAAACCGGAGCTCAAGCAATTCGAGCGCCGCTGCGTGGTCTTTGAGGAGTTCCCGAGCGATATCGAGCGTGGCCGCTCGATGCTGCACCCCACGCTCATGCGGGCGATTCTGCGCATGCGTGCGCTCACGGGCACACGCCCCATGCGCGGTTGGGGCGCCATGCTGCGTCGCGAGGCGCTGCATTCCGACGACCCCATCGCCGGTGCCGGTTCCTTTGCCGTGTTGCCGCGTGGTGCCGAGGAAATACTGCCGAGCGATCCTGCCGAGCTGGCGGAGATTGGCGTCGAGGTGCTGCCCGAGGGCACGTACCTGTGCATGAGTCGCTGGGGCATGCCGTACGAGCCCGAGGGTATCCGCGCCATCGTGGCCTGCATGGACAGGCACGCGCTCCAGCCCATCGGCAATGCTTTCGATTTTTGCTACCTGGACACCACGAGCTACGACGAGTCTCACCAAGAGGACTTCTGCTGTATCCAAATCCCCGTCGCCCTCAAATAACTTGCGGTGAAATAGTCCCTAAATAGCTCGAGTGGGCGTGCAAACAGGAACTATTCCACCGCAACTTCGATGCGACAAAGGAGCAGTCCCTTTATCGCATTCCGTGCGAGCTCCAGCGCCATCTGCGGGTATAAGGCTAACAAGTGTTTATTTGCGAGGCCTAAGGGGCGCCCCGTATGGATATCGATAACTTTGAATGGTGGTATAGCGAGGGCGAGGCTCCGGACGAGGAGTGGGACGAGCCCGCGCCGCGTGACGTGTCGAGCGACGAGGACGAGACCGGCGACGATGCCGCTGTCGAGCCTGATGCCGCCTCCGACCCCGTCGAGCCCCTGACCTTTGAACAGGCCTGGGCCCAGGCCGAGGCCGACGAGGCTAAGGCCGATGCCACGGCCACACTCGATGAGCCGGCGGACATGTCCATCTCGCCGGCCAAGACCCCGCAGCCGCGCCACACCATCGACCCCGGCAGTACAGCATCTTTCAGCATTCTCGACGTGCCCTCGCAGGGTGCCCAGGCGCCCGCACCCACGCATCGCCCCAATCTGTCTCGCGAGGAGGATGCGGGACGTCGCTCGCCGCTTGGCCCCATCCTCATCGCCTTCATGGCTGGCGTTATCGCCTGCTCGGCAATCGGCAGCATCTGGGGCCATGTCGAGCAGCAGCGCCAAGACGCCGCCAAGGTCGAGATGTCCGTCGAACAATCGCTCAGCCGCACGCGCTCGGTGCATGTGTCGGTCGAGGTTAAGGACGGCGCGACGTGGGACACCGCGCGCGGCGACAGCCAAATGCTCGTCCATATCGTTGGCCGCACGCTCAAGGGACAAGCAGTCGACGAGTATCAATACGTCAATTCCGAAGGTGACGGCATCGAGCTCAAGCCCGGCGACTACGAGCTTACGGTCGACGAGCCGCCCGTCGCCACCGACGGCACGCGTTTCCGCGCCTCAAAGCGCATGGTTCCGGTGAGTTTTAATTCACAGGCGCCCGACACGGTCGATAGCGCGCCGCAGGGCGGGTTTGACCTTTACGCTATTGCTCAATAACTGCGTCCGCCGCTCAACCCCGCCGCCAAGAGTGGGACAATAGCCCTCGACACCTTTGTTTACTATTGGAGGAAGTAGTATGTCCACCGTCACTACCATCAAGCGCGGCGGCCTCACCGCGGCCATCGATTCCATGGGCGCCCAGCTCACGAGTCTTGCCCTCAACGGCAACGAGTATCTGTGGCAGGGCGACCCGGCCTTTTGGGGCAAGCACGCGCCTATCCTGTTCCCCATCGTGGGATCGCTGCGCAACAACACGGCGACGTCTGCGGCCGGCACCTGCGAGATGGCGCGCCACGGCATCTCGCGCATTGTCGAGCACAAGATCGTCGAGGTGTCGGAGGACGGTTCGTCCGTTACCTACGAGCTCACCGACACGCCCGAGTCGCTCAAGGCCTTCCCGTTCCACTTTAAGCTCAACATGACCTATGCCCTGACTGGCGACGCCACCCTCACGCAGATCTTTGCCGTCACCAACACCGGCGACGTGGACCTGCCGTTCTCGGTGGGTGGCCACCCTGCATTTAACGTGCCTGCCCCCGGTGCCGAGGACGAGACGTTCGAGGATTACGAGCTGGCGTTTACCGAGGCTTGGACTAACGAGGCCCCCATCATCACGCCCGATGGCCTTATGACGTTCGAGGGTAGCTACAAGGCCCCCGATAACTCGGACGTGCTGCCCATCACGCACCGCAGCTTCGATAACGACGCCATCATGTTCACCGATACCCCGGGCTCCACCCTCACGCTGCGCGGCCGCAAGTCGGGCCACGGCGTCAAGATCGACTTTGAGGGCTTTAAGTACATCGGCGTGTGGTCTGCCGCCAACGACGCTCCGTTTGTGGCGCTCGAGCCTTGGACCGGTCACACCACCATGGACACCGAGGACGACGTCTTTGAGCATAAGGTCAACACCATCACCTTGGCTCCCGGCGAGACGGACAAGCGCAGCTTTAGCGTTACCTTGCTTTAGAGGTTCCGCCGCTCGGTCGATGCTGCGCGCCGTCCAGAGCGATAATTTGTCATTCAAAAGGCAAGGCATAGACCTTCTGGTCATGCCTTGCCTTTTTCATGCCACTTGTTCGCTCTGGACGTCGCTCGCCGGCATTGCCAAAACATCGACGTTCCCAACGACTACCGTGTGTCTATTAATTTTTCGAGCTTGTGCTGCGCTGCTGGTCGCTGGCGTATATCCTGTTAAGTCGTCAGCATACGATTCAACAGGGAAGGCAGATTATGCATTCTCCCCATCAACGCGACGCGCATCCACAGCCGGTATGCAGCCGTCGCATCTTTTTGGGTAGCGCTCTCGCTGCGAGCGCTTCCGTCGTCGCCGGCGCGCTCGCCGGCTGCCAGCGCCCGTCTACGCTCAAGGTAGTTCAGCCCACGACGGGCGGCGGTCGTGACGACCTGTCCGATTCCGTGATCGGCAAGGACAAGATCCGCATTGGCATGGAGGCGGCCTACGCCCCGTACAACTGGCAGGTTTCCGAAGCCAGCGAGTACACCATCCCCATCGACAACGTGCAGGGCGCCTATGCCGATGGCTACGACGTGCAGATCGCCAAGATCGTCTGCAAGGCCCTCGGCGGCGAGCCCGTTGCCGTCAAGCAGAGCTTCTCGGGCCTTATCGATTCGCTCAACAACGGCCAGATCGACCTCATCATTGCCGGCATGAGCGCCACGCCCGAGCGCGAGGAGTCCGTCGGCTTCTCCGACCCGTACTTTATCGGCTACTTTGGCCTGTTCGTAAAAGAGGGCTCGCCCTACCAAAACGCCACCAAGCTCAGCGACTTTAGCGGCGCCACGGTGCTCGGCCAAAAGGACACCATGCTCGATACCGTCATCGACGAGATCCCGGGCGTCGTCCACAAAAACCCGGTCGACTCCGTCCCCACGGTGTTTTCGAACCTGCTGCAGGGCACGTGCGACGCCGTGACCTACAACACCGAGAACGAGAAGGGCTATATGGCCCAAAACCCGGGTATCGTGCCGATTCAATTTGCCGAGGGCGAGGGCTTTAAGCAGGAGGTCACGGCAAACGTCGGCTGCCGCAAGGGCTCGGACAAGCTGCTTAAACTCATCGACAAGACACTCAAGGGCATTAGCCAAGAGGAACGCGACCAAATGTGGGACGCGTGCCTCGATCGTCAGCCGGCATAGGGAGGCAGCATGAAAACCATCAATCGTCTGGCCTCCTTTATCAAGGCCGACCACCGTTATGTGTACCTGGGCACGAGCGTCATCGCGGCGCTCGGCCTGGCGTTTAGCCAACGCAACCCCACGCCGCTGAGCTTCTTGGCCCCCACCGGCATCTTCCAGGATTGCCTTTGGGCGATTCTTTGGGCCTGGATTGTCGTGTCGGCGGCGGCGCTCGTCACCAAGCTTATGCACTGGAGCGACTATCGCGAAAAGTCGCCGTTCGCATCCGAGCGTTTCCGCCACGGCGCGCGCCTGGGCAGCTACGTCGTGGTCGCCATCGCGGCGATCTTTTTCGTGGACCGCTGCGTCATGTCGTTTATCGACCTGGTACAGGTGAGCATTGTCTCGGATTCCAATCCTAGCGACTTTTTGTCGAGCCTGGTCTACATGACCTACAAGAGCGGGGACTTCTTTATCCGCGGTATCGAGATCACCATCGCGCTTGCCACCTTCGGCACCGTCATCGCATTCTTCCTGGCGCTGCTCTTTGTGTTCCTGCGTATTCAGACCTTCGATCGCGTGGACAACGACCTGGTGCGTTTCTTTAAGAGCATTGGCCGCGGCTTTGCGACCGTCTACTCTACCATCGTGCGCGGCACGCCCATGATGGTCCAGGGCCTACTCATCTATTACGCGGGCTTCACCGTTTTGCGCGGCATGGGCTTCGAGACCGCCCAGGCCAACCAGATTTGGAGTACCTTCACCGCCGGCCTTGTCACCATCTCGCTCAACTCCACCGCCTACATGATGGAGGTCCTGCGTGGCGGCATCGAGTCCATCGATCCCGGCCAGGCCGAGGCAGCGCGCTCGCTGGGCCTGTCGCAGTGGCAGGCCATGCGCAAGGTCGTGTTTCCCCAGGGCATTAAAAACGCTATTCCGGCACTCACCAACGAGCTCATCATCAACATCAAGGATTCGTCGGTGCTCTCGGTCATCGGTGTGTTCGACCTTATGTACGCTACTACCACGGTCGCCGGCGTGTACTACCGCCAGATGGAGGTCTACTGCGTGGCGCTCGTGGTCTACCTGATCCTGACGCTCGTGGCGAGCCGCCTGCTCGAGGCCTTTGGCAAAAAGCTCGGCGCCGAGGCCCCGGCAACGCTGCCCAGCTCCAACTAGGCTCAAGACGAGGAGAATCATCATGGCAGATATCGCCACTACCGGCACCGCGGCCGCCGCACAGACCAATGAGCCGCTCATCCGCGTCGAGGGCCTGCGCAAGAGCTTTGGCTCGCTCGAGGTGCTCAAGGGCATCGACCTGTCCGTTAACCCCGGCGAGGTTGTCACCATTATCGGCGCCTCGGGCTCGGGCAAGTCGACCTTCCTGCGCTGCCTCAACCTGCTCGAGACCCCGGACGCGGGCCACATCTGGTTCCACGGCCAGGACCTTACGGCCGAGCGCTGCAATATCAATAAACTCCGCGAGGACATCGGCATGGTGTTCCAGGGCTTTAACCTGTTCAACAACATGGACGTGCTCGACAACTGCACGCTTGCGCCCGTCACGCTCAAAAAGATGAGCAAGGCCGAGGCCGAGAAGGTCGCGATGGAGCATTTGACGAGTGTGGGGCTCGAAAAGTTCGCGCACGCCGCCGTGGGTCGCCTGTCCGGCGGCCAAAAGCAGCGCGTGGCCATCGCCCGCGCCCTGTGCATGAATCCACAGATCATGCTGTTCGACGAGCCGACCTCCGCACTCGACCCCGAGATCGTGGGCGAGGTGCTCGAGGTCATGCGCAAGCTCGCGGCCGACGGCATGACCATGGTCGTCGTCACGCACGAGATGGCCTTTGCCCGAACCGTGTCCGACCGCGTGGTCTTTATGGATAAGGGCGTGGTGCTCGAGGACGCCGCGCCGGCCGAGCTCTTTGGCAACCCCAAACACCAGCGCACCCGCGAGTTCCTCTCGCGTTATCTCAACGACAAATAATGCAAGCGAACGTGGCAAAGGGACCGCCTCTTTGCCACGTTGTTTTTGGAGGAAGGCATGGCCGAGGTTTGGCGCTTCTTTGCGCACGAGGATGATTTTGCCGATATCGACGAGGTCGGCGCGTGCGAGCGCCTGGGCCGCGTGCTGTCGTTTCCGACGATTTCGAGCATGGATGCCCAGACGGTGGACTGGCAGGCGTTTGCCGACCTGCGCGCCTATATGCAGCAGGCCTGGCCGCGCGTGTTTGCGGCGGGCGAGGTCGAGCTCATCGACCATTCGCTGCTCGTGACGCTTGCCGGCATCGACCCCGCCCTCAAGCCGGTCATGCTCATGGGCCACATGGACGTGGTTCCCGTGGTGCCGGGCACCGAGACAGACTGGACGCACAATCCCTTTAGCGGGCACGTGGACGACACCTATATTTGGGGTCGCGGCGCCATCGATATGAAAGACCAGGTTGCGGGTATCCTGGAGGCCGTTGAGTATGCGTTGGCGCACGGCTGGCAACACGAACGAACCCTGCTGCTGGCCTTTGGCCAGGATGAGGAGACTACGCAGTACGGCGCGGGTGCCATTGGTCGCGCGCTCGAGGAGCGCGGCGTTGAGCTTGAGTACCTGATCGACGAGGGTGACTATCGTATCGTTCCGGCTGCCGAGTACGGCGCAGGTGAGGGTTGGCTTATGCATGCCGATCTTGCCGAGAAGGGCTATGCCGATATCGTACTCAAGACGAGAAGCGAAGGCGGGCATTCTTCCAACCCTTACGGTGGCACGTCGCTCGAAGTGCTCAGCCGCGCCATTGCCGCGATCTGCGATATCGAGTGGCCGGCGCGTGTGACCGATTTGCTTGCCGCGCAGCTCGTCGAGCTGGGGCTTTATACCGCAGACGAGATTGCTGCCAGCAAGGATGCCATCGTGCGCGACTGCCTCGCCAGCAAAAAGCTGTACCCGCTTGTGACCACCACCTGCGCGCCCACGCAAATCGAAGGCGGCAGTACCGGTGCCAACGTAATGCCGCAGGATATGTGGGCCAATATCAACTTCCGCATGCTCGAGGGTACGAGCGTGGCCGATGTTGTGGCCTGCTGCCGCAAGGCCGTTGCCGCCGCTGGGCTCGCTGGCCGAGTCGAGATCGAGCTGGGCCCCGGCAGCTCCGAGCCCTCGCCATCCCCGCGCGTGGGCGGTCCGGGGCTCGAGGCCGTCCGCGCCATCGCCGCCCGCTATTTCCGTGATCCCAAGGGGACGGAGGAAAACGGATCGTCTGCGGTGGGCCAAGAGCCGATGAGCATCGTGCCCTCGACCGTGATTGGTGCAACCGATGCTGCCAACTACCAGCGCATTTGCCACGAGTGTATCCGTTTCTCCGCCTTCGTGGTCGACGATGACGAATGCGACCGCGGCGTCCACGGCACCAACGAGCGCATTACCCGCCGAGCCTACCTTCAGGGTGTCCGCTTTTTCATCGCTCTGCTCCACACGCTCTAGCCAAAAAGCAAGCCCTTGGTGCAATGGGGCCAGGTTTGTTTGCACCAATCATTCCGTGCGGGTTATATGCAGGTTTGCCTGCGCACGCTATCATGTATGGGTTAGACCGCAATTATGTACCCCATACGCGAAGGGATGCGCATGTATCTGAAGATCGACATGTTCTAGCCGGGCTTACCCCCGCAGTGGCGCCGTGCGCCCCATCAACTCTGCCGATTTTCACCTTCACGCATATAAAGGAGTCCCGCCATGCGCGACAAGCTCGAAAAGATCATCAAGGCCTACGAGGAGCTCGAGAAGAAGCTTTCCGACCCGGCCGTCGCCTCCGATATTAAGGAGTTCACGCGTCTCAACAAGGAGTACGCGCACCAGTCCGACCTCATCGCCGCCTCGCGCGAGTACATCGGCGCGCTCGATGACATCGAGGCCGCCAAGGAAATGCTCCACGATACCACCGATGCCGATGAGAAGGAGATGCTCCAGATGGACATCTCCGAAAATGAGGCCAAGCTCCCCCAGCTCGAGGAAGACATCAAGTACATGCTCATCCCGAGCGACCCCAACGACGACAAGAACACCATCGTCGAGATCCGCTCCGCCGCCGGTGGCGACGAGGCGGCCATCTTTGCCGGCGATCTGTACAAGATGTACCAGCGCTTTTGCGAGTCGCGCGGCTGGAAGACTACCGTGCTCGACTCCAGCCCCAGCGAGGCCGGTGGCTTTAAGTCCATTGAGTTCAAGGTCGAGGGCGACCGCGTCTACTCCGTTATGAAGTACGAGTCCGGCGTGCACCGTGTCCAGCGCGTCCCCAAGACCGAGTCCCAGGGCCGCATCCAGACTTCAACGGCTACCGTCGCCGTGCTTCCCGAGGCCGAGGAGATCGACGTCCAGATCAACCAGTCCGACCTGCGCATCGACACCTACTGCGCCTCCGGCCCTGGCGGTCAGTGCGTTAACACCACCTACTCCGCCGTGCGCATTACCCATCTGCCCACCAACACCGTGGTGCAGTCGCAGGAGCAGCGCTCCCAGATCCAGAACCGCGAGGTTTGCATGCAGATGCTGCGCGCCCGTCTGTACGAGATGGAGCTCGAAAAGCAGCAGGCTGAGCTTGGTGCCGAGCGCCAGAGCCAGATTGGCCACGGCAACCGTTCCGAGAAGATCCGCACCTACAATCAGCCCCAGGACCGCGTGACCGATCACCGCATCGGTTTCAACTCCACCTATAACGGCGTCCTTCTGGGCGATCAGCTCGGCACCGTCATCGAGGCACTCGCCGCCGCCGAGCGTGCCGAGAAGCTGGCACAGGCAGTCTAAGTTCCGCCGTTCTACCGAACGGCGGACCAGCCGACGCTGCG
>CABQSP010000012.1:0-39870 GCA_902466855.1 uncultured Collinsella sp. | reverse complement strand
CGGAGTCGATGAGCTCGAGCGCGCGACGCTGTGTGTAAGGGTTGATGTAAGACGAGGTGAGCACGAGCTCCTTCTGGAAGACCTCGAAGGGCTTGACGGTGATTGTCTCATCGGGCTTGGTAAGTCCGAACATCATGACCGTAGCCTTGTGGCCGGCGATCTGGATGGCCTGCTCGATGGTGACGGGCTTGCCAACACACTCGATAACGACATCGACGTTGCCGACGCCTTCCTGCTCCAGGCGGGCGGGGACATCCTCGCGGATGGAGTCGATTGCCAGGTCGGCGCCGAGTTTGAGCGCAACCTCGCGCTTGCCCTCGACAGGCTCGAGCAAAACGACTTTGGTTGCACCAGCGTTTTTGGCAAGCTGCATCATGAGCAGACCGATCATGCCACCGCCGATAACGACAACTGTGCTGCCGGGCTTGATGTTGCACATATCGATGCCGTGCAGA
This sequence comes from uncultured Collinsella sp., assembly GCA_902466855.1. GTDB lineage: Bacteria > Actinomycetota > Coriobacteriia > Coriobacteriales > Coriobacteriaceae > Collinsella. The sequence continues at coordinate 39,415 of CABQSP010000012.1, read as the reverse complement.
CAGCACGCCACGGGCTCGGTCATGGCACCCTGCTCGAAGCTGGTGTGTTCGCCCAACTTGTAGACTTGCTGCATATCGACGGAGCAGTACTCCGCAAAGCCGCCGTTAACGGTGGTGCCGTAGCCGGTCATATGCTCGCAGTAGTGGTTGATTCCGTCACGGCAGGGTTCGCAGCAGCCGCAGGGATGGTTTGGGTCGATGCACACGCGATCGCCCGGCTTAAAGCCGGTGACATCGCAGCCCACGGCCTCGATAACGCCCGCGAACTCATGGCCAAGGATCGTGGGCGGGGTAACGTCCGCTGCACCCTTGTCGCCTTCATAGATATGAACGTCGGTACCGCAGACGCCGCAAGCTTTGACGTTGATCAGAACGTCGCGCTTGCCCACGGTCGGCTTTGCCGATTCCTCGACTCTGAGGTCGTGCTTTCCATAGAAGACCGCGCTTTTCATGGTGACTCCTTAATGTGGCGGTGAATGTTGTAATGAAGTATAGGCATGTATACAGATATAGACAAGCATATCTAGACAAGTAGAAAAGAAATATGAATTGTGGCCATCAGCTATATCAGCTTTAGCAGGCAAAATAGTGGAGATATACCGTTTACGGCCAATAATCGACCGTTTGCCGAACACGGAAACCGTATTAACTTGTCTAGATAAGTGATATGATAAAAATAGAAGCGCAAGAAGTCAGGGAAGCGGGCCCACCCGTCCTATTGCACGAGGTACACGCAAACGGCGCGTCTGCGGTCTCGAGTGAAGCCAAAACCGCAGTCGCTCCGAATGAAGAGAGGGGGATTCCCCGTCATGATGCAAAAGATACAACGTTTCGGCGGTGCAATGTACACGCCTGCAATTCTTTTCGCATTTTCCGGAATCGTCGTCGGCCTGGGTACGTTGTTTACCACCGAGGCGATCTTTGGCGAGATGGCCACTGCGGGCCATCTTTGGTTTGATTGCTGGAATGTGCTGCTCCAGGGTGGTTGGACGCTCTTTAACCAGATGCCGTTGCTGTTTTGCGTAGCGTTGCCAATCTCGCTCGCGAACAAGCAGAACGCTCGCTGCTGCATGGAGGCTTTGGCCATCTACCTTACCTTCAACTACTTTGTAAGCACAATCTTGGGGCAGTGGGGCCCTGTCTTTGGGGTCGACTACTCTGTCGAGGCGGGCAACGGTACTGGTCTTGCCACTATCGCAAGCATCAAAACGCTTGATATGGGCATCATGGGTGCGCTTATCATTTCAGGTATTGCCACGATGCTTCACAACAAGTACTTCGACACCGAACTTCCTGAGTGGCTGGGCGTGTTCTCGGGCTCCGTGTTCATCTATATGATCGGTTTCTTCGTTATGGTTCCGGTCGCTCTTATCGCCTGCCTGGTATGGCCGCATGTTCAGGCTGCTATCGCTGCCTTCCAGGGATTCATCCTTTCCGCCGGTACGTTTGGCGTGGGCGTCTTTGCTTTCTTCGAGCGCGTGCTGATTCCTACAGGCCTGCACCACTTTATCTATACGCCGTTCTATTACGACAACGCGGCGGTCAACGGCGGCATCTTTGCTGCTTGGGCCAACATCCTGCCCCAACTGGCTGCCGATCCGAGCATTGCTCTTAAGGATGTCGCACCCTGGGCTGCCTATACCTGCCCTGGTTGGACTAAAGTCTTCGGCTCGCTTGGCGTCGCCATTGCGTTTTATATGACCGCCAAACCCGAGCGCAAGCAGCGCGTCAAGGCTCTGCTCATTCCCGTCACCCTTACCGCTATGCTTTGCGGTATTACCGAGCCGCTTGACTTCACCTTCCTGTTCATCGCGCCCGGCCTGTTCGTCGTCCACTGCGTGCTCGGAGCGCTTGGCTGCATGGCTCAAAACCTCCTTGGCGTCGTGGGTATCTTTGACGGAGGCATCATCTCGATGCTCTCGTGGGACTGGCTGCCCCTTTGGGCTGCACACGGTCTGCAGTACGCCATCTCCATCCTTGTCGGTCTGTGCTTTACCGCCCTTTGGGTCGTGGTCTTCCGTTTCCTGATCGTCAAGTTCGACTTTAAGACCCCTGGTCGCGAGGATGACGATGTTGAGGTCGAGCTCAAGTCCAAGGCCGACTACAAGCAAAAGCAGGGCGGTGCTGCTGCTGGCAAATCGGTCGCCCAGAGTAAAGATGATGAGCGCTTGGTGCTTGCCGAGAAAATCCTCGATCTGCTCGGTGGCGCGGATAACATCATCGATGTAACTAACTGCGCTACCCGTCTGCGCGTTAACGTCAAGGACAAGGGCGTCGTTGCACCCGAGGCTTCCTTCAAGGCGATCGGTACGCATGGCTTGGTGGTCCAAGGTCAGTCAATCCAGGTCATCATCGGCCTTACCGTCCCGCAGGTTCGCGAGAAGTTCGAGAGTCTTCTGAAGTTCGAGAGTCTTCTGTAAACCATCGTCCATCGAAACAATCGGCCTTGCAGAGCCGGTATGCACCGCAAGGCCGATTCTAGAGATAAAAAACTCCACTTCTAGGTAACAATTCCAAACCGTACAGGCCGCGTGCGGGGATGGATTGAGCAAGCGGCCAGAATGAGGAGGACATCATGTCCAAGAAAAACTATGCCGTGACCATTGCCGGCGGTGGCTCTACCTTCACTCCGGGCATTGCCCTGATGCTGCTTGAGGAGCGCGACCGCTTCCCGGTCAACAAGGTGACCTTCTACGATAACAACGCCGAGCGCCAGGAGACCGTGGCTAAGGCCTGCGAGATCTACTTCCACGAGAACGCTCCCGAGGTTGAGTTTAACTACACCACCGACCCCGAAACCGCTTTTACCGGTACTGACTTCGTCCTCGCTCACATCCGCGTTGGACTGTACGCTATGCGTGAGCTCGACGAGAAGATTCCTCTCAAGTACGGCTGCGTTGGCCAAGAGACCTGCGGCGCCGGCGGTATCGCCTACGGCATGCGTTCCATCGGTGGCGTCATCGAGATCCTCGACTACATGGAGAAGTACAGCCCCAACGCTTGGATGCTCAACTACTCCAACCCCGCGGCCATCGTCGCCGAGGCCTGCCGCGTGCTGCGGCCCAACAGCCGCATCATCAACATCTGCGACATGCCGATCGACCTCATGGATAAGATGAGCCGTATGTGCGGCATCAAGGATCGTCGCGAGCTGCAGTATAGCTACTACGGCCTCAACCACTTTGGTTGGTGGAGCAAAATCTACGACAAGGACGGCAACGACCTCATGCCGCAGATTAAGGAGCACATGGCTAAGAACGGCTACCTGGACGGCATCGAGCACGAGGCTGGTAAGGAGCAGCATGTCGAGGAGAGCTGGATTCACACCTTCGGCAAGGCCAAGGATGTCTATGCTGTCGATCCCGAGACGATTCCCAATACCTACCTCAAGTATTACCTGTACCCGGACTATGTCGTCGAGACGTCTGACCCCAACTACACTCGCGCCAATGAGGTTATGGACGGCCGCGAGAAGAAGGTCTTTGGCGCTTGCCGCGACATCATCGCCAAGGGTACGGCTAAAGACGGCGGCTTTGAGCCAGATGTACATGCCAACTACATCGTCGACCTTGCCTGCGCACTGGCCGAGAATACGCTCGAGCGCTTCCTACTGATCGTCCCCAACGATGGCGCTGTGCCCAACTTCGACCCGACGGCCATGGTCGAGGTGCCTTGCATCGTCGGTTCCAACGGCTTTGAGAAGATTTGCCAGGGCCCGATTCCGCAGTTCCAGAAGGGCCTGATGGAGCAGCAGGTTTCCGTCGAGAAGCTCGTTGTCCAGGCTTGGGTCGAGGGCAGCTACCAGAAGCTCTGGCAGGCACTCACGCTCTCCAAGACCATTCCTTCGGCGAGCGTTGCCAAGCAGATTCTGGACGAGCTTATCGAGGCCAACAAGGATTTCTGGCCCGAGCTTAAGTAAGGACTGCTGTCTCGAATTCTCACGCATCTCTGCTTCATTTGCGCCGCCGCGGTGTCCGGATTCGCCCGGATGCTGCGGCGGCGCTATACTTATGCAGTTTGAAGTACCTGTACCAAAAGGAGCTGTCGTGTCCCTTTCCATCGGTATCGTGGGCCTGCCCAACGTGGGCAAGTCGACGCTGTTCACCGCGCTTACCAAAAAGACCGGCCTTGCCGCCAACTACCCGTTCGCCACGATCGACCCCAACGTGGGTATCGTCGACGTGCCCGATAGCCGCCTGCAAAAGCTCGCCGATATTGTCAACCCGGGCCGCATTGTGCCGGCGACGGTCGAGTTCGTCGACATCGCAGGCCTGGTGAAGGGCGCCAACGAGGGCGAGGGCCTGGGCAACCAGTTCCTGGCCAACATTCGCGAGACCGACGCCATCTGCGAGGTCGTGCGCTACTTTAAGGACCCCAACGTTATGCGCGAGGTGGGCCGCACGGGCGAGTTTGTCGACCCCGCCGGTGACGCCGACACCATCATGACCGAGCTTATCCTGGCCGACATGGGCACGCTCGAGAAGCAGCTGCCTAAGCTCGAGAAGGAGGCCAAGCGCGACAAGGAGCTCATGCCCAAGTTTGAGGTCGCCAAGCGCCTGCTTGCCTGGCTCAACGAGGGCAAGCGCGCCGCATCCATGGAGATGACCGACGAGGAGCGCGCCGCTGCCAAGGGCCTGTTCCTGCTCACCATGAAGCCCATCCTGTATGTGGCCAATGTGGACGAGGATATGCTCAACGAGGACCTGGCGCCCATCGATGGCGTCAAGCCGCTGCCGATTTGCGCCAAGATCGAGGCCGAGCTTTCCGAGCTCGATCCCGAGGATGCGGCCGACTACCTGGAGAGCCTGGGCCTGGAGCAGCCCGGTCTGGACGTGCTCTCGCAGGCAGCCTACAAGCTGCTTGGCCTGCAGTCGTTCTTTACGGCTGGCGAGATGGAGGTCAAGGCCTGGACGGTGCGTCAGGGTGCGACCGCTCCGCAGGCTGCCGGCGTCATCCACACTGACTTTGAGCGCGGCTTTATTAAGGCCGAGGTCATTGGCTATGACGACTACATCGAGCTCGGCGGCGAGCAGGGCGCCAAGGCTGCCGGCAAGCTGCGTATTGAGGGTAAGGACTATGTCATGGCCGATGGCGATGTCGTGCACTTCCGCTTTAACGTGTAAGGACGACGTGTATGTTTAAATATGGCAAAAAAGCCGGCTACATGGGTATTGCACTGCTCGTACTTGCGGTGCTTCCGCTGGTGGTGGCGGCGTTTGTGATCCCCAACATTGGTCCCGAGGTGGCAACGAAGTTTAATGCCGCCGGCGAGGTGACGCGCTGGGGCAAGAGCTACGAGTTGCTGGCACTGCCGGTGCTCAACCTACTGCTGAGCGTGGCGACATACTTTACGGCAGGACGCCAGGCTAAAAACAATGATGACTCCGCCGCCATGGCGCGCATCGTGTGCGAGCGCTACCTGCGTAACGGTTGCATCACGGGTGTGTTCCTCAACGTGATCAACGTTTACTTTATGTACTCGGCGATTACCGGAACGGGCTTTGGCTTTGGTTTCTAGCTTGTCCTTTTAGGCAACGAGCCTGCACGCATATTCAATGGCTGCTGCTAGGCCGCCGCTCGATCGTGGTTTAAAGACTATGTCGGCGGCGGCCTCGTTTTCGTATTCGGCGCCGCGAAGGACGAGCGCGATACCGGCTTCTAAAAGGAGCGGCAGGCCGCGTTGACTGGTTGCGATTACGGCAGCCTGATTGAGCGAGCAGCTGTGCGCTTGGCATTGGATGGCAAGCTCACCTTGCGCCGGGCAAGGGACCAGAACGGCGGCGACGCGACTTGATAGCAATGCAAATGCCGTGCGCTCATCGGGCGAAAGGTATTCAGCTTCAACGACGACGAGCTTGGGCGGTGCGCTGTTTGTGCGAAGCGTGGCTCGGTACATGCGGACCGAAGAACCCGACATAGAAAACTCCTGTGTATTCGGCAAAACGTAAACTATAGTTTACGTTTATGTTCGGCTCCATTTCAAACTCGGCTGCATGGACGAACGTGCGAAACAGATTCTTGGCAGGCGGGTCGAAGAGACGCGCAGAGACCTTGGTATCTCCAAGGTTGATTTTTGTGTGGCGACAGGAATCAGCCGACCCTACCTCGACCGAATCGAAGATGGGACGGCAAATTTCACGCTCAAGGTTCTATTTAAGATCGCGCCTGCACTCGGCATGACGGTGTCAGAGCTTCTCGAGGGCATCGAATAGGGAATACCCGTCGACAACTGAATTACGCCATCGGGATGCGGTCGTGGTTGACTTGGCTGTAGAACAGCCGCTGGATCTCGGCGGCATCGCGTGACTGGCCGAGCGCCCACATGGTCTTGGCCACGAGCGTCTCGGTGGTCATGTCGTCGCCGCGCAGAATGCCCGGATGGTCGGCGTAGGCACGGCCGACCTCGTAAACACCCAGGTCGAGGCCCTCTTCGGGGACTTGTGTGGTCATAACGACGGTGCGGCCCGAATCGACCCAGCGGAAAATTGCCTCTTGGAACGACTCACCCGACTCACCAAACTCGGGGATACCGCCAATGCCAAAGGTCTCAAGGATTACAGCGTCGTAGCTATCGGCAAGGGCGTCGAGGATGCCCGGGTTTACGCCGGGCGTGAGCTTGAGTACAAATACGCGCGGGTCGATGCTGTCGTAGAAACGCACTGGGTTTTCGCCCTGATGCGTGCCGTGAAGCCCGTTGCGCACGATGCGGTCGTTGCGGATATAGGCGATGGGCGGATAGTTGACGCTAATGAACGCGTTAAAGCTCATGGTGCGCTGTTTGCGGGCGCGCGTGCCGGCAATGGCGACGCCGCCAAACACGATCGAGACGTCGTGCGAGTGTTCGTCGAGCGCATAGAGCAGGCTCTGGTACAAATTGAGTTTGGCGTCAGTAAAGGGATTACCCATGGGCTTTTGCGAGCCGGTGAGCACGATGGGCTTGGGGCTATCCTGAATCAGATAGGAAAGCGCCGCCGCGGTGTAGCTCATGGTGTCGGTGCCGTGCAGGACCACAAAGCCGTCGTGATCGGCATAGCCTTCGACGATGACATCGCGGATGCGCATCCAGTCGCTCGGGCGCATATTGGTGCTGTCGATGTTCATGGGCTGCACGACGTCGAGCTCGCAGAGGCCCGAGATCTCGGGGACGCTCTGGGCGAGTTCCTCACCGGTCAGGGCGGGGGAGAGGCCGTTACCGTCCTCGGTCGATGCGATGGTGCCGCCCGTGGCGATGAGAAGGATGCGCTTCATGCTGGTATTCCTATCGTATTTGCCGCCACAGAGGCGGAGTCGTTCGGCAGTATTGTGGCACAGGGCGTCCAATGTTCAAACGTATTACATCATCTGTAACGTTTGGTAACACTTCAATTGCCGTCAAATAGGGGCCCTGGTCGTGCGTTTGCCGTGCACTGATGGCTGCGAGGGACGAGAAACCCCATATAACGTGTACACTATGAAAGCAATTTTCGTTTATTCGCGCGGGTGGGCACCGGCTCCCCGCCAACAAGAGGGGGAAACCATGGATCAAAAGGCTTCCGCAAAGGTCCTCGTACTCGACTATGGTGCGCAGTACGGTCAGCTCATTGCCCGTCGCGTCCGCGACCTCAACGTGTATTCCGAGATTGTTCCCTGCGACATCTCGGCCGATGAGATTCGCGAGATGAACGCCTCTGCGCTCATCCTTTCCGGCGGCCCGGCTTCTGTGTATGCCGAGGACGCTCCGTCCATCGATCCTGCCATCTTTGACTTGGGCCTTCCTGTCCTGGGCTTTTGCTACGGCCATCAGATCACGGCCGTGACGCTCGGCGGCAAGGTCGGCCATTCCGAGGTGGGCGAGTACGGCCGCGCTACCATTACGCGCACGGCCGGCGCCAAGCTCTTTAACTCCACGCCTATGGAGCAGACCGTGTGGATGAGCCACCGCGACGCCGTTTCCGAGGTGCCCGAGGGCTTTACCGTTACCGCCAGCACCGACGTGTGCCCGGTTGCTGCCATGGAGTGTCCCGAGCGCAAGATCTTCACCACGCAGTTCCACCCCGAGGTCAAGCACTCCGAGTACGGTCAGCAGCTGCTGAGCAACTTCCTGTTTGAGATCTGCGGCCTGGAGCCCAACTGGAGTATGGACAACCTGGTCGAGACCATGACGGCCGAGTTCCGCGAGAAGGTCGGCGACGACCGCGTGATTCTGGCCCTGTCCGGTGGCGTCGACTCCTCCGTCGTGGCTGCGCTGGGCGCTCGCGCCGTGGGCAAGCAGATGACCTGCGTGTTCATCAACCACGGTCTGCTGCGCAAGGGCGAGCCCGAGCAGGTGGAGGAGGTCTTCACCAAGCAGTTTGACGTCGACTTTATTCACGTTCACGCCGAGGACCGTTATGCCGAGCTTCTGGCTGGCGTGACCGAGCCCGAGGAGAAGCGCCGCATCATCGGTACGCAGTTCTGGAAAGAGTTCTTCGCCGTGGCGCAGCAGCTCGAGACCGATGGCAAGCCGGTCAAGTACCTGGCTCAGGGCACCATCTACCCCGACATCATCGAGTCCGGCGCTCGCAAGACGGGTGGCAAGACGGCCACCATCAAGAGCCATCACAACTTGATCCCGTTCCCCGAGGGCGTGCACTTCGACCTCATTGAGCCGCTCGACCACTTCTTTAAGGACGAGGTACGCGCGCTTGGTCTGGCGCTCGGCCTGCCGGGTCACATCGTGTTCCGCCAGCCTTTCCCGGGCCCGGGTCTTGCCATCCGCATCATCGGTGCGGTCGACAAGGAGAAGCTCGAGATTCTCAAGAACGCCGATGCTATCGTGCGCGAGGAGCTCGACGCCTACAACCAGCGTCTGTTTGAGCAGACCGGCGAGCGCAACTCCGAGCACAGCTGCTGGCAGTATTTCGCGGTCCTGCCCGATATCAAGTCCGTCGGCGTTATGGGCGACGAGCGCACCTATCAGCGCCCGATCATCCTGCGTGCCGTCGAGTCCAGCGATGCCATGACTGCCGACTGGGCCAAGCTGCCCTACGACGTGCTGGCCCGCATCTCCGGCCGCATCGTTGCCGAGGTTCCCGGCGCCAACCGCGTGTGCTACGACATCACGTCCAAGCCGCCCGCGACGATCGAGTGGGAGTAGGCTGACAGGGTTCTGACCTGCACTTTTGAGTGCCGCACTGTGCTCCTGAGTTTCGTTTCGTACGAGAGTTACGGCAAAGCCACCAGCGACATTGATGAGTAAACTCGATTATCGAGCCTCCGTTCCCATGTTGGAACGGAGGCTTTTTCTTTGCCTTTTTACTCTCTTTCACCTGCGATTTCGCGATTTACTTCCCGTGTTTCAAGATGGAAGCGTTTGGTTGCGAGCCACGCCGGTGTGAGGGCCTGAGTCGTCAGGCCCCGCACAGGGGGACCGCGATGGTGGCCACCGCGCCGCCCGAGGGGCTGTTGGCGAGCGAGACGGAGCCCCCGTGGGCGCTCGCGGCCTCGGAGGCGGCGTGGAGGCCGAGCCCGTAGTGGCGGCCTCCGTCGCGCGAGGAGCGGGAGGAGTCGTCTGTGAAGAGGCGCTCGCAGCCGCGTTCGAGGGCGGCGGGAGAGAAGCCCGGTCCGTCGTCGGACACCTCGATGACGAGGTGCCCGTCCGCGACGTCGCAGGAGACCGCCACGCGCGAGCGCGCGTGCTCGGCGGCGTTGGCCACGAGGTTCGCGGCGGCCCGCGCCAGGGCGGTTCGGTCGAGCGGGGCCTCGGGCGCGCCCGCGACAGCGGGGCCCGTGGCCGCATCGAGCGTCACGCCTCGCGCCCGGGCGATCTGGGCGGCCTCGGCGAGGACCTGTTCGCAGAGCTCGGCCGGCCGCATGGGGGCCCTCTCCGCCCCGCCGGACCCGCGCGAGGCCTCGATGAGCAGGCGCACGTAGCCGTCGAGCCTTTCGACACTGCCGGCTATGTCGCGCGCGGCGGCCGCGAGGTCGGCGTCTTTCTCGTCTTCCAGCTCCTCCGCCACGAAGTCGGCGTTGGCGCGCAGCACGGTGAGCGGCGTCTTGAGGTCGTGGGCGAGCGACGCCACCTGTTCGCGCTGCCCCCGCTCCGCGGCCCAGCGGGCCTCGAGCGACTCGGCGAGGGAGGTCCGCATGGCGTCCATCGCGGCGAGGACGTCGTTCACCTCGTGCACGTTGGTGCTGCCGACCGCGAAGTCGAGCTCCCCCGCGCCGACGCGCCCCGCCGCCTCCGCGAGCGGCGCCATCTTGCGCGAGATCACGCGGCTCGCGCGGCGCGCCACGAGCGCGAGCGCGAGCGCGCTTCCCGCAGCGGCGCCGACGAGCATGAGGTTCTGCGGGTTGGGAAGCAGGCCGGCGAGGTCGCGCGAGACCCACTGCGGCAGGTACTCGCTGACGAGTGCGCAGGCCCCGCCGCCCTTGAGCGGGAACGCGGCGTAGGTGAGGCCCGAGCCCCCGCCCTCGATCTCCACTGTGCCCGGATCCGCGGCAAGTGCCGCACGGGTCATTTCCGTCGCGCCCTCGAGCCGTGTGCCCTCGAGGTCTGTCATCAGCACGTGTCCGTCCTTGTTCAGGATGAGGTAGCGGTACGCCGTCGGCACGTCCTGCTGCCCGCAGACGCCGTCGCGTGCCAGACCCTCCGCGACCTCGCGCGCATTGGCCGGCCCCCAGCTTGCCTCGTAGACGAAGCCCGCGTTGATCGCCGCGGAGAGCGCCATGAACGAGGCGAGCCACGCCGTGGCGACCGCCGCGAACGCGTAGGCGAAGTAGCGCGCGATGACGAAGGAGAGCGGCATGCCCCCGCGACCTCGCGCCCCGGTCCTCAGAGCTGCCACTTGTACCCCATCCCCCAGACGGTCGCGATCGGATCGGCGCCGGCCTCGGAGAGTTTCCTCCGGGCGCGGCTGACCTGCATGGATATGGCCGCGTCGTCGGCGTCGCTCTCCCAGCCGAGCACTGCCTCGCGGATCTGCGCGCGGCTCATGACCTGCCCGGGGTGGCGGGCGAGGTACTCGCAGATGGCGTACTCGGTGGGCGTGAGCGGTACGGCCTCGCCGCCCACGGCGAGGCCGCGCGCCCCGAGGTCGATCCGCACCTCCCCGAAGGAGAGGGCGTGCGAGCGCGGCCGGCGCTCACGGCGTAGATGGGCCGCGACCTTGGCGCGCAGCTCCGCGGCCCCGAAGGGCTTGCGGACGTAGTCGTCGGCGCCCAGGCCGTAGCCGGCCACGGCGTCCTCCTCGGCCACGCGCGCGGTCAGGAATATGATGGGCCCGTCGAAGTCCGGGCGGATCTGCCGCACGAGCTCGAAGCCGTCGAGCCCCGGCATCATGACGTCGCAGAGCACGAGGTCGAAGCGCGAGAGGTCCATCCCCGGGACCGCCGTCGGGTCCGCCGCCTTGACGACCTCATGGCCGTCGCGGCCGAGGACGCGCGCGAGCGCGTCGAGGATCGCCCGTTCATCATCCACTGCCAGTATCCTCGCCATGTTCGACCTCCTGAAACTCCCGTCGGCATTGTACTTGCGCCGCGCTCAGCGGTCCAGAGCCCCGCGCGCAGCCGCGGGCGCCTCGGCCGCATCGCACGCGCGGTAGCGCACGCCCGAGCCGCCGCGCGCCTCGATCTCGAGCCAGCCCTCGCCGTCCGACTCCCGTCCGAAGAAGATGAGCTGGAGCTCTCGGACATTGCCCCTGTCGTCCGCCGCGTCCACCAGGTAGACGTAGTTCGCCCCCGCCCCGGTGGCGTCGGCGTAGGAGCTCGCGTGGCTACCGGGCTCGGGCGCGGGCGCCCACATGGCGATCTCGGGGTTGGGCAGCACGCGGTCGGCGATCGAGCGCAGCGCCGACCCCCAGCCGGCGTCGAGCAGGGCATTCCCGCCCAGAACGAGCGCTGCGGAGAGGAGGACGAGCACGACGGCGAACGGCTTCCTACGCATCTGCCCTCCCGTCCTCGAAGCGGCAGAACCAGGCGAGAAGGACGGCGGCGGCTGCCAGGGTGAGCACGAGGCCAGCGAGCGCAGTTGTGAGGAGAGGGCCCGCCGCGCGTGCGGCGTCGATGAAGGCCTCAACCCCGAGCGACCCTAGGCGCGCGGGCCAGGCGAGCGGCACCCAGTTCAGGGGCGTCGCCAGGGCACCGGTGAGCTCGCCGGTCATGAGGCCGTGCGCAAGTCCGCCCACTGAGAAGAACGCGAGGAGCACCCCCGCCGCGCCGGCACCGATGGCGGCGTTGCGGCCGAGGCGCAGGGCCACGCCGAGCCCCAGCGCGTAGAGGGGCAGGCTGCCCAGCACGATGCCCGCCCAGGCGGCCGCAAGCGGAGCGGGCCCGAGCGGCAGGCGCCCGGCGACGGCGAGCGCGGCCCCGAACACGCCGAGCGCCACGGCCAGCGCCCCCGCGCCGAGCGCCGCAAGGGCGAGTAGCTTCGCCGCGACGGCGCGCCCGCGCGAGGGAACCGCCGTGAGGTTGGCGAGGCGCCCGGCAGCGCGCTCCTCGTCCACGGCGAGCCCGCAGACGATGGCGGACATGAGCGGCATGAGGGCGCCGAGGAACTGGGCGTAGGCGTCCGCGCCCAGCGCCGGGTCCCATCGGGTTACAGAGAAGTACTCGCCACAGGCAAGACCGGCTGCCAGGCCGCAGACGAGGTGCACCACTGCGAGCGGGGAGCGCGCCAGGCGCAGGGCCTCGGAGAGCAGGGCCCGCGGGAGAGTCAAGCGCGGCGTCGGGTCGGAGAGTCGTGTCATGGCCATCACCTCTCCTCGGAGCGCGCGAACCAGGCCGCGCCCGCCGCCGTGAGCGCGGCGAACGCGAGCGCGCAGACCGCAAGGCCCGCCAGTGTGAGCATGCCGTCCGCCGCGAGTGCCCCGCCGAGCGCCATGTCCGCCGCGAGTGGCTCGCCGCTCGGCAGCACGGGGATGAAGCTCGTGGGGATGACCATGCTCGCCGACGGCGGAAAGAGCTGCGGCAGCGGCACCAGCGACCAGGCGAACCCACCCACGAGCTGCGCGGCGAGCGGGCAGAAGATGCCCGCGAGCATGCCGAGCCGCGCCGTGAGGAAGAGCCCTGCGGGGATCATCCACGCCGCGGTCACCGTGTTGACGAGCGCGCAGAGGAGCATCGTGAGCGTGCCCGCGACCGTGAGGCCCTGCGAGGAGAACGCCGATCCCGCGAGGTAGATGCCGAAGACCACGAGGTTCGAGAGCATGCAGAGCGCGAGGCACCAGAGCGCCTTGGCCCACCAGGCGCGCCTAAGCGGGAAGCCCAGGCCCAGAAGCCCCCGCATCCGCGTGCGCGCGTCCGCCCGCGCGACGCACGCCACCACGAGCGAGAGAGCCACGGGCAGGAAGAGCGCGTACCAGTAGTTCCACGCGCTGAAGATCTGCACGCCCCGGTAGGGCATCGCGCCGAGCAGCGGCATCGGCAGCGCCATGAGCACGGCCAGGCGAACCGGTGCCGCGTGGCGCGACTTCAGGGCCTCGGCGCGCAGGCCCGCGAGCAGGCCGCCTTTCTCGCCCGTCATGCCGCCACCTCCCCGCGCGCTCGACGCCCCTCCCGGCAGACGCTCATGAAGAGTTCCTCGAGGTCCTGCCCGGGCCGAAGCGCATCCTCGTAGGCGAGGCGCCCCCCGTAGATGATGCCGATGGTGTCCGCCATCTGCTGCACCTCGGAGAGGATGTGGCTCGAGACGATCACCGTCGTGCCCGCCGCCGCGAAGCCGCGGATCTGGTCGCGCAGCTCCTCGATGCCGATGGGGTCGAGGCCGTTGGTGGGCTCGTCGAGCACGAGCAGGCGTGGCCGGGCGATCAGCGCCAGCGCGAGCCCCAGGCGCTGCCGCATGCCCATCGAGAAGCGCCCGGCGCGCTTCTTCCCGGTGTCCGCGAGGTCCACGGCGGCGAGCACCTCATCTACGCGGCTCTCGGGAAGGCCCAGCAGCGTGGTGCGCACGCGCAGGTTCTCGCGCGCGGTGAGGTTGGGGTAGAGCGGCGCCTCCTCGATGAGGCTGCCGATTGCGTAGAGGTCCTCGCGGCGCCAGGCGTGCCCGGCAAAGAGGATCTCCCCGGCCGTCGGCCGCAGCATCCCGCAGATCATCTTGAGTGTTGTCGACTTGCCGGCGCCGTTGGGGCCGAGCAGCCCGTACACCTCGCCCTCGCGGATATGAAGGCTCACGTCGGCCACGGCATCCTGCGCCTGGTCGCCGCGGCCGAAGCGCTTGGTGAGCCCGCGCGTCTCGAGCATGTAACCCATGGGTTTATCCTTTCTCTTCCGGGCGCGCGGGCCGAGTCGCCGTGCCCGCGCGCCTTATCTTTCGGGTTCACCATCCATGGTGGGGCGCGTTTCTAACGAAGCTGTAACGGCCGTTGGGCTCTTTTGGCGCCAGCCCTTCTCGACCCGTACGCCACTCATGGTATGTTTATCGCGATAATAAGGACGGAGGTGCCCGTGGCACGCAATAAGTACCCGGAGGAGACGGTCGAGAAGATTCTCGACGTTGCTGAGCGGCTCCTCGTGGAGCGCGGCTACGAACACACCACGATGATCTGAAGAGCAATACGCTAAATCGAAAAAGGTAATCGAAGCCGCGCCTGTGGACTTATCGAGGGTCGAGATTCCCGCCCCATCCATCGGCACCCAGCAGAAGGTCGTCGACATCCTCGACCGCTTCGGCACCCTAACCAAATCGCTCACCGACGGTAGGATAAACCCCCATGAATATATGAATTGACCTGCTGACTCCAATGAAGATTGGAGGGTAACTGCCAGGGGTGACGGCCCAGCGAGTGTTATTTTGCGAGCTATGCGCATTGAAAGCGACCTTTCGTGGTATAAACTACTTGCCGGAAGCCGCGGCTTTCAGAGTACGGCTTACGTGTACGTTTAACCTCCGTGGGCGACGGGGTGCCGCAAGGCGTAGAATATCGCCCACCTGTAGGGGCCTGCAGCGATGCGGGCCCCGCTTCGTATGAGGGGGCGTAACCGATGAAGATCGTATCCATCTCCCAGGACTTCTTCGACCTCGTCGATGGCGACCGTGAGCTCATGCTTAAGCACAATCGCCCCTGCATCGTGGTAGTGAGGCTGCGTTTCCGCGGAAAGCGCAGGGACTTCGCCGTGCCGCTGCGTTCCAACATCGCCCCTAACGTGCCCAAAGACCAGTACTTTGCGTTGCCACCCCGCCCCACGACGCGCCCCGGCTGCCGCCACGGCATCCACTACATCAAGATGTTCCCCATAACCAAGGCCTACCAGCGCCGCTTCAGGACCGAGGGCTCGGCCTACTACGAGACGCTCCAGCGCATCATCGATGGCAACACCAAACGCATTGTCTCCGAATGCCAGGCGTACCTTGACCTCTATGAGCGCGAGGGAAGGTCCTGCTTTGCCGTCGACATCGATCGCATCGTGGGCCTGCTGGAAGGCGAGAAGTAGGGCACCTCGGCTCAGTCTCGAGCCATGCGGAGTCGCTCCGCATTTTTGAACGCCGCGTGTGCGTCCTAAATACTTGAGAAACAAGCTGTGAAGTGCGGTGGCGCGCCCGTGCCCGTGCATAGCCGTCACCATCAGCGTCTACGCGGTGTCGGCTTCAAGTGGAACTGGCGCCGCTGCTGTATATGGTTTGCCTTGCTGCAAATGGCAATCAATGCCCACGATGCTTCTGCTTGCGCTTCAGCTTTCGCTGCTCGAAGCGCGCATCAGCCTCTTCCGCGCGGCGTCGGCTTCTTGCATGAGCTGACTCCTGTTTCATCGCTTCTCTCTGTGCTGCGAGCGCCTGCTGCGCCTTGGTGCTCATCGCGGGCCGCTTAAGGGCTTTCGCCGCCTCACGGGCGCGCCGCTTGGGGTTCTTCGCGGGCTTGTTTGTTTCAATGGCCTTGTCGCCGAAGAACGAGAGCTTCTCCCATTCGCTTGTAACGAATCGCAGGATCTCCTCATCGGACGGCTCCGCGCCGAAGACGATGCGGGCGACGCCGTACTTTCCGCCCTCGACGTGCTCCGCCAGCCCGACCCAGAATTGACCGTTGTGATATACGGTCAGGGTGGACGACACGCTGATCTGCATGGCTGGTTCCTCCTTTATGTAGATGACCATGCAGAGAAGGGACAACCAAGGAGGCAGGTTACTGATGCGGACTCCCGCACGCCCACGACTACCCGACGGGGACTGTGTTTTCATCTCTGATGCCCGCATTGTAGCACGCGCGGATGCGCCCTTCATCGCTGCCGACATGACGTGGCTGGGATTCGTTCCTCGACACATCCTTTTGTATATTGCCTTCCCGGTTTCGAAACTTTAAATCAATTCGAGTTTCGAAACCGGGAAGGAGAGCGTATGTGAGAGGCGATATGAGCATCAACTTGATGCTTGAGGGGGAGCTCGCGTCGCTTCTGCCCATCGGGGACGTGTTCCCGAAGGTCCTCATCTCCCGCATAGGGCATGAGACCTGTACCCGGGAAGGCGTACTCGTGCTGGACCTCGCGCGGTGCTGCTCGGTGAGCAGGGGTTCTGAACACTGCGTAGGGATATAGCGCGACAGGGGGGTGCAGCACCGTTTGCGCCTTGTCTAGAGAACACGAACAAGAGATGTGGCCTGCAGACGACTGAATAGCTCCATCCGTTTTGGTTACAACAAAATGTGTGCCGCGCGCCTGCGGCATGAGGGAGGGAGATTTCTATGAATATCGTTGTATTGAGTGGTAGCCCGCGCAGGGGCGCCAATACCGACACCATGGTCGAGGCGTTTGCCGAGACCGCGCGTGAGGGCGGCAATACGGTCGAGGTCGTCCGTGTTGCCAGCAAGAAAATCGGTGGTTGCCTGGGGTGTCAGTATTGCTTCGCCCACGAGGGCACTTGCGTGCAGAAGGATGACATGGTCGACGTGATCGAGTCGCTGAAAGGCGCCGATATGGTTGTCTTCGCTTCGCCTATCTACTGGTTTGATATCACTGCGCAGGAGAAGGCCGCCATCGACCGCCTGTACGCCTTCGGTGCTACAGGCTTCCCGTTCACCAAGACGGCCCTTTTGCTCGATAGCCACAGCGAGGGCGTCTATGATGCGGCGATTGCTATGTACAGGGCCACATGCGCGTACTGCAAGTGGGAGGACCAGGGCATTGTCACCATCAGCGGCATGACCGAGCGCGACAGCATGGCATCGTCGCCCAAGTTGGAAGGGGTGCGAGAGCTCGCCCGCAAGCTCGCCTAAGGACAAGAGGGGCGCATGGCAATCAGCACTAGCGGAAATGCTTGCTGCCCTTACCAGGAGGAATGCTGATTGCCATGCAACGATGCTCCCGCGGACAATTCCGGTGTGCTAAAACGCCTTCTCGTTCAAGAATTCTCTGAACGCGGGGATGTCGAAGCCGACGAGGCCACGCCCACGTTCCCCGATAACGCCGTCCTCGAGGAGGCGGCGTTTGTATTGGCTTGCGTAGTTGCTGGCGACGCCCATGCGTTTGGCTATCTCCGAGATCCTGCTGGGGCCAGAATCGGGCAGCATCGCGAGCAAAAACTCAATGTCTTTATCGGAAAGCTCTCGATAGGTCGTTTCGAGAGAAGCCCGATGCCATGCTTCTCGAGTTGCCTGAAGATGCCATTCATGCACGTGCGCCAGTTGCCCTGGGCTTCTTGAACATATGTCCAATCGATGCCCACTGGACCAATTTGAACGCCGTTCATGCGCGCGTGAGACTGTGAAAGGTAGCTATCTGCCGCTTCTTTGGTTCGCTCGATAATATCTTCGAGCATGCCTGGCATGGCGGAGCCATTTGCTGTACTCCATGGTGGCTCCTTTGCAAGTTTTGCTAATTTTTGCAACTTTTGCTAACTTTTGCGAGTTTTGCTAACGGCTTAGGACGGTGCGGGAAGCCCCCGTATCGTCGACATTTCCGAGGATGACCTCCGCAACGAGCGGGGCCCGGGGCGCGATATTGCTGCGCTCCGGGCCCCGCTGCTTTGTAAAACCATGGCGGTTCTGCCGTCGTCCTAGTCAAACAGACTCGGCATGTCGTTTTCTTTCATGAGAGCACCGGCGGAGGGGAGGCTCTGCGCGGTGAACTTCTCGGCCGAGACGCCGGCGCCAAGAATCTCCTCGGTTGTGCCGACGGTGGTGACCGAGCGGCCCTTCTTGGCGGTAAAGGCCTGGACGCCCTGCGTGTTGGTAGTCGTCTTGGTCTTGAGCAGTGACGTGTTGAAGTTCATCAAACGATAGTCGCTCGAGACCAGCGCGATGTCGCGATCCTCCTTGAGCACCTGGGCATACAGCAGCTTGCTGCCACCGTAGATGGCGTTCTTGAGGCGCTTGCGGTTGGTCTTGGTGACGTATCCAGAAAGCGCGACGCGCACCACGCGGCCGTTCTCAAAGACGAACAGCACGTCGGCTTTATAGTCCTCGGGGTCGATGACCCAGATGACGCTCTCGTCGGGTTCCATCTCAAGATCGGTGGGCAGGTACGAGCCCAGCTGGGCCGACTTGGTGTCCTCAAACGCCGCAACCTTGCACTTGTATACCTGGCTCTTGTTGGTAAACACGAGCAGCTCGTGCGTGTTGGAGGACGGGAACTCGATAAAGGGCTTGTCGCCGTCCTTGTACTTGAGCGTGGTAGCCTTCTTGAGCACGCGGTCGGTCATCTTCTTAAGGTAGCCGTCGCGCGAGAGCATGATGGTGACCGGATACTCCTCGACCTCGGGCTCCAGGCTTACCTCGATAACCTCATGGGGCTCGATCCTGCCCGTGCGGCGCGGCATCACGTACTTCTTGTTGACCGCGGCTAGCTCGTCACTGATGACCTTCTTGATGTTGTCTTCGCTCGAGAGAATCTCCTCAAGCTCGGCAATCTCGCCCTCAAGCTTTGCAATGTCCTTGGTGCGGTTGAGGATGTACTCCTCGTTGATGTTGCGGAGCTTAAGTTCGGCAACAAACTCGGCCTGAGTCTCGTCGATGTCGAAACCCTTCATAAGATTGGGCACGACCTCGGCTTCGAGCTTGGTGCCGCGGATGATGGCGATGGCCTTGTCGATGTCGAGCAGGATTGCCTCGAGGCCGTGCAACAGGTGCAGGCGCTCGGACTTTTTGCCCAGGTCAAAGTTAATGCGGCGACGCGTGGACTCAATACGCCACTTGACCCACTCGTGCAGAATCTGGCGCACGCCCATAACACGGGGATAGCCGTCGACGAGCACGTTGAAGTTGCACGAGAACGAATCCTGCAGCGTGGTCGAGCGATAGAGCTTGGCCATGAGCTTGTCGGGGTCGACGCCGCGCTTAAGGTCGATAGCGATACGCAGACCCGAGAGGTCGGTCTCGTCGCGGATGTCAGCGATCTCCTTGACCTTGCCCTCTTTGGAGAGCTTGACGATGCGTTCGATGATGACATCGGTCTTGGTGGTGTAGGGGATCTCGTAGACCTCGATGATGCGCTCTTTGGGAATCCAGCGCCAGCGGGAGCGGATCTGGAAGCTGCCAAGGCCGGTCTCGATAATCTTTTCCATCTCCTCGCGGCGGTAGATAATTTCGCCGCCGGTCGAGAAGTCGGGCATGGGCATGTACTCGAGCAGGTCGCAGTCGGGATCCTGCAGGTAGTGCATGGTGGCGGTGCAGACCTCGTTGAGGTTGAAACCGCAGATGTCGGACGCCATGGCGACGCCGATGCCCTTGTTGGCCGAGACGAGGATATTGGGGAACGTGGTGGGCAGCAGGCGCGGCTCCTTCATGGCGCCGTCGTAGCTGTCGACGAAGTCGACCGGGTCCTTGTCGATGTCCTTGAAGATCTCGGCGCTGATGGGGGAGAGCTTGGCCTCGGTATAACGCGAAGCGGCGTAGCTCAGATCGCCCGAATAGTACTTGCCAAAGTTGCCCTTCGACTCAACGAACGGCGCGAGCAGCGCTTCGTTGCCCGTCGCCAGGCGCACCATCGTCTCGTAGATCGCGGCGTCGCCGTGCGGGTTGAGCTTCATGGTCTGGCCCACGATGTTGGCGCTCTTCTGGCGCTCGCCCTTGAGCAGGCCCATCTTGTACATGGTGTAGAGCAGCTTGCGGTGCGAGGGCTTAAAGCCGTCGATCTCGGGGAACGCACGCGAGACGTTGACGCTCATGGCGTAGGGCATGTAGTTGACCTCGAGCGTCTGCGTGATCGGCTGGTCGGTGACCTCGGAGTGCAGGCCGATGACGTTCTCGGCGTTAACCTGCTTTTTCTTTGGCTGGTTCTTCGTCTTCTTCTTTGCCACGATTTCCTCTTGAACTTATTATGGGCCGTCGTTATCGATTTGCTGCTATTGCAGGTCCAGCTGGTCCAGGTATTCCTTGCCGTGCTCGGAGATATGGCGCTTGCGGCCTGCCTCGTCGTTGCCCAGCAACAGATTGAACATGGTTTCCATCTTGGTGACGTCCTCGGGCTCCACCTTGATCAGGCGGCGCGTCTCGGGATTCATGGTGGTGAGCCACATCATGTCCGGATCGTTTTCACCAAGACCCTTGGAGCGGTTGATGGAACACTTCTGGTCGCCGATCTCCTTGAGGATGCCGTTCTTCTCGAGCTCGGTGTAGGCAAAGTAGGTCTTCTCTTTGCAGTTGATCTCGTAGAGCGGCGATTCGGCGATATACACGTAACCTTCGTCGATAAGCGTGGGCACCAGGCGGTAGAGCATGGTGAGCACGAGCGTGCGGATGTGATAACCGTCGACGTCGGCGTCCGTACAGATGATGACCTTGTTCCAGTTGAGGTTGTCCAGGTCAAAGGCACCAAGGTTTTTGATGCGCTTGTCCTTGATCTCCACGCCGCAGCCCAGCACGCGCATGAGGTCCATGATGATGTCGGACTTAAAGATGCGCGGATAGTCCTCCTTTAGGCAGTTGAGGATCTTGCCGCGGACGGGCATAACGCCTTGGAACTCGGCATCGCGCGAGGTGCGAATGGCGCCCGCTGCCGAGTCGCCCTCTACGATGTAGATCTCGCGACGGCTCTTGTCCTTGGAGCGGCAGTCGATGAACTTCTGCACGCGGTTGGCCATGTCGGTCTTCTGCTGCAAGTTGGTCTTGATGCTCTGGCGCGTCTTCTCGGCATTCTCGCGCGAGCGCTTGTTGATGAGCACCTGCTCCATGATCTTGTTGGCGGCGTCCTTGTTCTCGATCAGATAGGTCGAGAGACGCTCCTTAAAGAAAGCCGTCATAGCCTGCTGGATAAAGCGGTTATTGATGGCCTTCTTGGTCTGGTTCTCGTAGGACGTCTGGGTGGAGAAGCAGTTGGTCACCAGCACCAGACAGTCCTGGACGTCCTGCCACTTAATGCCGCTCTCGTTTTTGTTGTACTTGCCCTGTTGCTTAATGTAGGCATCGATGGCGCTGGTCAGAGCACTACGAGCCGCTTTCTCCGGCGAGCCGCCGTTCTCGAGCCACGATGAGTTGTGGTAGTACTCCTGCATCATGAAGGTGCGCGAGAAGCACATGCACGCGGTGATTTTTACGTTGTAATCGGGTAGGTCCTCGCGATCGCGACCGCGACGGTCGGCCTCGATAAAGAAGGGCTCGGTAAGGTAGTCGGTACCGACCTTCTCGAGCACGTAGTCCTCGATGCCTTTGGGATAGCAAAAATCCTCTTCGGAAAACTCGCCATCGTCGCCCTCGATACGCAGGCGGAAGGTCACGTTAGCGTTGACCACGGCCTGACGGCGCATGGTTTCGCGATACCAATCGTGGGGAATGTTAATCGAGGTAAAGACCTCAAGATCGGGGCGCCACTTGATGGTGGTGCCGGTGCGGTTCTCGTCGCTGGGTTCAATCTCGAGTGCCTTCTTTTTGGCGCCGACAACCTTGCCCTTTTTAAAGTGTAAGGAGTACTTGTTGCCGTCACGCCAGACGGTGACGTCCATGTACTCGGAAGCGTACTGAGTCGCGCAGGAGCCCAGGCCGTTGGTGCCGAGCGAGAAGTCGTAGTCGCCGCCCTGGTTGTTGTTATACTTGCCGCCGGCGTAGAGTTCGCAAAAGACGAGCTCCCAGTTAAAGCGCTTCTCGGAAGGGTTCCAGTCGAGCGGGCAGCCGCGGCCATTGTCCTCTACCTGGATAGAGCCATCGCGAAAGGCGGTAAGGGTGATGAGCTTGCCGTAGCCCTGGCGCGCCTCGTCAACGGCGTTGGACAGGATCTCGAAGGCGGCATGCGCGCAGCCGTCGAGCCCGTCCGAGCCAAAGATGACGGCGGGGCGCAGGCGTACGCGTTCCTCGTCCTTGAGCTGGCGGATACTGTCGTTACCATAGTTTGCGGTGTTTTTTGCCATACTCGCTCTCTCGGTGCTCCTTTGCTGCGTTTAAGTCATGTAGATAGTCAAGGTAGCATAGCCCAGCCCACAGGCGATTCCAACCAACACGAAATCCATCGAACAATCGTTCGGAGTACGATGGAGATTCGTTTACTCGGACAAAACCGAGTCGGTTCTGTCCGAGTAAGGTTGAATAGCGAATCGAAATTGTTATGTCCGCACAGCGATGACAGACATGGTTTTCATAATGACAGATATAGTTGACATCTTCTGATAGATGCAATATATTTCTGTCATGTTGCAACGGATATCTGTCCATTACTACGAAAGGAACTCCATGCCGGGCAAAAGGAACCTACGCATGAAGGCGGCGCGCGCGGCGGTTGGCCTTTCGCAAGCTGACCTGGCCGAGGCCGTGGGCGTTACGCGCCAGACCATCGGCTTGATCGAGGCGGGCGGCTACAACCCCACGCTCAATTTGTGCGTGGCAATCTGTAAAGCGCTACGCGTTACGTTGAACGACTTGTTTTGGGAAGACGAGAGCGACGTCGACCCTGACGCTCTTTAGGAGTTCGCTATGAAATTTGAAGATTTAAAACTCGTGCAAAAGTGGCGTGAATATGCCGGCCCAAAGGATGAGCGCCTGGAGGCCGAGAGCGCGAAGATCTACAAGATTGGTTTCGTGCTGCTTTCGTTTGGCATGTTGATGATCTTTTTCTACCAGTTTATAGCTCGACAGGTTGCGTGGGTTCACAGCGACGCCAGTGAAATGCCGCATGGCTTTGCAACGCCGTTCGAGGCAGCCATGTATTTGTGGCTCGTTCTCGTGATGTTGATTTGCGCAGGACTGCAAACGCGGAAGGGCTATGTCGATACCAATCGTTTTGGGCAAACCGAGCATCTTCCTGTTGGATATTTCCTGCTTGTCAGCGGTCTTAGCGGCGCCGCGTTCGCGCTTGTTATTGCCGCAATGCGCTGTATCGCTGAGGCGCAGATCGTACCGCTCGAAAGCGTCTTTTGGTTGGCGAACCTGGCCACGGGCGTGTTCTGCGGTGCGACGATTTTCGCGGCCACGTTTGCTGCCCTGTGCGCAACGTTTTTCACGGCGAAAAGACGCCGTGCCAAGCTCGAGGCAGAACTCGACTCCTCTGACGACATCTAATGCGTAATGGGCTGGCTCTGGGTATTCAGAACCAGCCCATTTGATGTTCGACGAGCCGAGTTGGCGTCTCTCACAAAAGTAACTAGGAGCTAGCGAGGCTTATCAGAATTGACCTCATCGGCGGTGTCGTTTTCGAGGGCCGTGCGGCGGGCGCTGTAGGCGATGAGGCCGGCGCCTGCTGCGGCGAGTGCTGCAGCGGCTGCCGTAAGGGGAGCGTTGACATCGCCCGTGCCCGCAAGCGCGCCCGCTTTTCCGGAGCGCTTGTTATTGCCGTGGTCCTTGCCACTGCCGGAGCTGCTTCCGCCGGAGCCGCCGCCCTCGTCAGTACCGCCGCCACTTGAGCCACCATCGCCGTCCGCCGTCATCGGGGCGTCGTGAAGTCCTGTCGTATCCGCGTTGTCGCATACGCCGACCTGAACTTCTGAGCGTTCGCATGCCGCGTCGGGCACATGAAGCTCGTGCAGTACGGCACCCAGCGCCGAGTTTGCGCCCGGTCGAATTTCCTCGAGCGTTACGGGATCGAGCGCCACCAGATTACGCGCCTTCGCATATAGCGTTACGCGTTTGCCCACCTCGTCGCTCCAACTCTCGGGGATGGCGAAGCTCATGCGGAACTGTGCCGTGCAACCCGGTGCCAGCACGGCGTTGCCGCTGTCGGCTACCAGCGGGTGCGTTGCAAAACGTGCGCCCAGCGTCTCGAGCGCGTACTTCACGTGTGCCATGTCGTTGGCCGAAGCATCCTCGGCAAGCTCCGGATCGTAGATCGAAGCCATGCGTGCGTTTGCTCCGAACCCGATGGATGCGCTGGAGAACGGCTGGCTGGAGCCCTCTCGGTACAGATCGATCGTGCCGGCGGTCAGCAAGGTGTTACCGTCGTTTCGCACCGTGACCATGAAGGATTCGCCTGCTGCTCCGGGCACCACCGCGCCCGAGGTAGCGACCGCGCCCGTCGGAGTGGCACACGCCACCAAGGGCACTTCGATGCCGTGTAGTTCTGCCTCGCTCTTCTCCGCGCTCACAATGTGCGTGGCGAGCGCGGAGAGCATGCTCCCCGACGTCAAAAATGTCGTTATCTGATCGACGGGATGGTCCAGCTCGCACATCACGAACGGCTCCGTAAACA
This sequence comes from uncultured Collinsella sp., assembly GCA_902466855.1. Lineage (GTDB taxonomy): Bacteria > Actinomycetota > Coriobacteriia > Coriobacteriales > Coriobacteriaceae > Collinsella. The sequence goes on along the minus strand of CABQSP010000012.1, from coordinate 14,926 downwards.
GATCGCCTGACAAGGTGCTGGCGAAGATGCGGAAGTGCTTGCCCATCACTGCAACTGGGTTGCCTTCTTCGTCGTAGGTCTGTCCCACCTTGCCATCGGTGTTCTCTACATAGAGCGCGCACCTGCCGTTGTTGCTTACGCTAAACGATGCCGGGCCACAGCCTGCGGCACCCACGGGCTGCGTTGCAAACGCCGATGCGCCTCGCGTCCAAGTAATATGCTGCAGTTGCTCGTTGACGGTTGCCAAAAAGCCCGAATGTTGTGGCCACGGTACCGCACGGGGTACCGTGGCGTCTGGTGGCATAACGCCCCAGCCCGCAATGGACTGGCCGATCACGGCGTACGATGCGCAGCCGCAACCGTCTGCGGTCTCGTACGCAACGGGCACCACCATTTTGCCGTTGATATTCTCGGGCCCGCCCAGCTCGATGCTCGACGGTGCCTGCGGAAAGCGGAGGACCTGACGGAACGTGAGGCTGTCGCCCGAAACGTCCGACCACAGGGTAAAGCACTCGAGCGCGACCTCTGCCTCGGTGCCCAACGCCTTTTCTGCCGTGGTTCCGCGGCGGTGGAGATAGGCGCCCGACAGACGCCCGTCGACAAGCGTCTTGCCCACCGTGATGCGTGGACACTGCAGACAATGGTAACCGTCCTCCTGCAGGCGGCCGCGCGAGATGCTGCGCCACGACGTGTGCGATACCACGCGAACTTCGCTATTGCTTATGCGCAGGCGCACAACGGACAGTATGCCGGCTGTGCTTGCCGTATCGAAAAGGGTGCTGTCGCCGTCGGGGCGCTCGCCCGAGACCAACAGCACGTAGGCGTCCTGGTTTCCTCTTCCGTCCGTATATTCCACTACGTCGAAGTCGTAATCGTATATGCCGTCGCGCTCCACGTCTTCCTCGCCAAACCCAAGGGGAAAGTCCACAGGCGTGGGAGCGGACCACGTTCCGTTTGCCTTTGTGTGTACCACCAGGCGCGAGCGACCATTGTCGCCGTAGCGCACCGAGGCGATACGGAACAGGCATTCTACGCCGGCAATCATTGCCAGCTTCATGTGGGCTTCGCTGAGCACGCCAGCAAACAGCACGTTGTCGCTCGAGGGCTTGATGCCGCCACGCTCGTCCTCCGACACGCCGGCAGAATCGGCGTTCGGGTCGGCAACGGTGTTCGTTGCCTGACCGATGTAGGTGTACTCATACATCGGCGCGGCGTTTTCGTCGTTCTCTATCAGTGCATGGACGAAATGCTCGATCTGTCCCGTGTCGTCGCTTTCTGCATCCGCCTCGAGCTCAATGCGCGTGACCGCTTGATCCCAATCGCGCACGACAGGCGCGGCGTTTACGGCAGTGGCCTTAACCTCGGCGCGTGCGAGCAGTTCGGCGTTGGTGACGATGGTGGCCGATGCGATAAATTGCGGCACGCCGCCCGCCTCAATGTTGCCGGCCGAGCCGAAGCGGGCATCCAGCGTATAAGGCGTATCTCCACCCAATGCGAGCTCAGAGCGCTGGAGCACATACTGGTCGCCATTGTTCACCGACATATTCCACGAATCGATGAGTGTGGGCCACGACCCCGACCAAGCCTTGGTGGTCCACTTGAACATTACGAACTGGAGTATCACATCGACATCGACGTCTGCACCTACGCGCAGTCGCGGAAGCTGGTGTCCATCTGCCTTCTCGTACCCAATGAACAGCGTGAGGGATGCGGCGCCGCGCACGGCAGACGAAGCGACGCCTGCAACGCCGGCGCCAAAGGTGACGGCAAGCCCGATCTGGATGGTGAACGAGCCCGACGTGTTTGAATAGTCGAGCGAAATGTTTTTAAAAAACGCCGCGCCGCTGCCGTGCGTGTGGGCACCCACGGCGAGCGCCAGTTTTGCCAGCACCCAGGGGTTGACGTTTAGGAAAAATGGCACCGGTCCTAGGGTAAACTGCTCGGTCCAATTGAGGTCGGTTCTTACCTGGAAGAGGGCCTTAATATTGCCGTATGCGGGGTCGTTGTTGTTACCCCAGGTTTTGCCCACCCAATCGTAGGCGAGCGAGCCGTACAGCTGTGTGGCGATATCCATCGTGAACAGCGGCGTGCAATGGTGGCGAAGGAGCTTGGTGTTTCTTGGATCGGTGCCCGAACCGGCACTCATACTCTTGTACTGATTCCACTTCCCCTCCATCTCGTCGAGGTAGCGGTTTGCCTGCTTGGCGCCCGACTCGCGCGGCGATTTCTTCCAGTATTCCGGATCAGGGTTGCCCGAATCATTCATATAGCTAGCTGGTTTGTATCCTCCGCCAAACAGCACGTATCCAGCAAACGAGAAATCGAACAGAATGGGAAATGTGGGCATCCAACACGTGAACTTATTGCCGCCGATACCGGGAAACGCCGCGGGGAAATCAAACGGAGTGATCTCCTGGTCCATGGTAGTGGGGACGATAGTGGTCGAGCCCGATTCCGCCTTTGCGGCTGGCGCAGTGACAACGGCCATAGGGGATGAGAGCGTGTAGGTTTTTCCCTGGTAGTCGAGCATAAAGCGCAGCTTGCACCCTTCCTCCAGAAGGCCCGAAGCTGCATCGAGGAACGTGTCTTCGAGCGTGAACGTCGCCAGATTATCCGCGCCCGATGCGCTGGCCTTGATCTGGCCGATCTGCGTGACGGTTTCGGTTGAGCTGCCCGCAGCGGGCATCACTTTATTGATATGCAACGTTGCCTGCCCGCCCTGCGGCAGATGAGCCTGCACGGTAAAAGCGTGCGTGTCGGGCTGGTCGTTTGCTGCTTCGTCCGCTGGCATTGACATAAACGTGGCGTCGGCGTACTGGATGTCCCAATCGTCGAATGTGAGCTGGCGAAAGTACGGCTCGCCGTCGGAAAGCGGACGCGTGGGCGCGGTTATGGCGGTGCCACCCTGGATACGCGCGAGGGGAATCTCGACATCGCGGTAGCCCGCCATGCTAATGGAGATGCCGCCGTTAAAGTCGTACGCGTCGAGAAGCGTTGCCTCGTCCACGTAGCCTTCCGAAAGCGGCGCGACCTCAAAGATGGCCGTGCCTTCGTCATCGGTCGTGGCGGAGAGCTGCTTGCCCGCGGCATAGCGCGATGTGAGCGTGACCCTGGCTCCCTTGATGGGCGTATTCTTGTTGGCGACATCGACCACGACCACACCGAACATGGTGCGCGAGAGAACGAGCACCCTGAAGGGGTCTTTTTCGTCGGCATAGGCTTCGGTGGGCGCGAACGGCAATATGAAGGCGTTTGCGCTTCCCGGCACGCGCGGCAACATAATGCTCGCCAGCGAGGATGCTCCGGCAACAAGTAACGAACGGCGATCAAGCATCTTTGGCTCCCATCCCGCAGGTATCGGTGGAAATAATCCAATTTTGCGAGAAGGTGCCCCGTGGCGGTAGTGCCGTTCGATGGCCAAAATGTCCAATTTGAGCGTGCGAAAGCGCCAGGCCCCCGGAGCGCTTTCGATACGACGGGCAGTCTGCCGCTAGCGCAACATGTGGGCAACCAGCTCGGCGCGAGTTCCGATACCAAGCTTGGCATACACTCCTGATAGGCGGTTTTTAACGGTGCCCGGCGATACATCCATGTGGCGTGCGATTTCGGCGTTGGTCCATCCGCGGCAGGCGAGCATGGCCATGGTGAACTCCGTGGTCGTTAGATCGTCGGCCACGTCCTCGCCCGAATCGGGGTTGTGGATGCGCCGCCAACCGTAGCTGAATCGATACGTGATCTCGATGATGCGGGCGAAATCGTCGGGGTATTGCGATTTTAGGCACGCCTCGATGAGCCCCTGCAAAAGGCCGTGGTGCTCGCCAATGAGCTCGATAAGGCCGTCGGGGCGCGCAATGTTCCAAGCAGCTCCGAAGTGCGTTTTTGCAGCGTCGATGTCCTTGAGGCTCATGCATGCCATGGAAGCTGCCAGGTGCAGGAACAGCTCCGAGATGGGATAGCTTCCCTGTTTCATGATCAGGGCATTTTCCACCATGCCCAGGCTGCGGCCATATTCGCCGCGCAGATACAAGGCGTGCGCCATCACATAGCTGGCGAACAGGCGCAGGCCTTCGGGCAGATGCGCCGCAAGCGGATAAAACTCTTCGGCGGAATACGGGGAAGGCAAGTGCAGCAGGACGCTCGCGGCCGAGGCGAACAGGATGTGCATGGCGTGGACGGCAGGCGATTCCTTGTCGGCTGGCGTATCGAAGATGCCAGCAAGGCACCGGCGGGCATCGGCGATACGGTTGAGCGACAGACTGGCGTATCCGCAGATAAAGCATGCGGAATAGCGCAGTGCGGGGTCGGTGGCGTCAAGATAGGGGCGCGCTGTCTTGGCAGCGAGGGTGGCCTGTCCGCGAAAGTACAGCGCTTCTGCCGTGGCAACGGCGCGCGAATCGGGGTCGGAAATGCCTGCAACCGCAGCGTCAATCTGCCCCGGCACAAAGGCGGTGCACATCAACGGCATAGGAACGCGTGGGTAGCCATCGCAGTCCATCTTCCATCTCCCATCAGGTGGCAACAATGCAGCAATTGTACTCCTGTTGCTCGGGACTGGAATTTTTGGGTATTGCCTACGATTATGCCGAACGCATAAAGGAAGAGTCTATTGGCGATGCTCTCAAGGTGGCTACCGAAGCCAAGCTGACCTCGATATTAGGAAAAAATGCCACCCCTGCAAAAAGCTCTGTCGCAGTGATGGGAAACGCATCTTCTGGGCATTCCGGCGTCTCCAGCTAGCGCTGGACTGCTGCTGTCGCCTGCGCGTTGGCGAGCGGAGCGTGGGGACCGTCCGGCGACCAGCGGTGACGGGCGAGCCCTGCCGCGTGCGTGGGCCTCCATCGGCGTAGACCCATGACCCCTATGGCATCGGAGAAGTCCACCATCGCGTCCAGGACCTTACCGTCCGGCACGCCCAGCCTAGCGGCTCCCTTGAACCCAAGGTTGAAGGGGGGTGTTGTACAAGGCATATGGGGCCGAGTGGAAGTGGATCAAAAGAGCGTTACTTGACGTTTCATGCATAATGCCAACCGCCCCGCGATATCACGTTCGCAGCGCGCAGGGGCCGGAGAATCTTCGCGATGAGAGTTGACGTCTAATACCTTGCATCGTATAGTGTGTATAGCATAGTATATGACGAGAGGAGGTGTGCGGATGGAGGCACAGATGAAGCGCGGCTTCCTGGAGGCCTGCGTGCTCGCGGCCGTCTCCGGCGAGGAGTCCTACGGCTACCAGATCGTGAAGGACGTACCGGCGAGCATGGGGCTCACGGAGTCGACGCTCTACCCGCTGCTCAAGCGCCTGGAGAAGGCCGGGTGCATCACGGCGCGCTCCGCCGAGCACAACGGGCGGCTGCGCCGGTACTACCGCATCACGGACGACGGGCGAGCGCGCATCGAGGAGTTCCTGGCCGAGTGGCCGTCCGTACGGGAGATTTACGCATACGTTGAGGAGGCGCACCATGACGCGCGATGAGTTTCTGGGCCGGTTGGGCGAGCTGCTCGCCTGCCTGCCGGCCGAGCAGGTGGAGGAGACCAAGGCGTTCTATGCGGAGGCCATCGCCGACCGCATGGAGGACGGTATGAGCGAGGAGGAGGCCGTGGCCGCCATGGGCACGCCCGGCGAGGTGGCGGAGGCCACGCTCGACGACCTGCCCGCCGTGCCGCGCGCGATCGCGAGGACGCGCCGGCGCAGCACCGCGCTGCTGTGGGTGCTGGCCATCGTGGGCTCCCCGGTGTGGGTGCCGCTGCTCGCCGCCTTCGCCGCCGTGGCCGTCACGGTCTATATCTGCATCTGGGTGCTGGCGCTCTGCGTGTGGATCGTCGCGGTGGCACTCGGGGGCGTGGGCGTAGTTGGGCTCCTGCTTGCCGTAAGCGGCGTCATCATCGGCCACTTCCCGTACGCCCTCGCCTCGGCGGGCGTGGGGCTCGGCCTCGTCGGCGTGGCGCTCTTCGTTGGTGCTGGCGCTTGGGCCGCCTCAAAACAAATTGCGCGCCTCTCGGCGCTCTGGGCGAGGAAGGCCGCCTCGCCCTTCTGGAAGGGTAAGGGCGAGAAGGGCGGCGCTGCCGCGCATCTCGCGGCGTAGAAAGGAGTGAGTACCATGACCAGTGCGAAGAAGATCTACCTCGCCGTGGCGGGCGGGCTCGTTGCCGCGGGTGTTGTCCTCGCGGGCATTGGCTTTATCGCTTCGGGTTTCGACCCGGCCGTGTTCACAACCCAAGTCGACACGCGCTACAGCACCATCGTGCTCGGCGGCGTCGAGGTGGACGAACACGAGAGTATCCCGTTCATCAGCCAGCTCGCCAATCTGGGCGAGATCGACACCTCCGGCGTCGCGGATCCCGCCGCGCCCTAGGCGCAGCGAGCCCGGGCGCTCTGCCCGCCAAGCTGCGTAAGCCGGCGAAACCCGAACCTCAACCTCTACGCAACTGGCCCCAAGCCTGCGCCGATTCGCTCTCAGCGCCGCGCGGGAGCCCGTGACGCATGCCCAAAAAGGTACGAGGAGAAAGGAACGCGATGACGACAACCACGCCCTTCCGCCTTCACGGGGTCACGCAGGACCGGAAGCGACTGGGCCGTGCGGTGGGGCTGTGCCTGGATTGGCTACACTGATATGGACAGTTCCGTGAGGGGCGCGAGAGACGGGACTCTGGGGAGATCTTCGAGGAGGAGTGTCTCGACTGGAAGCGCGGGTTCAGTGGAGCAGGAACCTAATCTCTGTCTCTCTTGCTTTTTTGATTTGTTGAGAAGCCGGCATTTGGGGGGCATTTTGGATAGCGAACAGTTCAAACAAGAAGCTGAGAAAATAGAACAAAGCCTGAGTGCCTTGAGAGTCGCCGAGCGCAATGCAGTGATTCCCTTCATGAACGGCGACTTTACCCAATGGGATCTATATCTGGCATCCTCCTCTGAGTATGCGATGAGACTGATAGACGGATTCATCTCCATGCTCGAGTCGAGGAATCTTGTTTGCGTCGCCCAGCTTCTCCGCGCACAGGTTGGAGTCTGCCTGCGGACATTCGCATTATTCGCCGCCGAAGACCAGGATGACTTTCTCCCAAAAGGCTGCCAAGTACCATGGCGTGAGCGTTGGGGTAGCCATCATTCAGCGTGGATACATCCGGATGCGCATAGATCCAGACGATTCCAACGTTCTCGTATTTCCCGTGCAGGTAATCGAAGAGGGCAAGCGACACCATACAGTTGCCGCCGACGGTCACGACTCTGTCGGGGTTTTCTGCCGTAAGCTTCCTCTGCGCATCCTGAATCCCCGCCAGGACTTCGTCCTCGGCATAGATGCGAACTGCCCCCCATTTCTCATGTCCAAGTTTTGGGAGGCGTTTCGCAATGCCGAGTGGGACCCCTGGACAGTCGGATCACGTGGTGGCCCCCTTTGAGAGGGTCACGAGCATCACGGTCCCGTTCTCGGAACTTGTTTCGACCTCTACGGCGCCACCGTGAAGCGCTGCAATCTCCCAAACGAGCGCTAGCCCGAGTCCTGCGCCGCCGTATGCCCTGCTGCGGGATTTATCCAGGCGAAAGAACGGTTGGAAGATGCTCTCACGGTACTGCTTGGGTATTCCCGGGCCCTGGTCCTCGACTCGCAGGAACACGTGGCTGTCGTTGTCGCAGATGGAGACGTTGACAGTCGAGCCGGGGTGGCTGTAACGGATGGCATTTTCGACCAGGTTAAACACCAGCCGATAGAGGAGCGTGTCGCTCCCGATTACTAAAGTGTCTCCAGCACAATTGAGGGCTATACCCTTATTTTCGGCAAGTGGCGCAAGGTCGGTGAGGACCTCTTCGGACAAGGGGCCAAGTTCCACATCGTCCTCGCAAGGAACGCTGCGGAGCTCACTCATCTCGAGCAATACCTTGGTCATTCGAGACATGCGCTCGGTTTGTTCTTGTAGCAGGCCGAGCAGCTCGGCTGTTTCGGGTTGCAAACCGGAGTGCTCGGAGATGAAAAGTTCAATCTGTGCTTGCATAAGGGCGAGCGGGGTGCGCAGTTCGTGTGCGGCGTTGCCGGTAAACTGACGTTGTGCAGAGAACCCTTCGCCAAGACGGGTGATCATGTCGTTGAAAGAGGCGCTGCATCGTTGTAGCTCGGTGGGCACATCTTCATTGAGTCTGATTTCGCTTAGGTTGTCAGGCTGCACACGCTCAACCTGGGCGGCAAAAGCCCGTAGCGGTTTGAGTGCACGGCCGCTCACAAAGTATGCCAGCGCGCCGCCAAGGAGTGTGACTCCAGCCGTGATGCGCCAGGTTGTCGTGCCAAAAGACTCCTGTGCGTCGTTTACGACGATCGTGACCTTGTCATCGGGGGTCGCTTTCGTTGGGTCGAATGCCTGGGGCGAATCTTCGCCGGTCGCGTTAAGGGCCGAGATGTCACTGCCGATGGCATCCATGTAGCGCATGCCCGTATAGCCGACCAGGCAGTTCGTCAGCACGCACACCGCGCACGTCAGCAGTGCCGTCATGATCGTTATGCGCCATTGCAGCGAAAACCCTTTCATTCTCCATCCTCCATAACGTAGCCCTCTCCAATCCGATTGCGAATCGGGTCGTATCCCAAAGCGCTGCGCAACTTTTTTCGGAGCGACGAGATGTGAACGCGGGTTGCGTTGCTAAAGCTATTCATGCTGCTATCCCAAACGTGCTCTATAAGCTCCTCTTGGCTTACCGGTCGCCCCTGATTAAGCATCAGGTATTCCAAGATTCCCGTTTCCTTGCGCGTAAGAGATAGGGCCTCGCTGTCCACGGAAGCAATGCGCGCCTTGGTGTCAAAGCGGAGCTTTCCACAGGTTAAAACTATGTCGCTTTGTGTAAAGCGTCTGAGGGTAAGGCTGCGAATCCTTGCCGCAAGCTCGTCCAGATGAAACGGCTTGGTGAGGTAATCGTTGGCGCCGGCATCGAGTCCGGAGACTTTATCTGATACTTCGCCACGTGCGGACAGAATCAGTACCTTAGTCTCGCAGTCAGTTTTCCTAAGTTCCCTGAGTACGGTCATGCCGTCGATGCGGGGAAGGTTGAGGTCGAGTACCACGAGGTCGAAGGCCTCAACGTCCAGTAGGTCGAGCGCCTCCTGTCCGTCGTGACAGCAGTCGACACTGTACGCCAAGTTCCGCAAGCTGCGCGCGATTGCATCGCACAGTGCTCGCTCGTCCTCGACGATCAAAATACGCATAACAGTCTCCTTGCACATTTCAAATCGCGCTTAACACGGATTTTATAGCCGATATGGTCCAATGGTCGCGTAACGAAAGGAGTGGTCAGGTTGTTCAAAGCGGTAAAACCCGTGGTACAGGTCGCTTTGTTGATCGTCGGAATCACCATGGTGTGCTTTGGCGTTATGCGTGGCGAGGCGGATGCCGTGCTGGCCAAAGCGATTAGGCTGTGCTTGGAGTGTATCGGAATTGGATAAAAGAGAAAACACTGCGTCGCATGTTTTGGCTCGATTTCGCGGATTCATTCAGGCGGCGGCAACACTTATTACCAACATTCACCTGCCAAACTTTGCCAAAGGCGGCATCTATCAGGGCGCGGGAAAAACAGTCTGCGTACCTGGACTTAATTGCTATTCGTGCCCCGCGGCATCGGGTGCGTGCCCCATCGGGTCGTTCCAGTCGGTGGTAGGTTCATCCAAGTTCAACTTTTCTTACTACGTCACCGGTACGCTCATTTTGCTCGGCGTGCTGCTGGGACGCTTTGTATGCGGCTTTCTGTGCCCGTTTGGCTGGCTGCAAGAGCTGCTGCACAAGATTCCCGGCAAAAAGCTTTCGACAAAAAGGCTCAAGGCGCTTACGTATATCAAGTACGTCGTGTTGCTGTTTGCCGTGGTGCTGCTACCCGTCTTGGTGGTTAACGACGTGGGCATGGGCGACCCGTTCTTTTGTAAGTACATCTGTCCGCAGGGTGTGCTCGAGGGCGCCATTCCGCTGGCCATTGCCAATGCCGGCATTCGATCTGCGTTGGGACAGCTCTTTACTTGGAAACTTGCCGTTCTCATTGCCGTGGTAGTGCTGGGCGTTTTGTTCTACCGCCCCTTCTGCAAATGGATTTGTCCACTCGGCGCATTCTATGCGCTCATGAATAGGGTGTCCCTACTGGGGATTCGGGTTGACGCATGCAAATGTGTCTCGTGCGGCAAGTGCTCAAATGTTTGTCAGATGGACGTTGATGTGGTCCGCGCGCCCAATCATGCCGAATGCATCCGGTGCGGAAAGTGCATCGGGGCCTGTCCCGTCGATGCCATCAGCTATCGCTATGGCCTGGATGTGTCGGCGGAAAAGCTCCCCTTGACCGCCGATAAAAAGTAAACAAGCTTCGACAAAACGGAGGAATGACCATGAAGCTTTCTAAGATTGCGGCCCTGTTTATGGTGCCGGTATTGGCCTTGTGCCTTGTGGCGTGCTCGGCACCCGGTGGCAATGCGAGTGAATCTGCGGGCTCCGATCCTAAGATTGCAGAACTCACTGCGCAGAAGCCGACCAATGCCGACGAGGCCGCCGAGTTGTATGCAAAACTCATGCAGAAGGAGAACGAGATCTTTTCGAGTGATAACGCGCTGTGGGAAAAGGTATTCAACGCGGCAAATAAAGACTCGACAATGATTGAGGACGGCAGCAATTACGGCGATTTCCTGCTCAAGACCATCGACGGCGCCAAGGATGAGTTCACGGCGGATGAGCTCAAGACGCTCAAGGCCGGTGCGCAGCAGATCAAGGTGATCGAGGACAAGCTCGAGAGCCTGGAGAAGGAGTTCCCCGGCTGTGGAAGCACGCCGAGCTCAGGCGAGAGCGTCGACGCTTCGACCGCTGGCATGACGGCTGGTGCCAATGCTTCGAGCGAGGCGACGAAGTTCCCCAGCTTTACGGGCAAGGACCTGGATGGCAACGACGTGAGCAGCGACGAGCTGTTCGCTAAGAACAAGGTCACCGTCATGAACTTCTGGTTCACCACTTGCAAGCCGTGCGTGGGCGAGCTGGGCGATCTTGAGAAACTGAATAAGGAGCTTGCCGAGAAGGGCGGCCAGGTCGTGGGCGTCAATTCCTTTACGCTCGATGGCAACAAGGGTGAGATTGCAGATGCCAAGGACGTGCTGAGCAAGAAGGGTGTGACATATAAGAACATCTGGTTCAAGTCGGATAGCGAGGCCGGTAAGTTTACGTCAAATTTGTTCTCGTTCCCGACAACGTATGTCATCGATCAGAATGGCAACATCGTAGGAGATCCAATCGTGGGAGCCATCAGCTCCGCCGAGCAGCGCGCGGCGCTCGACAAGCTTATCGACCAGGCGATTGCGAATAGCGAGCAGTAAAAAACACGTAAAGCATCGCGAGGATCGTGTGTCGCTGTGCGGAGTAGTCTGCTGCCTTTCAAGATAATCTCCACCATATAGAGGCCCCACTTGGGGCCTCTTTTTTGGACGCCGTCCCGTTCGTTTTTTGATGCGGTTCCCTACATTCCTCACTGGTGTCGGTGAAAAATGGGGATAGAGTAGGACAAACGCGTCGAATACGAACGGTGGAGGAGAGCGGGCAAGTGCGCCCGTGCAGGAGAGGTTGCCGTCCATGCTGGAGCTCAAAGGCATTTGCAAAAGGTACGTTACGCAGTCGTTTACGCAGGTGGCGCTCGACAACGTGAGCCTGTCTTTTCGCGATAACGAGTTCGTGGCCATTCTGGGTCCCTCAGGCTCGGGCAAAACTACGATGCTCAACGTTATCGGCGGACTGGATCACTTTGACTCGGGCGACCTGCTCATCGACGGCATCTCGACCAAGGACTTTCACGATCGCGATTGGGATGCCTATCGCAACAATCGCATCGGCTTTGTGTTCCAAAGCTATAACCTCATTTCGCATCAGACCATCTTGGAAAACGTGGAGCTGGCGCTTACGCTCACGGGTGTGGGGCATGCCGAGCGCCGCCAGCGTGCGCGCGAGGCGCTCGAGGCGGTTGGCCTGGGCGAGCACGTTAACAAACGCCCGAGCCAGCTTTCGGGTGGACAGATGCAGCGCGTGGCCATCGCCCGCGCCCTTGTCAACAACCCCGACATCCTGCTGGCCGACGAGCCAACCGGCGCCTTGGATTCAACGACGTCCGTGCAGGTCATGGACTTGCTCAAGGATGTTGCACGCGACCGTCTGGTCATCATGGTCACGCACAATCCCGAGCTGGCGTACCAATATGCCACGCGCATCGTCAACCTGGCGGATGGTAAGATCACCGACGATTCCGATCCTTTCGATGTCGCTAACGCCACGCGCCGCGAGGCCAAGCCTACGCGCAAAACCTCGATGAGCTTTGTGACGGCGCTGGGGCTTTCTGCCCGAAACCTTATGACCAAGAAGGGCCGTACGGCCATGACTGCCTTTGCGGGCTCGATTGGCATTATCGGTATCGCAGCGATTCTGGCGCTGTCCAACGGCGTAAACGGCTATATCAAAAAGGTCGAGGAGGATACGCTCTCGAGCTACCCGCTTACGATCTCTAAGCAGGATTACGACCTGTCGTCCATGATGGGCGGGCAGGGGGCCACGGATGATGGCTCGCCTGAAAACGTGGATTCGTCCGACGACAGTGCCGGCGGCAAGGCTAAGGGAACCGATAAAATTCCCGTGGTCACGGCCGTAAAGGATATGTTTGCGAGCGTTAAGTCCAACGACATGACGAGCTTTAAGGCATGGCTCGATGCCGGTGGCGACGGCATCGATAAAGAAGTTAACGCCATTCAGTACGGCTACGGCGTGACGCCAGTTGTCTATCGTTCGAGTAAGGGCGACGAGAAGCCCGTCCGGCTGGTGCCCAACGCTATGACCGAGGCCATGAGTGGAGGCGTGAGCTCGGCGGCAACGGTGAGCATGGAATCCATGGGAACCTCGGTCTTTAACGAGATGATCGACGACCAGAGTTTGCTCGACAGCCAGTACGATGTCGTCGCTGGTCACTGGCCCACGTCCGCCAACGAAGCCGTGATGGTGCTTTCGAGCCGCGGTACGGTGGGCGACTACACGCTCTACAGCATCGGCGCGCTGGATATCAATGAGCTCAACGACTTGGTCAACAGCGCCATGACGGCAGACGGTGGGGTCGAAACGCCCGAGACCGGCGCCGACTTTACCTACGACGATGCGCTGTCCACGACGTTTAAGGTGTTGTCGCCGGCCGATGCCTATCGCAAAAACGAAGAGACCGGCATGTGGACTGACATGTCTGGCGACGCCGACTTTATGACGGCCAAGGTTGCCGACGGTATTGACGTGCACATTGTGGGCGTGGTGCGACCTAACGAGACCGCCAACGCGAGCGCGTTGTCTCCGGGCATTGCCTATACGCATGCTCTGACTCGCCAGCTTATGGAGCGTGCTGCCGATTCGCAGATTGTGCAGGAGCAACTCGCCCACCCCGAGACGGATGTCTTTACGGGCAAGTCTTTCGATGAGCTGCAAGGCGAGGCCAAACAGGGCGTGGATCTGGGCAGCATGTTCAGTGTGGACGAGGCGGCGCTGAAGAGCGCGTTCTCGTTCGATGCCTCCGCGCTCTCGGATGTTGCCGGCGGTATGGACCTGTCGGGTCTTGATTTGTCCGGGCTGGATATTGACCTTTCGGGCGTTGGTAAGGACATCGACTTCAGCGACATCATGGCCAAAGCGCCGGCCCCAGATTTCTCGGGTATCTTTGACGGTCTGGAACTCACGCCCGAGCAAATGCAGCAGGTGGGAACGCTAGCCAACCAGCTGTTTGAGGGCTTTTTGCAGTCTGATCAGTTTAAGGCGCTGACACCCGATGATCTTAAGGACGCGTCAAAGCTCGCCGCCGCATTCTCGACGTATCTTGAGAATGATGCCGCAGCCCAGCAAATTCTGGCCCAGCTCAAAGCGCTCGGCGGCGATGCCCTGGCCGAGCGCCTGCGACAGACGATGACCGACTATGTTCAAAAGCAGCTGGCTCCGTATCTGCAGCAGGCTATGGATCAGGTGATGAAGTCGATCGGCGATCAAATTGCGGTGACGGTGTCAGCTCAGCTCAAGGCGGGCGCGGCAGGACTCATGGACCAGATGGCGACGCAGATGTCTTCGAGTTTTGCCAACCTGGCGAGCGCCATGCGCGTGGATGCGAGTGCCTTTGCTCATGCCATCCACTTCAACATGGACGCCGAGGACCTGAGTTCGCTCATGATGAGCTATGCCAAGGCTTCGAAGCTCACCTACGACAACAATCTGACCACGTTGGGCTATGCGGATGAGGCAGACCCCATCTCGGTTAAGGTTTTCCCGCGCGACTTTGAGGCCAAGGAGCGCGTGCTCGATCACATTGACGCGTACAACAAGCAGGTCAAAGCCGCTGGCCACGATGAGCAGGCAATCTCGTACACCGACTACATGGGTATCATCATGGGCTCGGTGACCGACATCGTGAACACCATCAGCTTGGTGCTCATCGCATTCGTGAGCATCAGCCTGGTGGTGAGCTCCATCATGATCGGCATCATCACCTACATCAGCGTGCTGGAACGCAAAAAGGAGATTGGCATCCTGCGTGCGATCGGCGCGTCGAAGCGCAACGTGGCAAACGTGTTCAACGCCGAGACCTTTATCGAGGGCCTCATTGCCGGCATCTTTGCCATTGTCGTTGTGGTGCTCGTGAGTTTTCCGGTCAATGCCTGGGCACTTGCTGCCAAGCAGGTACCCAATCTGATGAGCCTGCCCGTGCAGGATGCGCTGGTGCTCATTGCAATTTCGGTGTTACTGACGGTCGTTGCCGGCCTGCTGCCCGCCCGCAGCGCGTCCAGGAAGGATCCCGTGGAGGCCCTGCGCTCCGAATAATGTGACAAAGGGGCAGTCCCTTTGTCACGTTCGTTGATATGAGAGAAGAGTAGATGATTCTATCGTTGGCCCCTATGGAGGGGATTACCGGGCATGTGTTC
>CABQSP010000011.1:0-39879 GCA_902466855.1 uncultured Collinsella sp. | reverse complement strand
GAGCGCGCGCTTACTGACTATCGCGCGACGGTACAAGAGAAGTTTTCCGCCGCTAAGGCACAGTCCGAGCAAGAGGCCGAGGGTCTGCGTGCCCAGCTGCGCGAGCAGGAACTGATGGCAAAAATGAACCTGTCGGAGGCGGTTGCCGCGGCGGAGCGAGAGCGCGATGAGGCACGTGCCAAGCTGACGAGTGAGCTGGCGGTGCGCGATTCTCGCGAGGAACAGGCTAAGGCGGCGCATGAGCTCGAGCTCGCGCAGGCCAAGCGCGCGAGCGATGACCTGATTCGCTACAAGGATGAAGAGATTGAGCGCCTTAAGGACATGAAGGTCCGCCTGTCCACCAAGATGGTGGGCGAGTCGCTCGAGCAGCACTGCGAGACCGAGTTTAACCGCCTACGCATGACGGCGTTTCCTAACGCGTACTTTGAGAAAGATAACGATGCGTCCGAGGGCACCAAGGGGGACTTTATCTTCCGCGAGTGCGACGCGAGCGGCAACGAGGTCATTTCGATTATGTTCGAGATGAAAAACGAGAACGACGAGACTGCGACCAAGCACAAGAACGAGGACTTCTTTAAGAAACTCGATCACGATCGTCGCCAGAAAGGCTGTGAGTACGCGGTGCTCTGCACGTTGCTCGAACCCGAGAGCGAGCTTTACAACGCCGGCATCGTGGACGTGAGCTATCGCTACGAGAAGATGTACGTGATCCGCCCGCAGTTCTTTATTCCCATGATTACGCTTCTTCGCAACGCTGCCATGGGTTCGCTGCGCTATAAGCAGGAGCTGGCGGAGTACAAACAGCAGAATATCGACGTTACGAACTTCGAAGCCAAGATGGAAAAGTTCAAGAACGACTTCGGCCGCAACTACGAGATCGCGAGCCGCAAGTTCCAAACGGCGATCGATGAGATCGACAAGACGATTAGCCATCTGCAGAAAACCAAGGAGGCGTTGCTGTCCTCCGAGAACAATCTGCGCCTAGCCAACAAGAAGGCCGACGATCTTACCATTCGCAAGCTCACGTGGGGCAACAAGACCATGAAGGCGGCGTTTGACGAGGCGCGCGGGGCTGCGACGGAGACAAACGATGAGCCCGCCGAGGCGGATTCATATGAGGTCGAGGGTGCCGAGTAAGGCATAGCGTATAGTGCAAAAGCGGGGCCGCTGGCGATATTGCCAGCGGCCCCGTTTCGTTCCGGTAAGTTCGGCTAGTCTTCGAGCAGGTCCTCGATAAAGCCGACACGGTAGTTTTTGAATATGACCTCGCCGCCGTCTTGCGTGGCGTCCAGGTTGACATCGCCCATGATGCCAAAGTCGTGGTCGCCATCCTCGTCGGCAAAGATCTGGTGCACGTGCCATACGTGCGCGGTCTTCTCGTCGGACTCGTCAATGGAAAACATCGCGGCGCTGCGGGCATCTCCGTCGGTGAGGATTTCCTCGTGCTGCTCGTGGTAAGCGTCGAGTGCTTTTTGCCAGCGGATCTCGCTCATGCCCCAGTCGTCGTCGAGCTCGCCCAGGTCGCGAACGTGCTCGCGGGCGGCAAGGGTCACGCGGCGGAAGAGCGCGTTGCGCACCAATAGCGTGCAGCCGCGACGGTCCGCCACGACCTCGTCGATGCCCTGCGGCGGCGCAGCATCGAGGGCTGCCGGGTTGCCGGCGTTCTCCCACTCATCCACCAGGCTCGAGTCCACCGAGCGCACCACAAAGCCCAGCCACGAGATAATGTCGCGCAGGCGCTCGTCGCGCTTCTCGATGGGCACGGTGCGGTCGAGTGAACGGTAGGCCTCTGCTAGGTAGCGCAGCAAAATGCCCTCGGAGCGGGCGATGCCGAGCTTTTGAATGTAACCCTTAAAATCGCTCGCGCTTTCCAGCATATCGCGCAGGACGCTCTTGGGAGAGAGCTGGTAGTCGTTTGCCCAGGGCACTTCCTGGCAGTACTTGTCAAAGGCGGCGTCGAGCAAATCCTCGAGCGGCTTTTCGTACGTGACGTCTTGAATGCGCTCCAAGCGCTCCTCATACTCGACGCCGTCAGCCTTCATTTCGGCCATCGCGCGGTCGCGCGCGGCGCGCTCCTGTGCGCGCAATACCTGCTTGGGGTCCTCGAGCGTAGCCTCGACCATCGAGATCAGATCCATGGTATAGGTCTCACTCTCGGGGTCGAGCAGCTCCAACGCGGCAAGCAAAAATGGCGAGAGCGGCTGGTCGAGCGCAAAGTCCTCGGGCAGATCGACCGTCAGTGCGTAGTCGATGTCCGGCGCGGCGTCAGTCGGGGCATCGGGCGCGGGCGGCACTTCGGTGCGAACGACGACGCCGGAGTCGATGAGCGTGGCGAAGATTTCGTCGGCGCGAACCTCGAGCTTGGCCTTTTCCTCGGGGGTCTGCAAGCTCGTCTCTATGAGGTCGTGCACGCGGGCGCGGGCATCGCCGCCCTGCTCGACCACGCTAATCACCATGGAGTGTGTGATGCGCAGGCGCGGCTTGAGCGTCTCGGGCTGCGTCTCGATCAGGCGCTCAAAGGTCTGCTTGTTCCAGGTGACAAAGCCCTCGGGGGCCTTCTTCTTTTTAATCTTGCGGAGCTTCTTGGGGTCGTCGCCCGCCTTGGCCATGAGCTTGGCGTTCTCGATCTCGTGCTCCGGGGCCTCGGCGATGACCATGCCCTCGGTATCGAAGCCCGAACGGCCGGCGCGACCGGCAATCTGATGGAACTCGCGGGCGCGCAGACGACGCATCTTGTAGCCATCGAACTTGGTGAGCGCGGTGAGCACCACGGTGTGGATGGGTACGTTGATGCCGACGCCGAGCGTATCGGTGCCGCAGATGACGGGCAGCAGGCCCTGCTGCGCCAAGCGCTCGACCAGGAGGCGATAGCGCGGCAACATGCCAGCATGGTGCACGCCCACGCCGCAGCCGAGCAAGCGCTTGAGGATCTTGCCGAAAGCCGTGGAGAAGCTCGTGCCTTTGGCCGCCTCCTTGATGGCCTCGCGCTGCTCCTTGCTGGCAATGCCAAAGTTGGCGAGGGATTGCGCCGTCGCAAGGGCGGCATCCTGGCTAAAGTGCACGATGTAGAGCGGGGCCTCGCCGCGACGCATCGCGAGCTCGACCGTGCCCTCGAGCGAGGTCGTCACGTAATCGTAGCTCAGCGGCACGGGGCGCGGGGCATCGACGACCAAGTCGCAAGCAGCGCCGGTGTGCTCCTCGAGCGAGGCGGCGATGGCGGTGACATCGCCGAGCGTGGCGCTCATGAGCATAAACTGCGTGTGGGGCAGGGTGAGCAGCGGCACCTGCCATGCCCAGCCGCGGTCGGGGTCGGCAAAGTAATGGAATTCGTCCATGGCGACGCAGCCCACATCGGCGCCCTCGCCCTCGCGCAGTGCGTCGTTGGCAAGGATTTCGGCCGTGCAGCAGATGACGGGCGCTTTGGTGTTGATATGCGTGTCGCCGGTGATCATGCCGACGTTGTCGCGGCCGAGTACCTGTACCAGGTCGAAGAACTTTTCGCTGACCAGGGCCTTGATGGGGGCCGTGTAATAACAGCGCTTGCCCTGTGCCATGCCCATAAAGAGCATGCCCAGCGCGACGAGCGACTTGCCCGATCCGGTCGGCGTGCCCAAAATGACGTGATCGCCGGCGGCCAGATCCATGAGGGCTTCTTCTTGGTGATCCCACAGTTCAATGCCACGGTCGCTCGTCCATTCAAAGAAGCGTTCGAAGGCTTGATCGGGCGTGAGCCACGGTTCGGGCTCGCTGCCGTCATCGGGCTCCCACCAGGTGGGGGAGAGCGCGCCGAGCGAGCCAAACTCGGCTTCGGTTCCCGTGCCGCCCGAGAATGAGCTGGCGGCCCCGGCGCCGGAGACGGTGCTGGCGGCGGTATCTGTCGTGGTCTGTGCCATGTGTTTGCTTTCTCTCGCGATTGTCCGCCAACTATTATGGCGTAGCGGCGGCGCGGGGTGCCAGCGCGCGAGAAAATGCAGGAAATGGGCGTTCTACCCAGCCGTTAAATGTAGTCGCTAGCTAAGTGAGTAGACTTTTTGCGATATTGCGAGCACATGGCTTTTGCGCAAGGGTTCTACCTGCGGTTTTATGTTTCGCTATGCGGGTTGTGCGTGGCCATTGCAAAAAAGTCTACTCACTTAGGTTTGAGGGCCGTTCGCTGACGCCTATTTGCGCTTGTTTGCCGACACCGCGACCATCAGAGGTCCCTAGGACTCTTGCGGCAGGCGCTTCTTGCCTTTGCGGGCGCGGTTTCTAAAGTTCTCGACGGCCTCTTCCATGCCCAGAGGTACATAGGTGAGCTCATCGAGGTTGTCGGGCAGGTAACAGGCAAGGCTTTGCTCCTGCGCTCGGCCTGCTGCGAGTTGTTCATCGCTGGGCTGCGCGCCGGGTGTGGCGCAAATGCCATAGACGGCGGCACCCATCTCGCGCGTGCGGCACTCGTACTCGGTCTCGGGATGCTCGGGATGGTCGCGGCGAACGTCGTCACTTACCCAAAGTGTGTCGTAGCCGGCCGCGGCAAACTGCCCCAGGGCATAGTCGCGCAATGGCTTGCTGTCGGTTCGCAGCGTGACGGTAACGCCGGCTGCAAAGAGCGAGCGGTAGAGCATCAGATGGTCGACATGGACGAGTCGTTTTTTGGCGTACTTGGCCTTGGGCTGCGGCGTGGGAAAGTTGATGGTGATGGCATCGAGCTCGCCTGCGGCAAACAGCTGCGGCAGCGATGCGGCGCCTCGGGGCAGGACGAGTGCGTTGGACAGCTCCTGCTCGCAGATTTTCTGCGCGGCATAGGCGATGCAGATGGGCTCCTGGTCCATGCCGATAAAGAGCGTGTCGGGCTCGCGGTGGGCGCGCTCGACTAGATAGGTTCCCTTGCCACAGCCAAGATCCAGGCGAAGGTGTTCGAAGGGCTTGCTGCCAGCTGGCGCGCAAGCCTCGCGCCAATCTCCGGCATAAGCCTCGGGGTTCGTCTCAATCGCATCGGCGTAGCGCTCCAGGCGCTCCTCGAGCACAAAGTTCTTAGGCGTGCGAACGTGGACGGCTCCCATGAGGCTCCTTGGTCATAAGTGTGGAACGCATAGCTGCACGTTCCGTCAATGGGTTGAAAAAAGGGGTGGGTATAGTTTGCCCGAAAGACGCGGTGCGGCTCGGCGGCGAGTCGTCGGTGCCTACAGGCGCTTGAGAATCACATAGCGGTTGAGCTCTCCGCTGCGACCGTCGGCATGGAAGCGCTCAAGCTCGCGCACGGGGACCTCGCCACTCTTGTAGAACGTACGGACGCCGCGCACCAGGTCGGTGATCTGCTGATCGTCAAAGTGATGACAATAGCGGTAGGCGTGGCGGTCGTTTTGCCAGCCAATGAGGTGGTCGCCGGCTCGGCGCGGGCCTCGGCGCGAACAGCCTTGCGCGCCATGCGCTCGTCGTTCATAAACTCCCAAAAGCTGATGGCGATGATGCCGCCCGGGCGCGTCTGGCGCACCAGAGCGTCGAGCACGCGTACACGGTACTCGCACGACGGCACATGGTGCATAAAGCCAAAGCAGACCGAGATGTCGGCGAGCGGGGCGTCGAAAAGCACGTCGGGCGTCTCGGCGGGGTTGAGCTTCATGAGGGCGTCGAGCACATCGAGTTCCTGGAAGTGCAGGTTGGGAATGCGCAGCGCGTGGCCATGTGCATCGATGGCCAGGTCTTGGCACGAGTCGACACCATAGAACTCAAACGGGCAGCTGGCATCTGCCGAGGGGTTTGCGCCATCGACGCCCTTGGCGGCAAGTGCGCCGCCGGCGGCAAAGTTCTCGAATCGCATATTGCCACAGGCAAGATCGAAGACGCGGACGGGATGCTCGATCGTGGCGACGTCGAGCTGTTCGAGCGCGATATCCATGGTGCGTACCCAGCCGGGCCACGGGGCCTGGCGCGTATCGGAAAAGGAAGCGGAGTGCTCGCGATAGAACGTGTTGTTGAGCTGGATGAGCGATGAGGCGAAATCGCGGTTCACGGCGCGGAACTCCCTCCGTTGGCGGTGCGAAATAAACAGTACGACCATACTACCGTTAACGCCGCAACGGGGACAACCGAGCTGCGGGTCATTGCTTTGTTTGGACACATTTCCGCAGCTCATATGTGCCCGCAACCGCCAGTTGTCAAAAATCTCACTAGAATAGGTGGCATGCTTTTGGCGGTGGCGGATAGATTTTTAACTGTGCAAGGCGCCTTAAGAACAAAAAACGGTCCGGCGGCACGGCTGGCATCACATAGGAGGAACCATGAATGTAGAAACTGCACAGCGGCTCGCCGACCTTCGTCGCAGCAAAGGTTTTAGCCAAGAAGGGCTGGCGCGAAAGTTGGGGCTGTCGCGCCAGGCGGTCAGTAAATGGGAGCGCGCGGAGAGCTCGCCCGATACCGAGAACCTGATCTCGCTCGCCAAGCTCTATGGCGTGAGCCTGGACGAGCTGCTCAATCCGAGCGATGAGATCGAGGACGATATCGAGTTTGAGAACGAGGACCGCGCCCGTCAGCGCGAGGCCGAGGCGGCAGAGCGTGCTCGCACCCATGAGGCGGCAGCGCGCGCCACCGAGGCGGCAACACAGGCAAGTGACGCGGCGGCCAAGGCGGCGCAGGCGGCAAGCTGGAGTGCGCAGGCTGCCAATGCGGCGACGGCTCAGGCGACGAGTGGCGGCGCAGTTGGCTCGACTCCGGTGAAGGGCCCGTTCCAGTCGTTCCCGTATTGGGCCGTGTGCTGGCTACTGTTCTTTTTGCTAATGTTCCTGTTTGGTGCCGGTCCCTTTGCCGCGCTGATTTTCTTTACGATCCCCATCTATCACTGGGTGGCACGTGCGCTCGATGGCGATTGGGCGCGCGGGGATATCCAGGTTGGTCCGGCGCCGGCGGTCGCTAGGGCTCAGAATGTTTCCGCTTCGGTTGATGCTGACGTGGCTACCGCGACTACCGCTGAGCCGATTGCCAAAGAGGGCGATGAATGATGAAGCTTTCGCATGAATCCAAGGTACGCTTGGGCGTTGGCATCGGAGCGTTTGTACTGATTATCGGGCTTGTCTTTGGCACTTCGCGGCTATTGGCTCATTCCGATATGGTACGTACGACCGGTATTCTATCTGGCCATTTGTCTGATTTTGACGATATGTTTGACGAGGACGATTCCTTGAATAGCGGCAGCTATTCCGCTCGGCCTCAGCAACTTTCGAGTGCGACCTTTGATGCCGATGAGTTCCGCTACCTCGATTTCGATATCAATGCGGCGTCGGTGGACGTCAAGGTTGTTGACGGCAACAAGGCTCGCGTTATCGAGCGGGGGCGCGTTGCCAAGGGTATGGATGCCTCCAAGGCCGCGACGCAAAACATCGCATCCGTCGAGGACTCGACGCTCAAGGTTTCTCAGTTTGGAAGTGATGACGGTAAGGCAATCGATCGCACAGTTACGGTCGAGCTGCCGCACCGTGTTGCCGAACATCTGAAGGGAGTCAACGCGCACGTGGGCTCGGGTGATCTGCAGATTGTCGGTGTCATCTGTGATGGTTTCGACCTTTTCCTGGGTGCGGGAGATGTAGAGTTTACGGGCAGCGTGACTGATGCGCTCAGTGCTGAGGTCGGTTCGGGCGATGTGACGTTCGAGCTCTACCAGGCCCCCGCGAAGTCGATGGACGTGAGTGTGGGCTCGGGCGATGTGGAGATGATGGTTCCGAACTCGACGGGCTTTAAGGCGAGCCTCACCTTGGGTAGCGGTGACTTCGAGAGCGATTTCCTTCCGCTTGGCTACGATGGCGAGACCATTTTGAATCTTGAATTCGATAACGGCGATAAGTCTGCCACGTATCGTTTTGAGGTCGGTTCGGGCGACATGTCGTTTGATTCGGAGTAGTGAGGCAGACGAAAGCCTAAGCGAAGATATAGACGCGCTGTTTGATGAAGGCGCCGAAGCCGAGATCGGCTCCGGCGCCTTTGCCTTTACAATGGGGGCATGGAACAGATTATCTTGAACATACTCGAGGCTCTGCGTCGCGGCGAGACCGTGGACGACAAAGCGCTCGTCAAACTGATACATGCCGAGGCGCGCCGTGAGGGTGCCGAGAAACGCGATTTGGCCAAGCGCCGTCTGCTGCCGTTTTACCAGCGGGTAAAACGTGAGGAGCCAGCTCGTTGGGCTGGGTGGAATGTCGATACCGAGCTGGAACGTCAACTGCTGCAGGTCCTGCGCATGAAGCCTCGTCGCACGGCTTCGGGCGTGGCGACCATTACCGTCATCACCAAGCCCTGGCCATGCTCGGGCGATTGCCTGTTTTGCCCCAACGATCTGCGCATGCCCAAAAGCTATCTGCATGCCGAGCCGGCGTGCGCCCGTGCGGAGCAAAATTGCTTTGACCCGTATCTGCAGGTGAGTGCCCGGTTGACGGCGCTTTCGCAGATGGGGCATGCGACCGATAAGATTGAGCTCATTGTGCTCGGCGGTACCTGGAGCGACTATCCGCAAGGGTATCAGACGTGGTTTATGTCGGAGCTCTTCCGGGCGCTCAATGACGATGCCGTGGCTGGTGTGGCGGCTAACCCAATGTTGGCGCGTCCGGGTATCAGTCGTGCCGAGGCGGGGCGTCTGCTCGATGACGCTCCCGTCGATGCCCTGCCGCCGGTGGTGGCGGAGCGCCGCGAGCGCTATCGGGCTGCCGGCATTGCGACCGACGAGGTCGAGCTTGCTGCCGGCGTTGCCGACGAGCAGGGGCGTGTGGATGCTGCCGTGGGCGGGTATAACCGCGCGGTGCGTCGTCTGTACGGCCCCGGTACGCCGTGGGGCGAGGTTGCCGAGTGGCAGGCGGCAACGATGGAGGAGCTTGAGCGTCAGCAGCGCATCAACGAGACGGCGAAGCATCGCGTGGTGGGGCTCGTTATCGAGACGCGCCCCGATGCCGTAACGCCGCAGGCCCTCACGCTCATCCGCCGCCTGGGCTGCACCAAGATCCAGATGGGTATTCAGAGTCTCGACCAACATTTGCTCGATATCAACGAGCGTCGCATTTCGGTGGCGCAGATCGAGCGGGCGTTTTCGCTTGCACGCCTGTTTGGCTTTAAGATCCACGCGCATTTTATGCTCAACTTGCTGGGCGCCACGCCCGAAGGGGACAAGCGCGATTACGAACGCTTTATGACCGAGAGCGCCTTTATGCCCGACGAGGTCAAGGTCTACCCGTGCGCGCTCATCGAGGGCTCGCGTCTGGTGGGCTGCTATGAGCGCGGCGAGTGGCGTCCCTATACCGAGGAAGAGCTGCTCGATGTGCTTGCCGACGACATCGTGGTGACGCCGGCGTTCTGCCGCATCAGTCGCATGATCCGCGACTTTAGTTCCGACGACATTATGGTGGGCAACAAGAAGCCCAACCTGCGTCAGCTCGTCGAGAATCGCTTGGCGGCTCGTGGAGAAGGCGCAGTGGTGCGCGAGATTCGCTATCGCGAGATCAGTATCGCGGGTGCCGACTTGGATGAGCTTTCTCTTGATGAGGAAGTGGCGTACGAGACGCCGGTGACTTACGAGCGCTTTTTGCAGTGGGTGACGCCGCGGGGCAAGATCGCGGGCTTTTTGCGGTTGTCGCTGCCCGACCATTCGTTTGTTGCCGCGCATGCGGACGAGTTGCCGACGGCACCGGACGAGGCGATGATTCGCGAGGTACACGTGTATGGCATGGCGGCACGCGTGGGCGACCAGGGCCAGGCGGCGCAGCATCACGGGTTGGGGCGTTTGCTCGTAGAGCGTGCGTGCGAGATTGCCCGGGATGCGGGTTATGCGCGTATCAACGTGATTAGCGCGATTGGCACACGCGAGTACTATCGCCATCTTGGATTTTATGACCATGGCCTTTATCTGCAAAAGGAGCTCTAAATGAACAAGCCAAGTGTTTCTGCTGGCGTCGTTGCCGGCGTTGCCCTGGGAGCTGCGGCGCTTGGTGCGGCTGCCGTCGCTGTTCGCGCTGCCTGTCTGCAGGTTGCGAGGACCCGCAATGGGTTGGCGCGTGTGAAGCGCGTGCACGATGAGAGCGGCGACGAGATTCGCGTGTTAGTGCAAGGCGGCGTCTACCAAAGCGCAAGCTACATTGGCGAGCGTTGGGTGGAGCCCGTCTTTGCGTACTATCGTGCGTTTGACGACGTGTTTGAGTCCGAGGATGTGATGCGCGATGCTTATGGCCACGGCATCGACCGTATGCTTATGCTGGGCGGCGGTGGGTTTGCCTATCCCAAGTTCGCTCTGATGTCGCACGCGGGCTTGCGCATGGACGTCATCGAGTATGACGGAGAGATTACGCGTCTGGCACGTCGCTGGTTCTACCTGGACGAGCTGGAGCGCGCGGCGGGCGATCGCCTGCGGGTGATAACCGCCGAGGCTCGTTCATATTTGGGCATTACGAGCGTGGGCCATCGTCGCTACGACGTCGTTGTGAGCGACTGCTTTGGCGGTGCCGAGCCTGTGCGCGAGCTGGCGACCGTTGAGGCGTTGCGTCTAGTGCGGGGCAGCCTGAATGCCGGCGGCATCTACGTTGCCAATATCGTGAGCGCAAACGAGGGGAGCGACGTAACGTTCCTGCGCGATTGCGCCGCCACGGCGCTCGAGGTGTTCGCCCACGCCTGGGTGGTCCCCTGTGGCGATACGGAGTTCGGCGGCGAGGAAAACTACCTACTCATCGCCAGCGACGGCGACTACGCCTTTGCCGAAGCCGTGCCCTTCGACGCCGACTTCCTCGGCACTGCCCTCCACGACAAGTAAGTCTCCCCGTCCCAAAAAGACTGGTCTTAGGCGCGGTCGCGCCAGCTGAGGACGCGCTGCTTCATGCCCTCGATGTCGAGCACGCCTTCGGCGAAGCCTTTGCGCACGAGCTCCTCGGGAACGTACTCGTCGTAGCGATCAAAATAAGGCACCTCGCCGGGATAGACGAGCTCGATGGGGTCGAAGTCCTTTTCGGCCTCGGCTGCGAGCACCTCAAAGAACGTCTCCTCGTCGGCCTTCATCTTAAACTGCATAAAGTATGGACGCGACGGATCGAGCCCGCGAAGGCCAAGCTCCGCGGCGCATTTAATCTTGAGCATGCGTTCGAGCGCCAGAAAGGCGTAGCTGCCCAGCCAGGGGAAGAGTACCCAGGTGTCGCCGCCCAGGTTGATAAGCGGTTTAGTTCCCGCGCCCGAAATCTCGGCGGTATGACGAGCCTGTGCAAGGCGTGCCCGTGCGTTACCCATAAGGTACGGATATGCTGCGTGCTCGTTGAGCGCCCTGCGCATACGCTCGAGTGCATGTGTGTTGATGTCACCGGGGCAGTCGCCAAAGTAGGCCGGCACACGGCCCTTGACCTGCGTGGCAAAGACGGTATGACGCTTCCAGTCCACTTCCTCGACAATCCAGCAGTGTCCGGCGATGGCGATGCGCTCACCGGGCGGTGGCGGATTGACGATCGTGCCCAACTCGGCCGACTCGCTGCGAACGGTGAACTCTTCGTTTTCCTGGAACACGGCGTAGAACTTAAAGTTGTTAATGATGCGCTCGCCCGCGAGACCCACGATGACCCCGCCGCCCTCGGTGACCTGGATGTGGTCGATCTTGATGAGGTGGCGCAGCAGCACGCGATAGTCATCGGCCGAGACGCGATGGAAATAACTGAGTGTGAGCACACGCTGGGCAAGCTCGGCCGGTGTGAGCTCGCCGGTGCTGGCGAGCGTCGACATGGTCTGGTGATAGAGCAAACTGTAGGGGAGCCGATCGAGCTCGGGCGGCTCAACCCATTTTTCCTCTCGATAGAGTTGTACAAGCGCGATGCCTTGCAGGAGCTTCCACGGAATGGTCTCGGGCATCATCGTGCGCGGCTCGGGCTCCTCCTCGCGCATGACAAACCACATCTCGGGCGGAAGATCGCGGCGGCCTGTGCGCCCCATGCGCTGCAAAAAGGAGCTGACGGTAAACGGTGCATCGATCTGGAACGCGCGCTCCAGGCGACCGATATCAATGCCGAGCTCCAACGTGGAGGTGGTGACGGTTGTCTGTGCCTGTTCCTCGTCGCGCATGAGCTCTTCTGCCGTCTCACGCAACGATGCCGAAAGATTGCCGTGATGGATGAGGAAACGGTCTGGCTCGTTCCGGTTTTCGCAGTAGCTGCGCAGCATGGAGCATACGGCCTCTGCTTCCTCGCGCGAGTTGGCAAAGACCAGGCACTTGCGGCCGCGCGTGTGCTCAAAGATATAGCCCATGCCGGGGTCGGCGTTGTCGGGTGCGGTGTCGGTGGGGTTGAGCAGTGCCTGTTCGGTTGCCTGCGGGATGTCGACTTCGCCCTCGGGGGCTGAGGAAGTGCGACGGTCCTTGGGGGCAGCCTTGCCCCGTGCCTGATCACGGCGTTGGCGGCGTTCCTCCTGTGTGAGTTGTCCGCTATGGCGCATGTCTTGGGTGCCGGCTGGCAGCGCCGTGGGTGGTGCCGCCTCAATGCGCTCGCAAGCGAGCACCTCAGCTTCCTGCGGACCTGTGCCCATGAATCCCCGCTGCTGTGCCTGGGGGCCCGAGTTGTAGAAGTGCTCCATGGAGATGCGCCACACGCGGCGCGGTTCCTCAAAACGGGGGATAACGCAGTCGCGTCCCGTTCCCTGCGAGAGAAAGGCGCCCGTGCGTCCGGGGTCGCCGATGGTAGCGGAAAGGCCAATGCGGCGAGGCTGTACGCCGGCCATGCGTGAGAGTCGCTCGATAAGGCAGAGCGTTTGCCCGCCACGGTCGCCGCGCATGAGCGAATGGACCTCGTCGATGACCACATAGCGCAGGTCGCAGAACATGCGCGGAATCGCCATGTGCTTATGGATCAGGAGCGCCTCGAGCGACTCGGGCGTAATCTGCAAGATGCCGCTCGGCTTTTTGATGAGCTTAGCCTTGTGCGACTGCGAGACATCGCCATGCCAGTGCCAGACGGGGATATCGGCCTCTTCGCAGAGGTCGTTGAGACGGACGAACTGATCATTGATGAGCGCTTTGAGGGGGCCGATGTAGAGGGCGCCCACGCTCGCGGGCGGGTTCTCCCAAAACTCGGTCAGGATGGGAAAGAAGGCTGCCTCGGTTTTGCCGGAAGCCGTGGATGCCGTTAGGAGCACATTGTCTTGTGTGTTAAAGATGGCATCTGCCGCCGCAACCTGAATGGAGCGCAGGCTCTCCCAATCGTGGGAGTAGATGAAGTCTTGGATAAACGGAGCATATCGGTCAAAGGCGTTCACGGGGCCTCCTTTCAAAAACGAATCTCTCAACGCGGTGGGCAGTGGCTTGCTGCATTAATGCCTCGACGTTTGCCCAGATAAAACCTGCCAAAATAAACCTGTCCCTTTTTGGCAGGTTAGATGGTGAATTCGGCGAAGTTACGGTCGCCGCCTGCGGTATCGGTGTCGCCTGTTGCGGTTGCTGGCGCCAGCGCGTCACCGCCGACGCTTTGCAGCAGCTCGGCTACGTTGGCGTCGGGGTTCTGGCATAGGATGTCGAGCAGCTCGATAAAGTCACGAATAACTTCACGCGGCGTCAGATGCGTATCGGCTCCCACACGACCGAACTCGATCTTGAGGAAGTCCACCAAGTCGTTCTCGGTAAGCGTGGGCGTCCAGCCAAAGTAGCCGGCGTGAATTTGCATGAGTTTTTCGATCAGCACCAGCAGCTCCTCATAGGTGAGTGGCTGCAGGCGGATGATGGGTGCGAGCATGTCCTTAAGGTCCTCGCGCGCAAAGCGGCCCTGAGCGAGTCGGCTGCGCAGAGCCTCGTAGGAGAATACGCCGCGACGGCGGTCCTCGATGGAGGTCGGCGTGCCGCCCATGATCATGCCCAAGTACTGCGCCTTGCCCTGGAGCGTGTCGTTGTACATAGTCAGGATCTTCTCGTAGTTGTACTGGCGCGTGATGGCGTTGGGAATCTTGTACAGGTTTACGAGTTCGTCGATGAGCACCAGCATGCCCTTGTAGCCGCTGCAAACCAAAAAACGCGCGATGAGTTTGACGTAGTCGTACCAGTCGTCATCGCTGATGATGGTTGAGGACCCCAGTTCGGCGCGGGCCTCGCTCTTGGTGCGGTATTCGCCGCGGATCCATTTGGTCACGCGGCTCATGGCTTCTTCGTCGCCCTCGGATACGGCCGTGCGATAGCGGCGGAGCATGCGGGTGAAGTCGAAGCCGTGGACCATCTCCTCGAGCGGGGCCAGTTGGGCATTGACGACCGACTCGTCGACGTCGGCGCACGAGGCGACCCAGCGATCCAGAATAAGGTTGAGCGCACCGCCCTCAGGGCGCGTCTTGGTCGATATGTTGCGGATGAGCTCGCGGTAGGTGGCAAGGCCCTGTCCCTGACCGCCCTGCAGGCGGCGCTCAGGGGAAAGGTCGGCATCAGCGACGACGAATCCCTCGCCCATGGCATGCGTTCGGATGGTCTGAAGCAAGAAGCTCTTGCCGGCGCCGTAGCGACCGACTAAGAAGCGGAAGCTCGCGCCGCCATCGGCGATGAGACTCAAATCGGTGAGCAGGGCGCGAATCTCGACCTCGCGCCCTACGGTGATGTAGGGAAGGCCGATGCGCGGGACCACGCCGCCCTTGAGTGAGTTGAGAATGACGGCGGCGACGCGCTTGGGCACGCGGGGTGCTGCGGATGCGATATCACTCATAGTCTAGGTATCCTCTCACGTCTGCTTCGTAATCCTCGATAATTTGCGGTCCTGCCGCGCCGAATTCGATAACGGTGTCTCCCACCAGGTCAAAGAGCGCCTCGTTGATGCTGTCGACGAGCATGTCCTCGCTCTGCCCCGATTGCACTACCGCCGATTCCGCCTGTACTGCGTTGTGCTCGAGCAGCGCGCGGAGATAGGCGTCTGCGGCAGGCGTGAGTTCGTTCGTGGCGTCAGCGGGCGCAACAGCTGCGAACGCGGGCGTCGGCGCGAGAAGCGGTGCCACGACACCAAACTGTTCGGTGGATATGGTTGGCTCGTCGGTCTCGTCCTGCCGAATGGGTGCCGCGACCGCCTCGACAATCGCGTCGGCTACGGGCTCGGCTTCCGGTTGCCCTGAGTCCGCTGCCTCGGCTTCCACAGGTGCGCCGTCCTCGCGCTCTTCGTCGATTAAAAGTGCTTCGCGCGTTTGCGCAGCGGCGCTCCGAATGTGCCCCAGCTGAGTCAGGTCGATATCGATCTTGACGGGCTGGTGTGCGGCGTCCCACGAAAGCCATGCCACAATCTCGTCATCGATAATCTTGGCCATATATTTGGGGACCTTTTCTTCCTTAAGGGGATGGGCGGGGTCCAGCGCCAGGCGCAGGCGTTGGTCGCAGGCGCGCATCATTTCACCGAGCTTGCTGCTCTTTTGCCTACTACCATGGATACGCATACATTCCCAAAAGCCGTTTTGGCAACGGTAGATGTGGATGGGATCCAGGCGGTATTCGCAGTCCTCGTGGCGCTCGGGCGCAAAGAATACGGCCGAGGCAAACATGGTGTAGGGCATGGCCGTCTCCTCCCCAAACAAGCTCGCCACGATGCCGGTCTTTCGGTGTGTGTCATAGTAGCGCGCCATGCGGACATACGCGGCGCATGCCACGTGGCGCAGATCGCGGTGGTGGCTGCGGTCGAGCCGCGAGTTACTTAGGTTGTACGTGGAGAGGGCGTTGATGGCGGCCATGAGTCGCTCCTCGCGCACCTCATCGGGCGGAAGGGGGAGCGTGGGCTCGGAGGTTTTGCGACGCTTAGGGGTCTGGCCGAACGGTGCCGGTGCTGGTACAAGGTCTCGTGCCGCGCGCCGCAGCTCGATAAGGGCGTTATCGAACATGACGGTTTTAGAGTCGCGAAGCAGCTTGGGGTCGAGCCCGTGGAACACGGCGTAATCCTGCAGCCACACGCGTGCAAATCGGTCGATGCCGGGCTCAAAGGCGCGGTAGGCATCCCAAAAGGCCTTGATCTTGTTAAAACCATCGAGCGGGTCATCTACGCCAATGCCGCAAATCAGCTCATAGAGATACAGAAAGGCAAAGGACGTAGACGTTTCCTCGACGGTTCCGCGGCGCACTTGGGCACGCCAGGTAAAGTAGCCGCGCAACTGCCGGTCGCTCATGGCGTTGTAGGTGGGAAAGTACGATTTAAAGGTGCCGTTGTAGGGACAGTCGTCCTCAAAGTCGGCCATCAGCAGGCCCTGGCGGTAGAAAAGCTCGGCTTCCGAAAGCCAGCGACCCGCGCCGCCTTTGGGGTCATCCTGCCAGCGCGATATCTCGCGCATCTTGCGGTACTGGTCGGGAAGGAAATTCTGCATCTGACGACCGGTTTTGAGAATCGGCTCGTCAGCATAGACTTCGTTTGAGAAGCGAGCAGACTGATGGGTCCGGGCCTCGGCCATAATGCGCTCGATGAGCATCTTGATGTCCTGGTCGGCCACCGCTTCTCCTCTCCTAACGCAGCTTCGGTGACCTCATATCATAGCACAGCATCAAACAGGTGTTCGGGATGCCGCTGCGTTGATAGATTTAGAACAGGAGGGCGTAGATGACGGCGATGACGACGGAGGGGAGCATATTGGCCGTGCGGAAGGTCTGAGGACGGATGAGGTTGACGCCGACGCAGAAGATGAGCATGGAGCCTACGAGCGAAAGGCTGTCGAGGGCTGCCGTGGTCATGATGGGGGAGAGTGCGCCGGCAAACAGCGTGATCGTCCCCTGGAACACGGCGACGGGCAGGGCGGAGAAAATGCAGCCGCGGCCAAGCGACGCCGTCATGGTGCAGACGATGATGCAGTCCAACGCGCCTTTCAGGGCGAGCGTGGACCAGTCGCCGAGCAGACCGTCCTGGATCGATCCCACAATGGCCATGGCGCCGATACACACAGTGAGTGAAGTCGAGACAAAAGCGTTGGTGAACTCGTTATCGCCCTCACTGCCGGTTTTGCGCTTGAGCCATTCGCCAAGGTTCTCGATGGCGGCTTCCAAGTTGACGGCCTCGCCGATGAGCGAACCGAGCGCAAATGAGACGATGAGCATGGTGGTACCGGTGGTCGCTAGCGCCTTTCCATCGATGATGAGCATCTTTTGCATGGTGCCGCCCAGGCCGATAAACAGGACGCACAGCCCCGATGCTTTCATGAGCGTGTCTTGGATGCGCGGTGTAATGAAGCGGCCGCCCGCTAATCCTAAAAGACCGCCCGCAACTAAAAGCACAACGTTGATGATTGTTCCCAAGCCCGGCATGAGCCCTCCTGTATTGATGCCAACGTGGCAATCGTAGCAGAACGAAATGCGAGGTACATCGCGACTCATCTAATACGTTATATAAGTGGCATTAGCAACGACGCGCAGCATTTAAGCCTCAGGTGGTTGTCGGGACATAGGGATAGTATTCAAAGCGCAGTGTCATAAGCCGCTGCGGGGATTCAATAGCCGCGGCGATGATATTGGCATCGCGGGCACGATCAAACCCTTCGAGTTCGATCTGATACGAGACGTCTTGCATAATGTCCAGACGTCGCCAGGCTAGAAGTGTGTCGCCATCGAATTCCAGGGTCTTGCTTCCGTTTGCGGCAACGGCGTATAGACGCAGCTTGGCGGTGGTTGCAGGGTCGACAACTGTGACCTTTTTAATTTCGTTTCGAGTATTCTTGGCGCCCAACAAGGTGAGCAGTGTTGGGGCCACGACCTCGCCCGATGGCAAAAAGACGACTTCGATGGATTCAGGAAATGCGATGATAGCCGACTTGCGGACGGGCTGATTGGCGGCGGCAACTTCGATGTTCGCAGCGTCGATGACCTCTGTGTGGTCGAGCGCGGCAAGCACGCAGCAGTTACCTTCATCGATCTCTTGAGGATCAGCAAGCCCCAGGCTGTCCGCGAGCTCGGGATTGTTTGGATCGGCAGCGGGCTCATTCGGTGCTTCGAGAGAAGCTGGGACGCTGTTTGTCGGCGATGGCGTGTCGCCCGCACCTGCTTCTTTGACCGCGCTCTCCTCTTGTATGGTTGTGTTGATGGGCTCGTCGTTTGAGGGGAGCGTCTTGGCGTCAAGCGCGGAGGGGAGAATTCCGATGGCTCCGGATCCGTTCCACTCCATTTCGAGAAGCGCCGGGTCGGCAAGAATGCATTGCCTGCTTTGCGCGTGGGCATCGATTTCAATAGGGCCTGCCTCTATCCCTCGTGTAAGGCTGAGTGATCCGGCTGGCTTCTCGAAATGAGCGTCTGTGTCTTTGGCACTGACGGCGTAGAACAGCAGGGACGCTTCTCCCGCCGCGATGGCATCGGTGCCGGCTTTGGTCAGCCGCAACGATGCCGTGAATGAGAGGGTGGGCTGCGCATCGTCTGCATTCGCGGCGGCGCAGCCCAGACATATACCGCCTCCTTTCTCAAAAAACGTACCGTCGAAGGCGACCTTCGCTCCGTTCGCCGAGTCATCGATCGAAGCGATGTCGATGCGCAGCTCTAAATTGCATGGATCGCCATCTGCGTCGAGCACAACCGAGCGCCACGTGCAGACGGCGTACCCCGCCTGGGAGCCGTTTGCCTTGTTCGAACGATTGATATCCACGACTATCGAACCGTCCGTATTACGACGAAGGCATCCCGAGGTTGAGATTGCAGCCTGTGCGATCGAAAAACGCTTGCACGCAATGGCGCTCGACGGATTTGATGCGGAGCTTAGGGCTACTGGTAAGGAGTCTGCCATGACGGGAGTCGCCCAAGCGGCGACAGGCGTTCCGGTTGCGAGCGCGCCGCAGAGTGCGACGACGGGCAAAAGGTTCTTCGATGCCATGGGGTCTCCTTAGCTAATTTAGTGCGGCCTGTCCGTGTTTTGTTTCTGGCTGCGTTTGATGTGCAGGCCGAGGCCGGCGGTTCCCGTGCCTGCTGCTGTGGCGCCTGCTGCCAAGAGCCATCGTCTGTCGCCTGTCTGCGCCAACGGTTCCTCGCGGTCGCCGCGGTCGAGCTCCGAGAGGTCGACCGTCACTTGCGTGGCGGCCTGCGCCTGTTCTTGCTGGGCAAAGGCCATGGCTGGCCCAAACGCTAGGATGCTGACGGCGGCGGCCAGGGCGACGGCCTTATGCCGTGTGCGCACCGGGCTCGACCGTCCAGGTGATCGTTGCAACCTGATCGCCTTCGCCGGTTACGTGGAAGATATCGCGCGTGACGCGGGCGACGTTTCCGCTTGTCTTGAGCTTGATTTTGTCCGTGCCGCCGGCAATGCCCTGGTAGCCCATGTCGAAGGCTGCATTCTTGGAAAGATCGAGGCCTGTCCCCTGCGTTGCGGCACTGGCGTTCTGGAGTGCGCCGTCGGGGCCGACCTTAAAGTCGATGGAGTTCTGTGCGGTTCCGGCTTTGGCGTCGGCAGCAATGGTCCAGGTGTTCATGGCGTCGATCTTCATGTTGGTGACATGGATGCCGTAGGCCGAATGATTGTCGATGGTGGTCGCGTCTTCTGAGGGGCCCTGAAGCGTGCCGTCGGCCTTGGCGACGAAGGGAATAACCGTCGGAACTTTGAACTCAACGTTGTCGATCTCGGTCCTGACCATTACTTTCGTGGTTCCAACGCGCCCGGCTGCCATAGCTGGCGTCGGGGCGGCGCCCATTGCGAGCGCGAGCGCGAGCCCTGCGCCCACGACGAGCGCTCTGGCTCCGTTCATGTTCCTGGTGATATCCATGGTCGTTCCTTTCTATTCGCCGCGGGCCGTCCCCGCGATGATTGGACGAATGCTGGTGAATTGCGTGCGGTGTCGCGTCGGCCGGAAAAGCTAGTTCTCGGCTTGCTCAACCCGCACCTTGACACGTGTCGGATTGCCGTGGCTGTCGAGGGTCTTTGCATCGAGTGCCTGGATCTCGATGTACGCCTCGCCTTCTTTGATGTCGCCGGCGGGGCACGTCTCGATTGTCTTGCCGGTCTCGACCACACCGGATTCGTACATGGTCTCGTCGTTTTGGATGACGCGGAATCGCTGGGGAAATTTATTGTCTTGGACGTTTTGCACGTTGACGCGCAGTTTGCCGTCCTCCTGCAGCTGAGCGACCGGCGCGACCGAAATCGTCATCATGTTGTCGCGGACGATGGCGTCGAGCTCATCTTGGATTTCCTGGCGCGTTTTGCCCTCGGCCGTCGTAACCGAAGCGCCCGCCTCGGGTACGGGCTGCGACTGCCAAACGTATAGTCCTACGGCGACAAGGGCACAGACGATGGCCAAGCAGGCAACGATGAGCTTCTTGCGACGACCCAGGCCTGCAAAGTGGGGTGGCTTCTTCGCGCTCATGCGGCATCCTTGGCGGTATAGACGCGCGCAAAGGTGGACGGGTCCGCTCCAAAGAGCATGTGAAGCATCAGACGGCGCGAGTAGACGAGCTCGTCGAAGTCGGGAGGGAGCTCGATGTCGTGGATATGCGCGATGTGGTGGGCGAGCGCCGAGAACGACTCGGGGTCGCAGATCACATCGGTGGTAACGTGGTAGACCGTCGTATCGGGGAATGCCTCTTCGTCGAAAGGCAGGAGATGGGGATCGTCGTCGACTTCGATGGCGATGCCGTACTGGGGCCAGTAATATGCCATGGGAACCTCCCTGCTCTTGGGCCAAAACTTCTATCGGCTTTGGCTGTCGATGCCGACCGTATCAGCCGCAACTTGACCAAAAGCTGACCAAATGCTTGACGGATTGACATCCCCGCAGGTAAAGGGCGGTAAAAAATACTTCAACTTTTTTCGAGCGACATTTTTCGATCGCTGGCGGCGGAACGATATGTGTCAAAAGCATCGCCTGCCGAGGAAACTCGGCCGTTCGCCGAATTGCATGCGCGTAAAAAACCTCAATTATGGAGGCGGTCTCGAACACGTCAACGAAACGATGCGGTAACATCTCCCTGCAAACACTGTAGTTAGCTAAAGGGGAGTCTGCATGTCTGCAACCATCAAACCCTTCACCGATGAGTTCGAGGAATACGGTCGCGACGAGTCTCGCTCGTCGGGCGAGGCTTCGAGCATTTCGTTTCCGACATCGGAAGACGAGGTGCGCGCTATCTTGCGGCAGCTCCATGCCGACGGTGTTTCGGTGACTGTCCAGGGTGCCCGAACGGGCCTCGCTGCCGGCGCCGTGCCTCATGGCGGGCATATCCTCAACACCTCGCGCATGAATCGCTACCTTGGTCTTCGCTGCGATGACGAGGGCCGGTTTCTGCTGCGCGTGGAACCGGGCGTCGTACTGTCGGAGCTGCGCAAACAGCTGGTCAAAAAGGCGCTGCCGACAGGCGGCTGGGACCAGGCGTCGCTTCGGACATACGAGGAGTTCCAAGCTGCCCCCGAGCAATTCTTTCCTACCGATCCCACCGAGGCATCTGCCTGCCTGGGCGGTATGGCGGCATGCAACGCTTCCGGCGCCCGTAGCTACGCTTACGGCCCCATGCGCCCTCACGTCACGGGCCTTCATGTCGCGCTGACCGATGGCGACCTGCTCGAGCTTCACCGTGGCGAGGTTTTTGCACAGGGTCGTCGCCTTTCGCTCGTCACGGTGCAGGGCCGCACGCTCGAGCTCGACCTTCCCGACTACACTATGCCCAAGACCAAAAATGCTTCGGGCTATTTCGTCGCTGACGATATGGATGCCATCGATCTGTTTATCGGTGCGTGTGGCACACTCGGCGTTATCACCGAGCTCGAGATTGCCCTGCAGGCGGCGCCTGCGGTCGTTTGGGGCGTGAGCTGCTTCTTTGACAGCGAGGACAAGGCCGTGTCCTTCACCGATTCCGTGCGTCCTGTCCTGTCCCACGCGGCTGCCGTCGAGTATTTCGATGCGGGCGCCCTGGATATCCTTCGCCGCCAGCGCGAGCAGTCGACTGCTTTTGCCTCGCTGCCGGCGCTCGACAAAGACGCCAAGGTCTGTGTCTACGTGGAGCTCGACTGCGACGACGAAGCCCAGGCGACTGAGGAGCTGTATCACTTGGGGTGGGTACTAGAGCTTGCGGGCGGCAGCGACGATGCGACGTGGGTCGCGCGCACCGAGGTCGATCGCGAGTGTCAGCGATTCTTCCGCCATGCGGTGCCCGAGAGCGTCAACATGCTCATCGACGAGCGTCGCCGCACGGATCCCACCATCACCAAACTGGGCTCGGACATGTCGGTGCCCAACGTACGTTTGGCCGATGTCATCGCCCTTTATCGCCGCACGTTGGCCGAAAGTGGGCTTGAATCTGCCGCCTGGGGGCACATCGGTAACAACCATCTGCATGTGAACATTCTGCCGCGCGATACGCAGGATTACCGACGCGGCGGAGAACTCTTTGCTCAGTGGGCTTCCGAGGTCACGGCCATGGGCGGTGCCGTCTCCGCCGAACACGGCGTCGGCAAGATCAAGGCGGGCTTCTTGGAGACGATGTACGGTCACGAGGCCATGGTCGAGTCGGCGCGGCTCAAGCTCCAGCTCGATCCTGCCGGGCAGATGGGTCGCGGCAACCTGTTTTCGGAGAAGCTCTTGGATGAGCTCGTCCAGAAAGGGGGCGCGTGAAGATGAGCGATTTCCATATGGTGGTGTGCGTCAAGGCCGTGCCGGGAAGCACCGAGGTCAAGATGGACCCCAAGACCAATACCATCGTGCGCGATGGCAAGCAGGCGGTCATTAATCCCTTTGATGCGAGCGCTTTGGAATGCGCGCTGGCGCTGAAAGACGACTTTATCGGCTTTGGCATGGACGTGCGCGTAACGGTGGTGTCGATGGGCATCCCCGCGACCGAGTCGCTGCTGCGCGATTGCATCGCTCGAGGTGCCGACGACGCGCTGCTGCTGACCGATCGCGCCTTTGCAGGTGCCGATACCCTAGCCACCACCTATGCCCTCAAATGCGGCATCGAGGCGCTCGATGAGGACTTTGACCTGCTCATCTGCGGCAAGATGGCAGTGGACGGCGATACGGCCCAGATCGGCCCCGAGCTTGCCGGTGCCTTTGAGATTCCCTGTGTGACCGACGTGAGCTGCGTGCAGAGCGCGGGCTTTACGGCGTGTGGCTCGCTGGCGCTCGTTCACGGATGCGATGCCGGCGAGGAGACGGTGTGTCTTGAGATGCCGTGCGCGATGACGACTGCCAAGGAGATTGGCCAGTTGCGTATGCCGAGTATTGCCGGTATTCGCGCGGCGGAGGAGGCGGATGTGCGCGTGGTCAGTGCCGCCGACGTGAACGCCGACCCCGCGCGTTGCGGCCTTGCCGGGTCGCCGACACAGGTCGTGCGCTCGTTTGTGCCCGACCGTGACCAAACGTGCGAGACCGTTGAGGGGACGGCGTCCGAGCAGGCGGCAAAGCTTGCCAAGATTATCGAGGGGATGGCATAGATGAGCGGACTGATTATCGATAGCGAAGCCTGTATCGGCTGCGGTCGCTGCGTTCGCGCCTGTGCCTCGGGCGGCATCGTTGTGGAAGGCGAGCGACCCAGCCGATGCGCCCGCGTAACCGACGGCTGCATCCTATGCGGTGGGTGCGTCGACGCCTGCCCTGTCAACGCTATCTCGATCGAGCGTGACGAGGCCGCTGGTGCGGTTGACCTCGATGCGTATCGAGACATTTGGGTATTCGTGCAGACCGACGAGCACGATACGGTGACTTCCGTTGCCTATGAGCTTATGGGCAAGGGCCGCGAGCTTGCCGATGCTCGCGGCTGCCGTCTGGTGGCACTGGCCGGCATGGGCCCCGAGGGTTCTCTCGGCGACCTGGAGCATCTGGTTTGCGCGGGCGCCGACGAAGTCCTGGCCTGTCGCGACGAGCGCCTGCGCCAAAACGATGCGGAGGTCTACGCCCGCTTGATCTGCGATTTGGTAGCCGAACGCAAACCCGAGGCCATTCTATACGGCGCGACCGCTTTTGGTCGAGAACTTGCACCCGGCGTTGCCGTGCGTTTGCAGACGGGCCTTACGGCTGACTGCACCGTGCTTTCGATGGATACGGAGACGGGCCTACTGCAGCAGACGCGCCCGGCGTTTGGCGGCAACTTGATGGCCACCATCGTCTGCCCCAATCATCGTCCCCAGATGGCAACGGTGCGCCCCGGTATCTTTAAGGCTCCTGACTTCGACTACGGCCGCTCCGGCACGATCACCCAGATATTGCTTGCGGATGATGCTAAGGCTCGTGTCGAGATCTCGATTCCCGCCGAGGAGTGGGGGCAGCAGGCCTCAATTGCCGATGCCGAGCGCCTGGTTGTGGTGGGCCGCGGCATTGGCTCCAAGAAGAATCTGCCCCTGATGCGAAAACTCGCCGAGGCTCTGGGTGCCGAGCTTGGTTGCACGCGTCCCGTCGTGGAGGCCGGCTGGCTGGAGTATCGCCATCAGATTGGCCAGACCGGCGTATCGGTTTCGCCCAGGCTTCTCGTGAGTATCGGTGTTTCGGGCGCCATCCAACATCTTGCCGGCATCGGTGGGGCTGAGTGCATTATCGCCATCAACGAGGACCCGGATGCCCCCATTTTTGGTACTGCCCAGTACAAGGTTGTCGGCGATGCCGTCGAGGTCGTCGAGGAGCTGCTGGCTCAGCTTGAGCGCTAGGCGCGCGCCAGCCAGTCGCGCATCTCGTCCTTAAGGCGGCTCCAAGTTGCCTGCGTGGCGGGGTCGGTAAAGGGCCGCGTGATGCCAAAAGGCGCGTCGAGCAGGCGGTAGATATCGCCCTGCTCGCGCGCCAGCGCGCGGCTCGCTGGATAGACGAGCTCAAACATAAAGCAGATGAGTCCCACCAGGTAGTCTGCGGGCTCGTCGCGTTCATCGCGTGCGACGCAGCGGTGCTCGTCAAAGGCGGCAAGTGTCGGCGACGAGAAACGGCTGCCGAGAAACGTCTTCTCGTCCACCTTGAGGATAGTGTCGACAGTGCTGTCGGCGATGGCGCGCATAATGTCGATCTTGTCGCCATCGCGCACGATATCGCAGAAGCTCCGCGTGCGCTCGTCGAGCTGCGCGGGTAGACGGAAATCGCTGTGATAGGCAATGCTCGCTCGGATGAGCTCATCTTCTGCCGGGTCATCGATAAAGTCGCGAATGCTCGTTACGGCGGGTGCATCGGCGGGATTCTCGCCAAAGAGGACCTCGATGCCCAGCGCCGCATGGCTCATGCTCTCGGCGTCCTTAAAGGTGTCCCAGCGTCGCAGCTGCTCAAAGCGGCCCATATCGTGTAGCAGGCCGCAAAGCCATGCCAGGTCAATATCTTCTGACGACCAGCCCTGCTCGCGCGCTACGGCATCGCATGCCTCGGCCACGTGGTACGTATGCTCGATTTTGAGCGCGATGCGTGGGTTGGTGGCGTCGTAGGCATCGGTGTAGCTTTTGAAGGCCGCGCGCGCCCGGTCTCGATCGATAGCTGTCATAATGACTTCCTAAAAAGTTGTGTCTTTCGATCCGGTGGCAATTGTAGGTGAACTCGGTTGCTGCCGGATGATGATTCTGCCGTGTCGCTACATGCGGCTCGGAGACCTTGTCAGGATGAGAAACGTATGGTGCTCAAAATCGTTAGAACCGTCTGGCCAGTGATGCTTACCTATGTTGCAATAGGCGCGCCGTGCGGAATGATCATGGGGCAGACGGGAATGGAGCCCTGGATGGTCTTTGCTCTAAGCAGTACGTTTGTGACGGGCAGCGGCCAGTTTATGATCTGCAACCTGTGGCTGGCGGGTGTGCCTGCAGCATCGATCGTCGCGAGCGTTGCCGCCATCTCCTCGCGCTTTGCGCTTTACTCGGCATCGATCGCACCGCATCTGAGGGGTGCCTCGAAGCGTCAGACGCTGGCTGTTGCCGCGACACTTACCGAGGAGGCATATGGCATCTCGCTTGCCAAGCTGATTGAGGGGGAGGATTGGGGCCCGCGCGAGTCTTTTGTGCTCAACGTGATCCTCATCGCAACATGGGGCGTTTCGTGTACGATGGGCGCCATCGTCGGCGCCGTTGTCGATGTTCCCACCGCCATTGCAGCCTTTGTCTGCACCTCGCTCTTTATCTGCCTGCTCTTTTCGCAGCGGCTGTCGCGCGGCAACGTTGTCGCGGCGGTTTCGGGCGCGGTGTCCGTCGCCGTATGCAAGTTCTTGGGCCTCGTGAATATTGCCGTGCCGG
Source organism: uncultured Collinsella sp. (assembly GCA_902466855.1). Lineage (GTDB taxonomy): Bacteria > Actinomycetota > Coriobacteriia > Coriobacteriales > Coriobacteriaceae > Collinsella. The sequence continues at coordinate 13,828 of CABQSP010000011.1, read as the reverse complement.
CAAGCGTCGTGGTCGGCATTACCATTGCGCTGGCGTGCGATGCTGTATTTGACGGAAGAGGTGCCCGCGATGCCCGTTAACGAGTTCTTGGTTCTGTGGCTGTCGTCGTGGGTTGCTATCGCGTTCTTTCGCATCGCGCCGGCGTTCGCCTTGCGCGGGCGGACCCTGTCGCCCCGCATTACCGAGGCCCTGGGCTATATCCCGCCCGCTGCCTTTGCCGCGCTGGTCGCCAACGACTTGGTGAGCCCCGGCGCGTTCGACGCGGGACTCTGGCCTGCCTTGGTTCCCTGGATTGCGGCCGCCGGCGTCGTGGTCGTGGCGGTCAAGACAAAATCGATGCTGTGGTGCTGCGTCTCGGGCATCGTACTCTATATCGTCTTGAGCCTTATATAGGGGTGGCGTCGCGGGCGCCGAATCTCGTTCCATCCCAACTTGTCGAATTTTTCACCGAGCTGGTCTATTTCTTCTGGTACCATGGTCAAACTTTACTGTAGCAAAGCGTGACGTGGGCTTTTGTACCCCGTCAGCGGAAATGGGGGTTTCATGGCACAGGAAGCAACCGCCAACGAGCAAAAGAAATTCAGGGTCCCGCGCATCCCGGGCGACATCATGATTTACCCGATGATCGTCGGTCTTTTGCTCAACACCTTCTGCCCGCAGGTTTTTGAGATCGGCGGCTTCTTTACGGCTGCCTGCCGCGGTGGCTCCAATACCATCGTCGCCGCGATCCTGCTGTTTGTGGGTGCCGGCATCAGCTTTAAGTCCACGCCGGGCGCTATCAAGACCGGCATCGTCGTACTGATCCCCAAGCTTGTTGTTGCGGCGGCCCTTGGCTTGGGTGTGGCATATTTCTTTAACGACAACTTCCTGGGCCTGAGCTCCGTGTCTATCATCGGCGGCATCACGTTTTGCAACATGGCGCTCTATACGGGCATCATGGGCGAGTTCGGCGATGAGTCCGAGCAGGGCGCCGTCGGTATCCTGTTCTTTACGGCCGGCCCCGCCGTCACGATGATCATCCTCGGTGTCTCGGGTCTCGCCAACATCCCCGTCGGCACCATCATCGGATCCATCCTGCCGCTTGTTATCGGCATGGTTCTGGGCAACCTCTTCCCGTTCATCAAGAACCTGCTGGTTCCCGGTGCCAATCCCGCGATTGCCGTCATCGGTTTTCAGCTCGGTGCGTCCATGAGCCTTTCGAGCTTCATCGCCGGTGGCATTTCGGGCATCCTACTGGGCCTCATCACGCTCTTTGTCGTCGGTCCCATTACCTTTGCCTTCGAGCGCTTGTGTGGCGGCAACGGTAAGGCGGCTGTGGCATGCTCCACGATTGCCGGCACGGCCATGACCACGCCGGTCGCCCTCGCCGAGGTCGCTCCGCGCTATGCCGAGCTTGCGCCCACCGCGTATGCGCAGATTGCCACCGCCGTCATCATCACGGCAATCATGGCCCCGATTCTGACCGGCTGGGTCGATAAGAAGTTCTGCCACGGCAAAGAGGATCTGTCGGTCGAAGGCGTCGAGGCTATTGAGGAGGCCGTCGCGACCGACATCGACGGCGAGTAATCGTCGACGCGAGTCAATCAAGCCGGCGTCTGCAATTCGCGCCGTCAGAGCGCCCGAACGAGAGCTGTCTTGCAGCAACGTTCGGGCGCTCTGCTATTATTCCCTTTACCCCTGCGGAGTAAGGGGCGTTTATTGCCCAGACACGAATCGGGCGATTCTGACCACTTGGATATTGAAGGGAGGGCGTCTAGTGGTTAAGGCACTCAAGATCGAGATATTCCTGCTATGCATGATTGTTCTTATCGGGCTTGCCGTGCGAAGTCGCCACTCCTTGTTCTCGAGTACCCAGCAGTTATTGTTTAGTACGCTCGGCTACACCTCTGCCGCGTACATGTTATTCGATATAATCTGGACGCTTTCGGACGGTGTGGGCGGCACGCTGGGCATTGCTGCCAACTGGATTTCCAACGCGGTTTCGTTTTCGCTCTTTGCCGCCGCGTGCCTCATTTGGTTTATCTATTCCGAGACGGTGCAGGGTTCTCGCCTTTTGACCGCGCGCTATAGGATGGCGTTTGTAACGCTGCCTGCGGTGCTGGTAGTCGTACTGGCGTTTACTAGCTACTGGACGCATGCCCTGTTCTATATCGATGCGCAGGGCGCGTATCGTCGCGGTTTTGTCTATATGATCCAGCCCATCGTCAGCTACTGCTACGTTATATATACGTCCCTGCATGCGTTTATACAATCTTGCAAGGTCGAGAGCCTACAAAAGAAGGCCATCTATCAAACCTTGGCATTTTTCGCCATTCCGGCCTTGGTGGCCGGTGTCTTTCAGGTCTTTTATTCGGGTCCCTGCCTTAGTGTCGGCATCATGTTAAGTATGTTGCAGCTCTACATTGTTTGTCAGGAGCAACTGATCTCGACCGACCCGTTGACTGGCCTTAACAATCGCAACCGTTTTGAGACCTATATGCTGTCGCTCTTTTCAAATGTGGATCAGGCCGAAGATGTGTATCTGCTTATGATGGACGCCGACGGCTTTAAGCAGATTAACGATCGCTATGGACATGTGGAGGGCGACCATGCTCTTCAGGTTATATCCGCTGCGCTCAAAGAGGTCTGCTCGGCGTCTGGTGGCTTTATCGCACGCTACGGTGGCGATGAGTTCGTGGTGCTCCAAAAGGCAGTGGCGGAACGGGATATCATGCATCTGTGCGCGACAATCAACGACGAGCTCGCGCATGCCGAGGTGCCGTATGCATTGCGGATGTCCATCGGTTACGCGCGGGTCGGCGATAGTGTTGATACCTGGCAAGACTTACTTCGCGCTGCCGATGCGGAGCTTTACCGCGTCAAGGCCGAGAAAAAGAAAGCTGGCGTTCAGATACGCTAGGAAAAGGGGCACACGACCGTTGCGATGGTCGTGCGCCCCTTTTGCGTTTGTGGGGGCCACCGGCCATAATGCCCAGGCGCGGTGCGGCAAGACGGGCGTCTGCCGCCGCGACTCGGTACGAAATCAACGAGAACCAGTGTGCTCCATTAAGCTAAAGTATGCGAATGCCCTCCCTAAAAAGGTGAGTTCGCTAGGCTTTTTTGGGTTTGTTGACGATGATGATGCCGCCGCAGACCAACAGCAGGGCAACGATGACGGTAACGGGGCTCGTGCCCGCGCCTTCGCCGAGCAGCAGCGCGCTCAGCAGCACACCAAAGACGGGGTTCATAAACCCAAAGACCGAGACGCGGCTGACGGGGTTGACGGCAAGCAGGCGCGACCACAGCGAGTAGGCGACCGCGGAGATAAGCGCCATGTAGATGATGAGCGCGATGGCGGGGGCAATCGCCGTGGGGGAGAGCGCGCCACCCATCAAAAAGCCGATGGCGGTGAGGACAAGGCCGCCGACCAAGAACTGCCACCCGGCAAGCAAGACGCCGTCGTGCTCGCGCGAGAAGATGCCAATCAGGCAGGTCGAAAGGGCACCCGCGACGGTGGAGGCTAGGATAAAGCCCTCGCCATCGAGCCTGAAGCCAAAGGTGCCATCCGCGCCCGAAAGGTTGACGAGAGCGACGCCGGCAAAGCCCAGCGCACAGCCAAGCACCTTGGCCGTATTGAGCTTCTCGGTGCGAAACGCCAGGGCGGCAAAGAGGATTGCGAGGAAGTTGGCGCTGGCCTCGATGATGGAGCTCGACATGGCGCTGGCGCGCGAGAGGCCCAGATAGAAAAAGAAGTACTGCCCGATAGTCTGGAAGAGCGACAAGACAAAGATGGGCTTGATGTCGCGAGCCTGCGGAATGAGGGGGCGGCGTTGGGCCGCACTCATCCCAACGATAACCAGGGCGCCGGCAAGCGTGAAGCGCAAGCCCGCAAAGAGCAGCTGCGAGGCGCTGTCGTGCGCGGGAATACCAAAGAGGCCGTAGCCGATCTTGATGCAGGGGAAGGCGGAGCCCCAGAGCGCGCAGCAAACGAGACAGCCCAGGATGAGTCCGGGCAGGGTGGCGAGATACGGCTTGCGGCTTTCCATGATGTCCTTCCTACATGCGCGAAGCAAAAAAGAACCCGCCACCGGATGTGCCGGTGGCGGGTGTTGTTACCCGAAGGGATTGTACCCGATGGGAAAGGTTTAAGCGAAGTAGGCCACGCCGCTCTCAAAGATCGGCATGAACTTATCGCCGGGGACATGCTCGGGCACGTTGCGGTACAGGTTGTCGCCGCGACGCTCGGCATGGCCCATCTTGCCCAGGACGCGGCCGTCGGGGCTCGTGATGCCCTCGATGGCGAGTGCGGAGCCGTTGGGGTTGACGGAAAGATCCATGCTGGGCTTGCCGTTCTCGCCCACGTACTGCGTGGCGACCTGGCCGTTGGCGATCAGCTGGGCGAGCACTTCGTCATTGGCGACAAAGCGGCCCTCGCCGTGGCTGATGGCGACGGTGTAGGGGTCGTCCAGGCTGCACTGCGACAGCCACGGGGACAAGTTGGACGAGATGCGGGTGCGCACCAGACGGCTCTGGTGGCGACCGATGGTGTTGAACGTCAACGTGGGCGCATCGGGCGTGGCGTCGACGATGTCGCCGTAGGGCACCAGGCCGAGCTTGATCAGGGCCTGGAAGCCGTTGCAGATGCCCAGCATCAGGCCATCGCGAGCCTTGAGCAGGTCGCGGACTGCCTCGGTGACCTCGGGAGCGCGGAAGAACGCCGTGATGAACTTGGCAGAGCCGTCGGGCTCGTCGCCGCCCGAGAAGCCGCCGGGGATCATAACGATCTGGCTTGCACGGATGCGGCGGGCAAGCTCGTGGGTGCTCTCGGCGACGGCCTCGGGCGTGAGATTGTTGATCACGAAGGTGTCGGCCTCGGCACCGGCGGCACGGAAGGCGCGGGCGCTGTCGTACTCGCAGTTGTTGCCGGGGAACACGGGGATGATCACGCGCGGGCGGGCGATCTTGGCGCCGCCGTACACGTGGATATCCTTGGCGCGGAAGTCGATGGTCTCGACCTCGGGGGTCTCGCCGGCGCTGCGGTAGGCGAAGACGCCCTCGATGCCGTTCTCCCAGGCCTCCTGGAGCTCGGCGAGCTCGATGACCTCGGAGCCGGTGTCGATGACATAGCCCTCGACGGTGGTGCCCAGGGGCTCGACGACAACGCCGTCGGCGACCTCGGGCAGCTCGGCGTCCTCGGCGAGCTCGACGATAAAGCTGCCGTAGAGCGGGGTGAAGAGGCTCTCCACGTCTACATCCTCGGCAAGCTCGATACCGATCTGGTTACCGACGCACATCTTAAAGAGGCTCTCGGCGCCGCAGCCGTAGCCGGGCGTGGATATGGCCAGGGCGTTGCCGGTAGCAGTGAGCGCCTCGACGGCGTCAAACGCGGCGAGCAACTGCTGGGCGTCGGGACGGTAGTCCTCGCCATAGGTGGCGGGGGCGATGCGGACGACGCGGTGCGTGAGGCCCTTGAACTCGGGCGAGACGGCGCGGGCGGCCTTGCCCACGGCGACGGCGAAGCTGATCAGGGTCGGCGGAACGTTGAGCTCGCCGGTCTCGTCCTCAAACGAACCGCTCATGGAGTCCTTGCCGCCGATGGCGCCGGCACCCAGGTCGACTTGGGCCATGAGGGCGCCCAGGACGGCTGCCGTGGGCTTGCCCCAGCGCTCGGCCTCGGTGCGCAGACGCTCGAAGTACTCCTGGAAGGAGAGATAGGCGCGCTTGTGCTCAAAGCCGGCAGCCACGAGCTTGGCGATGGACTCGACCACGGACAGGTAGGCGCCCGCAAACTGGTCGGCCTCCATCAGATAGGGGTTGAAGCCCCATGCCATGGCGCTCGCCGTGGTGGTCTCGCCGTCCACGGGGAACTTGGCGACCATGGCCGAGCTCGGGGTGAGCTGCGTCTTGCCGCCAAAGGGCATGAGCACGGTTGCGGCACCGATGGTGGAGTCGAAGCGCTCGGAAAGGCCCTTGTTGGAAGCGACGTTGAGGTCGGTGACGAGCGAGGTCATGCGCTCGGCAAGCGTGGTGCCGGCCCAGCTGGGCTGCCACACGCTACGGGCGCACACGTGGGCGACCTGGTGCTTGGGTGCGCCGTTGGAGTTGAGGAACTCGCGGGACAGGTCGACGATGGCGACGCCGTTCCAGGCCATGCGCATGCGCGGCTCGGCGGTAACCTCGGCGATAACGGTCGCCTCGAGGTTCTCCTCGGCGGCGTAGCCCATGAACTCCTCGACGTCACCGTCGGCGACGGCGCAGGCCATACGCTCCTGGGACTCGGAGATGGCGAGCTCGGTGCCGTCCAGGCCGTCGTACTTCTTGGTCACGGTGTCCAGGTCGACATACAGGCCGTCGGCAAGCTCGCCCACGGCGACCGAGACGCCGCCGGCGCCAAAGTCGTTGCAGCGCTTGATCAGGCGGCAGGCGTCGCCGCGGCGGAAGAGGCGCTGCAGCTTGCGCTCGACCGGGGCGTTGCCCTTCTGGACCTCGGCGCCCGAGGTCTCGATGGACTCGGTGTTCTGGGTCTTGGAGGAGCCGGTGGCACCGCCGATGCCGTCACGGCCGGTGCGGCCGCCCAGCAGGATGATCTTGTCGGTGGGGGCGGGGCACTCGCGGCGCACGTGGTTTGCCGGGGTAGCGCCCACGACGGCGCCGACCTCCATGCGCTTGGCCACGTAGCCGGGGTGATAGAGTTCGTTGACCTGGCCGGTGGCAAGGCCGATCTGGTTGCCGTAGCTGGAGTAGCCGGCGGCGGCAGTGGTCACGAGCTTGCGCTGCGGCAGCTTGCCCTCGAGCGTCTCGGAAACCGGGACGGTGGGGTCGCCGGCGCCGGTGACGCGCATGGCCTGGTACACGTAGCTGCGGCCCGAGAGCGGGTCGCGGATGGCGCCGCCCACGCAGGTGGCGGCACCGCCGAAGGGCTCGATCTCGGTCGGGTGGTTGTGGGTCTCGTTCTTAAATAGGAACAGCCAGTCCTGGTCCTCGCCGTCGACATCGACCTTCACCTTGACGGTGCAGGCGTTGATCTCCTCGGACTCGTCGACATCGGTCATGACGCCGGTCTTCTTAAGGTACTTAGCGCCGATGGTGCCCATGTCCATGAGGCAGACGGGCTTGGCGTCGCGGCCGAGTTCGTGGCGCATCTCCATGTAGCGGTCGAAGGCCTGCTGCACCACGGCGTCGTCGATTGTCACGTCGTCCAGGACGGTGCCGAAGGTGGTGTGGCGGCAGTGGTCGGACCAATAGGTGTCGATCACGCGGATCTCGGTGATGGTGGGGTCGCGATCCTCATCGCGGAAGTACTGCTGGCAGAAGGCGATGTCCGCCTCGTCCATGGCAAGGCCGCGCTCGGTGATAAAGGCGGCAAGGCCGGCCTCGTCGAGCTCGCGGAAACCGTCGAGCACTTCGACAGGCTGCGGCTCGGGTGTCTCAATGTGCAACGTCTCGGGCAGGTCGAGCGAGGCGATGCGCGCCTCGACGGGGTTCACCACGTAGTGCTTGATGGCCTCGATGGCGGCTTCGTCCAGAGTGCCCGAGATCATATAGACCTTGGCGGAGCGCACGGCGGGGCGCTCGCCCTGGCTGATGAGCTGCACGCACTCGCTGGCGGAGTCGGCGCGCTGGTCAAACTGGCCAGGCAGGAATTCGACGGCAAAGACGGCGCCATCGCTTGCGGGGAGTTCGTCGTAGGTCACATCGACCTGGGGCTCGCTAAAGACGGTCGGCACGCAGGAGCGGAAAAGCTCCTCGTCGATGCCCTCGACGTCGTAGCGGTTGATGATCCTCAGGGCCTCGATGCCCTTGATGCCGAGAATCTCGGTCAGCTCGCTCTTGAGCTGCTGAGCCTCGACGTCGAACCCGGGTTTCTTCTCCACGTAGATACGAGAGACCATTGGTTCCTGCCTTCCTGATCGGTTGGGCGTACGGTACGGTATGCGGCAGCGGTCGGTTTGCGGGGTCTGCCCTGCGGTCGCCTTGAGCCACATGTTTGTAAACCTCACTATGATACGACAGCTCGCGGCGCGTTGAGGACGGCGAGGGTGCTACAGTGAAGCGCAAACAAGAGAAAGGCATCACATGGCATTCGTTTCACTCGCCATCATCGCGCTCGTGGCCTTTGCAAGCCCCTTCATCGCCTCGGCGATTCCCGGAAAACCCGTTCCCGAGACGGTCTTTTTGCTCGTGTTCGGTGCGGTGCTGGGACCCCATATGCTCGGCGTCATCCATGTAGATGCCGAGGTCTCGCTGGTGTCCGAGCTCGGTCTGGCCTTTTTGTTCCTGCTCGCCGGCTTTGAGATCGACCCCAAGAGCATCACGGGCGTCGAGGGGCGCTACGGCTTGGCGACGTGGGTCGTCACGTTTGGTATCGCCTGGCTTGCCGTGCGCTTTACCCCGTGGTTCTCGGTCAGTCATTTCGACGGTATCGCCGTGACGCTTGCCCTCACTTCTACGGCGCTCGGCACGCTCGTGCCCATCATGCGCGAGCGCTCGCTCACCGGCACGCGTGTGGGCGACTCGATTCTCGCGTATGGCACTTGGGGCGAGCTCGGTCCCGTGCTCGCCATGTCGGTGCTGCTGTCTGCTCGCACTGGCATCCAAACGCTCGTAATCCTTGGCTTGTTTGCGGTGGTTTGCGTGTTACTGGCCGTGGTCCCGAGCCGCTCCAAGCGCGTCGGCAGCCGCTTCTTTGCGTTTGTCGAGGAGCGCGCCGATACCACGTCGCAGACCTTCGTGCGCCTGACGGTGCTCATCTTGGTCACGCTCGTGGCGTTCTCGGCCGTCTTTGATCTCGACATCGTGTTGGGTTCTTTTGCCGCCGGCTTTGTCCTGCGCTATATCATCCCCGAGGGCAACCATACGCTCGAGACCAAGCTCGACGGCCTGGCCTACGGCTTTTTGATTCCGGTGTTCTTTACCGTATCGGGCGCAAAGATTGACCTGACGGCCGTGGCGTCGCGTCCGGGCTTGCTCGCGGGCTTTATCGTGGCGTTGCTGATTATTCGTGCCGTGCCCATCCTCATCTCTATGGGCATTTGTCCTGCGACGCGCGATGTATCGGCGTATGGTCGCATTACCGTGGCCCTGTACTGCACTACGGCGCTTCCGATCATCGTTGCCGTGACGAGCGTTGCCGTCAACGCGGGCGCGCTGTCGCAAGATATTGCGTCGGTCATGGTTGCCGCCGGTGCCATCACGGTGTTCTCGATGCCGCTGCTCGCGCAGCTCTTCTACCGCGTGGTCGACGCCGCGCCAGTCGCCGCCGTGGCAGAGGTTGCCGAGCATCCATCCGATGCGCTCGACATCCTGCGCGCCCATCACGACCTAGCGAGCTTGCTCGCACGCGAGCACGAGCTGCTGACCTCGCATGGTCACGGTCGCGTATTCGAGGGCCTGCCTACGCTCGATACGATTGCCGAGCGTCTTTCCGCCGAGGCGGCGAGCGGCCATATCGATGCCCGTATTGTGGACGCGGCGCACCTGCTTGCCGATAAGACCTATGGAGACGAGGTCGACCCGTCCGAGCTGACTCCGCGCGAACGTCGCCGCCTGGAGCGCGCCAAGCTCGCCGTGCGCGAATACCGCCGCCGCATGCTGGAACTCTATGCGAGAGAAGAAGCCGAGGACGACGACGGCAAGTAGTCGATACTCTCTCGGGGAAGCCGCGTCCCGCTTTGAAGGCTCGGAATGGGATGTGGTTTCCGAAACAGGGGCCGTTGGGAAGCTGTGTCCCGGAATGGGCGCTCAGAGTGGGATGCAGTTTCCGCAAGGAGGTCCTGGGGGAAACCGTGCCCCGTTCTGATTCGAAATGGTGGGACATAGTTTCCCTTTCAAACAGAAGAAGGCGCGCTGCCTGCGGTTGATGCAGACAGCGCGCCTTTTGCGTTGGGCCTCGTTGAGGTTCGAAGTCGTGGCTTGCGACCTTTAGGAGCGGGCGGCTCCGTCGACGGGGAGCACGGCGCCCGTGACATGGAAGGACATATCGCTCGCCAGGAAAACATATATGCCGTATAGCGAAGAGCGAATTAGTTGGCCATGACGCCTTCGGTCCAAGCCTCAACGTCCTCGATGCGCAGGACGTTGGCGACCTCGGCCACGCAGTCGACGCCGGCAAGCTCGGCGGCGGCTGCCTGGATATCCTTCTCGAGCGCGCGGTGCGTTAGGAAGATGACCGAGCAGGCATCGCTGACGCCCGATTTGCCGTCCTCGACCTGGTTGATGAGCGAGATCGAGATGTTGTGCTTGGCAAAGATGTCGACCGTCTCGGACAGGGCGCCTACGCGGTCGGCGACTTTCAGGCGCACATAGTACTTGGTCTGGAGCTCGTCCATGGGCTTAAAGGCGAGGTTGTGACCATAGGGCTCAATCTCGGGCAGCGGAGCCACGCCGCGGCTGATCTGCTCGGAGAGCGACAGGATATCGCCCACGACGGCGCTCGCGGTGGGGAAGGAGCCTGCGCCGGCACCGTAGAACATGGTCTCGCCCACGGCGTCGCCTACCACGTAGACAGCGTTCATGGCGCCGTTGACCTTGGCGAGCATATGGTCTGCCGGGATGAGCGTGGGATGCACGCGGACGTCGACGCCGGCGTCGGTGTTGCGTGCGATGCCCAGCAGCTTGATGGTGTAGCCGAGCTCGCGGGCCTGGGCGATGTCCTCGGCGCCGATGGTACGGATACCCTGCTGGTAGACATCGTCGGTGGTCACGCGGGTGCCAAAGCCGATGGAAGCGAGGATTGCCGTCTTGCTGGCGGCGTCGAAGCCGTCGACGTCGGCGGACGGGTCGGCCTCGGCATAGCCCTTTGCCTGGGCGTCGGCGAGCACGTCAGCGTAATCGGCGCCCTCGGCGTCCATGCGCGACAGGATGTAGTTGGTGGTGCCGTTGAGAATGCCAGCGATGGTCAGGATCTTGTTGCCCACCAGGTCGTGCTCGAGCGTGCTGACAATGGGGATGCCACCGCCGCAGCTGGCCTCGCACTTAATCTGCACGCCGCACGCGCGTGCCTTCTCGGCGAGCGTCTCGACATGACGGCCCAACAGGGCCTTGTTGGCAGAGACGACGTGCTTGCCGTTCTCGAAGGCGGTGGTGAAGATTTCGGTCGCGGGGTGCTCGCCGCCGATGAGCTCGACGACGATATCGACGGCGGGGTCGGTGACGACGTCGTGCCAGTCGCTCGTAAAGGCCTCGCGCTCAATACCGGCAGCTTCGGCCTGCTCCCAGGCAAGCGCGCAGGCGCGGGTCAGCTTAAGGTCGATGCCGTAGGCGGCCAGGTACTCATCGTGGTGGCTCTTGATCAGACGGGCCACGCCGCCGCCGACGGTTCCAAGACCGATCAGACCGACGTTCACGGTGCGCAGGGGTTCGCTCATAGATAGCTCCTTCGTGCATCTTATGGATGGATTAACCGCTTAAAGGTTGAGTGCATTCTAGCGTGAACCGAGGGCGCGTGCTCGCCAGGCAACAGGAGTCGCACAAAACGGCACCCCCGAAACGCTGCGGAAACATTGGAAACATGCTCGCTACAAACGGAACTCCGTAACAAACTGTCAACGTTTGCACCATAAGGTTTGCCCTGTACCGCAAGACGGCCGCACCGCGGCCAGCGAAAAGGGGGACACCATGTTTAGCATCAACAACGTACTTAACCGCAGGAGTTTCTTGGCTGGCGCCGCGGCGCTCGGCAGCACCGCCGCACTCGCTGGTTGCTAGTCGGGCGGCTCGGACGGCGGCTCCGCCGATGACGGCAAGACCTTCAAGATCGGTGTCATCGGCCCTCTGACCGGCGCCGCGGCAACCTATGGCGTTTCGGCCGAGAAGGGTGCCAAGCTCGCCGCCAAGGATTTCTCGACCAAGGACCTCAAACTCACGCTTAAGTCCGAGGACGATGTCGCTGACGGCGAGAAGGCTATCAACGCCTTCAATACCCTGTGCGACTGGGGCATGCAGGCGCTCGTCGGCCCCGTCACGACTGGTGCCGCCGTCGCCGTCTCGGGCGAGATCGCCGACGATATGCTTATGGTCACGCCTTCGGCCTTGTCGCTCGACGTCACCAAGGATAAGACCACGGTCTTTCAGGTTTGCTTCACCGATCCCACCATGGGCGCCAGCGCCGCGAAGTTCTTGGCCGAGAAGTATGCGGATGCCAAGATCGCCCTGTTCTACAACTCCGGCGATACGTATAGCTCGGGCGTTGCCGACGCTTTTGCCGAGCAGGCCAAGGCGTCCAAGCTCGACATCGTCGATACCGAGACCTTTAAGGACGACTCTTCCACGAGCTTCACCAACCAGCTCACCAAGGCCAAGGAGGCCGGCGCCACGCTTATCTTTGCCCCGATCTATTACACGCCGGCGTCCGTCCTGCTCAAGAACGCCAAGGACATGGGCTACGACATGACGCTCATGGGTACCGATGGCATGGACGGCCTGCTCTCCGTTGAGGGCTTCGACACCTCTCTTGCCGAGGGCGTGCTGCTCATGACTCCGTTCTCTGCCGACGATGAGAAGAACGCCGACTTCGTCAAGGCCTATAAGGATGCCTACGACGAGACGCCTAACCAGTTTGCCGCCGACGCCTACGATTGCGTCCACGCCATCGCCGAGGCTATCGATAAGGTGGGCATCGACATTACGGCTGACGGTGCCGACATCGCCGGCGACCTTGCCCGTGCCATGCGCAAGATCAAGATCGAGGGCCTGACGGGCGAGCTGACGTGGAACGACGAGGGCCAAGTCGAAAAGCCCGCTACGGCCTATGTGATTCAGGACGGCAAGTACATCGCCGCTTAGGTGCGCACAAAACGCAACCGTCGAGCCTGTTTATTCAGGGCAAGGACGCCTGTAACAGAACGGAAACATTACTTTCACACAATAAAGTGGCATTAATGCATAAAGTAATAGATATACGCAGAATTATGGATAAATGAACAAATCCAAAGAAAAGTTGAAATAATCGCCACTTTCCTTAACTAAAGCGTCTAGTATTTTGCGAACGCCGAACACGGCGAAGGATGGCCTGTCGGGTAACCGAAACCCGACGAGATTTGAGAGGAGAGCCGCATGTCGAGCCTCACCGGTAAGTCATTGAACCCTGTTATGAATCGCAGGAGCGTTATCGCGAGCGCAGCAGGTCTGGGGGCGATGTCCATTCTAGCTGGCTGCTCCTCCAACGGCGGCGACAGCGGTTCCGCTTCGAGCGACGCTTCGTTTAAAATCGGCACCATCGGCCCGCTGACCGGCGCCAACGCGTCCTACGGCAAGTCCGTTACCCAGGGTGTCGAGCTTGGCTGCAAGGATTTCTCGACCAAGGAGCTGCCGCTTGCCAGCAAGGCCGAGGATGACCAGGCCGATGGCGAGAAGGCCGTCAACGCCTTCAACACCCTGCTCGACTGGGGCATGCAGGCCCTCGTCGGCCCGACTACCACGGGTGCGTCGGTTGCCGTCGCCGCAGAGTGCGGTAACGACCCCAAGACGTTCATGATTACCCCGTCCGCGTCCTCCGAGGACGTCACCGATGGCAAGGATTGCGTCTTCCAGGTTTGCTTCACCGACCCCAACCAGGGTGTCAACGCTGCCAAGTTCCTGGCGCAGAAGTATGCGGACGAGAAGTTCGTGCTGTTCTATAACTCCGGCGACGCCTATTCTTCGGGCATCGCAGATTCTTTTAAGGCCCAGGCCGCTGAGTCCAAGCTCGAGATTGTTGACGAGGAGACCTTTAAGGACGACTCCGCCACGAGCTTTACCAACCAGCTGACCAAGGCCAAGCAGGCCGGCGCCACCATGATCTTTGCGCCGATCTACTACACGCCGGCGTCCGTCCTGCTCAAGAACGCCAAGGACATGGGCTACGACATGA